>NYVS01000057.1 GCA_002684755.1 Phycisphaerae bacterium
CGGTGCAGCTGCTCACGCTCTACGGCGCGCGGCGCTCCAACCGCTCGCAGCGGCAGCTCTTCCTGCCCACGTACGCCGCTCACACGTGACGCCCACACGCGTTGACTCTCGGCCAGAACAATTCCGAACATCACCCACACACGCCGACGCTGCTTACACGCACCGTCGCCGCCCACACACGCCGCCCATGTGCGCCGCCGCCCACAGCCACGCCGATCAACCAGGTGACGGCGAAGATCCCGAACTGGATCAGCAGCCGGAATCCGTCCGCCAGCGTCTCCGGATCGAAGCACCATGCCGCCAGGCCGCCCGCCACCGACGCGAGCACCGACCGCCAGATCACCTCGCCGACGTCGAGCAGTCTCAAGGGTGTCCCGTGGAAGCAGTAGATCATCGCGGGGATCCGCATCACGACCCTGGCCGAACTCAATCCGATCGCGACGCCCAGAGCCCCCCACTGAAGACCGACGATCATCCCGGCGATCGCCGCCGCCGATCCGACCAGACGCCATCGAAGCTGCCGATCGGTTCGTCCCAGCGAGAGGTACACCCAGCCGGTGGCCACGTTCATGGAGACGATCAACCCGGCCGGCGTCAGCGCCCGGAGCAGTGGTACCGANTCGNTCCAGTCGGGGCCGAGCAGGNTCCCGACCATCGCGGGTGCCGCGACGCCGGTGAACACCGCGAGTGGGAAGGCGAGGCTCGCGATGACCTCCACGCTGGAGCGGTAGAGCCGACGGTATCGATCGGGATCCCTTTGCAGCCGACTCAACGCCGGCACGACCGCGCTGCTCAGGGGTTGGTTCAACTGCGTGGACGGAAGCGACATCAACTGGAAGGCTCGACCGTACGCACCGAGGGCGGCGGGTCCGACCCACCGCCCGATGAGGATGTCATCGATGTTCCGGGTCAGGGCGTTGATGAACTGACTCGCGCCGAGGTTCATCCCGTAACCGAGCAACGGCCGAATGGCCGCGAGCGGTGCCGGCCGGCACGGTCGCCAACCCGAGGCGATCCAGCTCGCGACGGTGAGCGCNGCCGCCCCGGCGAGGTGCTGGAGGACGATCGCCCACGCACCGAGGCCCGCGATCGCGGCGATCATGCCGGTCAACGCCGCGACGGNGAGGGAGACGGCCTGCGCGATCGCGAGCGCTCGAAAGTGGAAACCACGCCGCATCATCGCCCGTGGCTGGGATCCCAGTCCAGCGAAGATGAACAGTGGCGCAAGGGCGAAGCAGATGGGAAGGAGTTCGGGACGATCGTAGAAGTCGACCAGAAGCGGGCCACAGGCCATGAATCCCGCCGNGAGCAACACGCCTGCGACCACGTTGACGATCGCGAGCGACGTCACCTGCCCCTCCGTGATCCGCTCGGCCTGGATGGCCGCGTCACCGAGGCCGAATTCCTCCAGCACCCGCGCAATGCCGAGGATCGCGATCACCATCGCCACCACGCCGAACTCCTCCGGCGACACGAATCGGGCGATCACCGCCATCGCGGCGACCGAAATCGCGGTACCGAATCCTCGCGCGAGCAGCATGACGGCAGCACCGCGNGCCGTCCGGCCGGCGAAATCGTTCGACTTCTCCCCGGTCATGCGGGCGACTCCGGGGGTGATGGAAGCCCGATCGCGAGCTGCGCAGGATCGACTCGTTCCACACCCGCACCACCGAGTCGGAGCTGCCATCGCCGGAAGAGGAATCCCAGGAGCCGGACGTGGTAGTAGACGAAGAGCGCCGGCGCGGCCCGAAGCAGCCGACCGACCGTCTTGCCCTTGTTCACCAGCTCGTTCCCGGCGATCGCCGCGACCGCGAGCCCCGCCATGGCGGCGGGAAGCACCATGAGCCACCAGGTGGTGAACGGCCCGAGCAGCAGGACCAGCGCGAGCAGCAGCCAGGCGAGGGCGATGGGTGCCAGGTCGCGTCTCGGTCCGAGTCGGTAACGATGCACGATCTCGGCGGCGGAACAGCCTCCGAACCACGCCTGCCGCAGGAGACTGCGCCGCGAGTACGGATGGAAGTGCCGAACCCGCGCGGTCGGGATCGCCTCCACGCCCCAGCCGGCGGACCGGATCGCGAGATTCAATCCTTCCTCGTCGCAGCGGGCCGAGATCGCGGTGTCGGGGCGACCGCCATCGCTTCGCGTCGGTCGGGTCTCGTCCCAGGCGCCGGCGGGCATCAGCACCCGTCTGATGCAGAGATTGCAGGAGGTGATTCGGGAGCAGGGTCCGGAACGGGGCAGTCGGTGCGTCCCGCTGAACGCCAGTTCCCAGACGTTTCCGACGCAGGCATCCTCCACGAGGCCGGATCCCGCGCCGAGCCGCGGATCGGCCTCGAATGGCGCGATCAGGCGTTCGAGCCAGTCCGGCGCCGCTTCACAATCGGAATCGAGAAACGCGACCAACGGGGCCGAGGCGAGGGACACGCCGCGGTTCCGACTGGCGTTGGCACCGAGATTCCGTGCATTCCGGACGATCCGCATCGGGATCCTCGAGGACCTCGCCACCGCTTCCACCGCCTCGGGCGTGCCATCCTCGGATCCATCGTCCACGAAGATGATCTCGGCCCGATCGATCGACTGGGACGCGAGGCTCTTCGCACAAGCCACCGATCGCTCGAGTCGCTCGAACATCGCCACCACCACCGAGACGCGCGGGCTGTCGCTCGGAACGGGGATCGTGGTAGTCTCGAAATCTGTCGTCAACGGAGCCCTCCATGCGGGTCACGATCTGCATCATCACGCGCCGCCGTCCGGAAGGCCTTGCCCGGCTTCTGCGGTCGCTGGAGTTGATATCGGTCCCCGACGGCGTCGAAGTGGAGGTCGTCGTGGTCGAGAACGACGATCCCACCGAAAAACAGCCTCCCGCCACCAGCCTCCGCCTGCGACACGCCTTCGAACCGGACCCCGGCATCCCCGCGGCCCGGAATCGAACCCTCGAGATGGCGCTCGTGAATCCTCGGACCGATGCGATCGCGTTCCTCGACGACGACGAGACGGTCGATCCGGCGTGGCTGGCCGCGTTGCTCCGGACGCGACGCCGGACGGGGGCCGCCGTCGTGACCGGCCCGGCGAATCCTCGTTTCCCCGTGGATGCGCCGCCCTGGGCGGCGGCGAGCGGCGTGTTCCAACCCCCGGACTATCCCACCGGCACGCTCCGGCCGTGGGCGTTCACCCACAACGCCCTGATCGACGCCCACGTGATCCGAACCGGCGGATTCCGGTTCGACGAGACGATGCGTCACGACGGCGGGAGCGACAAGGACTTCTTTCGCCGGGTCGGGGAGGCCGGACACCGGATCGTCTGGGCCGATGATGCCATCGCCTGGGAGTGGTATCCGATCGAACGCATTCGTCTCGGCTGGGTGTTTCGGCGTTCCTATCGACTGGGGACCAACACCCCTCGAGCCGAGGGCGGCGCAGGATTCCGGAAGGCGGCGGCCCTCCTGCTCCGCGCCGCGAGGTTCGCCGCCCGAGGCCTGTTCCGCCTGGTGGCCGCGGCCCCTCGCCCTCGGGTCGCCCTCGCGCGGGCGGCGTGGGACTTCGGCCGGGCCGCAGGATTGATGGCCGGTCTGGCAGGCCGCCGATACGAGGAATATGCCCCGCGTCACGAACCGTCCTGAAGCCAGTCGGAGGCCCTGCCCAACGTGAGTCGCGTGGTGATCTGCATCTCGACCCTTCATCGCCCCGAAGGCCTGGCCCGGATCCTCCGCAGCCTCGCCGCGCAGACGTCGCGTGAACCGGGAACGATCGATCTCCAGGTGGTGGTCGTGAACAACGATCCCGAAGACCCTCGACCGGCGTCCGTGGCCGAAGCCGTTCGTGACGCCACCGGCCTCGCCGTCGAAGTCCTGCTCGAACCGCGCCGCGGCGTGGCGGCACCGCGGAATCGCGGACTCGGCCGAGCCACCGAACTGGCCGGCGCCGGCGGTCTGATCGGCTTTCTCGACGATGACGAGGAGACGACGCCGGACTGGCTGTCCGAAATGCTGCGGGTGAAGCGTGCCTACGCCGCCGAGATCGTCACCGGACCGGTGATCCCGCGTTTCGACGCGGAACCACCGGCCTGGGTGATCGCCGGCCGTTTCTTCGACAAACCCGAGCACGCCACGGGATCGATGCGGCCCTGGGCGTTCACCAACAACGTCATCTTCGACGCCACGCTCCCGCACCGGCTCGATGCCTGGTTCGACGAGGGCTTCCTCAGACTGAGCGAGGATCGACACTTCTTCCAGCGACTCGCCCGCACCGGTGCCCGGATCGTGTGGGCCGCGGACGCGAAGGTCATCGACTACGTCCCACCTTCGAGAACGACGGCCGGCTGGCTGATCCGACGAATGCGGACCGTGGGCCGTTGCGTCGCCCCGCTTCGACGTGACATCGACGGCCCGTTCCGCGCGACGGTGGCGACGCTCGCGAAATCGCCGGTCTGGATCCTGATCGGCGTCACGACCGCGATCGCCGGCAGCGTCGGCGGCGGCAAGGCGTGGAGGGTTCGAGGTCGGAGCTGGATCGCCTATGGGATCGGTCTCTCGGAAGGTGTGTTGTCGTCGTCCCGGGCGGGCCGCCCCTCCTCGACGTCGGATTGATTCGACTCGGAAGGCGACTCCTCGGATTCCGTGGTCGCCTCCTCGACCAGCATTCCGGCGACGGTCTCCCGGTATCGGATCGCCTTCTCGTACTCCGGATCGAGTTCGATCGCGACGTCGTAGGCGGCGAGGGCGTCGAGGGTGTTGCCCAGCATGTACCAGGTGTTGCCGATGTTGAGCATGGTGGACGCCGCCTGTCCCGTGTCGTCCTGCGCCAGGGACAGCCGATGCGCCCGCTCGAAGGCGGCGAGGGCCGTCGAGTATCGCTCGGCGTCGAACGCGGCGAGCCCCTCCATGAACGGGTACCGCAGATCGTCCGGATCGAGCTGGCCCGCTCGGGCGAACGCCTCCGCCGAAAGCACCGCGTCCCGACGACCACGCAACGCGATCCCCAGCTGGTACCACGCCTTCTCCAGCCGAGGATCGTCCACCACGAGGCCCCGCAACGTCTCCACCGCCTCCTCGTATCGTTTCGCCCGGATCAACCTGATCCCCCGCTTCAGATCACGCCGCCAGAGTTCCTCGGCGTCGAGTTCGTCCGCGAGTCGCGTCACCACGTAGCCGCGCCTGCGGACGCTTTCGGCCTCCCACCAGTCGACCCAGGCCCTCGGGGCGCCCCTCGAGACCACGTGGGTGACCCCGTACTTCTCGAACAATGCGGCGCGGATCTCCTCATCGGTGTCGAAGTCGAACATCAGCTGCAGATCGATGCGTCGCCTGCCACCATCGACGACGCCGGTGCTGCTCCGCTCGCTCGCGACGAGCACGACGTCGTGGAGCATCTTGAGCCGGGTGCCCGTGAACATCTCCACCGCCACCACCGAACCGGCGGGAATGTTCTCCTCGAGGAACCTCTGGAGCCGGAGCAGCCCGCGGTACTCGCGGCCATGCCGGTAGTGCAACGGCGCGGAAACCCGATTCCAGTAGTACGCCCAGTCGTAGGGGCGGCGGTGAGTCGCGTGCGCCATCCCGACCAGCAGGCCCGCGCCGGTCAGCACGGTGAGGACGCCGCGATCGAACACGCCGCCGAAGCGTCGCTTCTCGAAGCGACGCTGGCAGGCCGGTTCGATCGCGGCGGCGATGGCCGGCACGGAGAGTGGGACGAAGAACACGAATGCGAGGGTCTCGAAGCGTTCGAGCATCCAGTGCGCTCCGAGGAAGCGGACCGCGGCCGTCGCGACCGGCGGCACCAGCACCACCGCCTGCACCACGCCGATCGCGGCGAGGAGGTAGAGGACCTCCCGGCGGCCCGCCAGCATGATCGCGAGGCCCCCGCAGAACAGCACGACCAGCACCCGCCACGCCTTGATCCTTCCACGCTGGTAGGCGCCGGTGAAACCCCGGCCGGGCGTGCGGGAGATCCAGGTGGTGTCTCCCCACGTCATGTTCATCCAGCCGTCGGGCGCCTTCAGCAGTCGCGCGGCCCGAAGCCCCCTCGTCGGTGCCTCCGGGTTCGCTCGCGCCGTGGATGACGCATCCCCCTCCTCGATCCCGCGGCGATCGTCGATGTCCAGGCCCGCCCGGCCACCGGAGATCTGGCGACGCACCGTCTCCGGTTCCACCGCCGCCGCTCGGTCCGGAACCGTCATCAACTTGCCCGCGACCGGGAAGGGCATGGCGAACAGCACGATCACGAGCCAGCCGGCGAACGCGGTCGCCCGGCCGGGCCGCCTTCGCACCAATCGCCAGACGCCGACGCCGAGGAGCATCGGAGACGCCACCACCACCGCGAATCCGGCGTAGAGCGGATGGAACATGCCGATCACCAGCGCGACGCCACCGAGCTTCGGAAGGTTCGCCCACCACGATCTTTCGGGATCNCGCCATGCATCTGCAAGCGTTCGGACCAGCACTCCCGCGAAGACCGGCAGGAGGAACCACGGCGCGAGCTGGTTCGGGTAGACCGAGAAGGTGACCGGCCCGCGGTTCGCCAGCACCATGACCGCCGCGATCCACGCCGCCCATCGTCCCCCGAGCACCGCCCATGCCAGATAGGCCATGCCGCTGGCGATCATGAGTTTCGCGACCGCCAGCGAGCCGAACCAGAACGTGATCGGATCGGTGGCGACGAGTCGCGCCCCGGTGGCGAAGAGGGCGTGATGAAGATTGGTGTGGTAGATCGGATACGGATTCCCCCCTTGCACGAAGGGATCGAGATTCGTCAATCCGTGGTCGAAGAGGAATCTGATGCGGGCCAGGTGGACCCGGGCGTCGGCGGCGAGAATCGAACCGTGACGAGCCGAAAACACCAGCTCGATCGCGACCAGCGCCGCCTCGATGGTCAGGGCCGCGAGCAGCAGGCGTCCCACGCCACGCCANGCGCCGCTTCGAAGCACGTCGATGAATCCCCAGCCGATGAACCCGGCGAGCAGGACCATCGCGACCGCCATGGGCGCTTCGACGAGNTATCCGATCGCGACCAGGGGCGCAAGCACCGCGAAACCGCTCATCCATGAAACGGCGATGCCGGGAAGGAGTCCGCCTTCCAGTTCTTCGGGGAAGAACCGACGGGCGACCGAATACCCGGGCAGCAGGAGCATGGTCCAGAACAGGAGTGGAAGCAACGTCATGTCCGAATGCCTCCCGAGCCGATCGCGCCGCGTCGAAGCAGGCGATCAAGCACGCCTTGAACGAGTCCGATCGCACGCCAGATCGCGCGGATCGTTCCGAGCGGAACGAACCAGGCCATCGACCAGCCACCACGTCGCACCATCGCGCGGGTCATCGGCAGCTGCATCAGGACGAGGANCAGCAGCATCGTCGCGGGCACGACCGCACCCCACGGCGGCCAGGCGATCGCCAGCAGACTCGGCACGAACGCGGCGGCCACGAACGGCTGAAGATGGTCGATCGGTCCGCTGTAGGCGTTGCCTCCCCTTCCCGGATGTTCGAGATGAAGGGCCACCCGCCAGTACCCCTGCTGCCGTTGGACCCTGAGGTAGCGGAGGAGTCGATCGGCATGGTGGTGGCGCACTCGGGACCGCCGATCGAAGCGAAGACGATGGCCCGCCTCCNCGACCCGGAAGGCGAGATCGGCATCCTGACCCTTGAGATACCGTTCGTCGAAGCCACCGACCGCATCCAGCACGCTTCGCCGATAGACGACGTCGAAGGTCGCGAGAAAATCGACGTCGTCGGGCATCCGGTCGTGCCGGACCTGGATCTCCTCGTGGATCAGTCGTTCGAGCAGCGTCGCCTCCGGCGCGATCGCATAGGTGCCACCGGCGGCGGCGACCCCCGGATCCTCCAGATGCGGNCGGAGATGGTCGAGGGCGTCGGGGAACGCCACGCAGTCCGCATCGACGAACCAGACCAGTCCGGTCGATGCCGCGGCGATCCCCGCGTTGCGAGCCGCACCGGCGCCACGACCACCGGACTGAAGCACCTCGACGCCGCGCGATCGTGCGATGGCCNGGGTCTCGTCCCGGGATCCGTCGTCGACGAGNACGATCCGTGCAAGTCCGGATTCCGGTCTCTGCAGGATCACGAGCAGCGAATCGAGACATGCCTCGAGGGTCGCCGCCGCATCGCGTGCGGGAATCACGACCGTGACCTCATCTTCCACGTCGCCTCGCTTCCTCGAGCCCTTGCGCCGCCCNGAAGTGCGACGGATCGGCCGCGACCGCGGCTTCGTAGGCGACGATCGCGTCGGCCATNCGATCCTCGATGAAGTGCATGTTCCCCTCGTTGAACCGTGCGCTCGCCCGGAGCGCGGGATCGCGCGCCGTCTCCGCGGCGTTTCGGAACACGGCCGCCGCTTCGGCGAGCCGCCCGCATTCCGCGAGCGCGTTGCCCATGACGATCCGGGTCCGCACGTTGCCGGGTTCGATGCGAAGCGAGGCCTCGCAGGCCTCGACCGCCTCCTCGCAACGCCCGAGATCACGAAACGCATCGGCTCGGGCCGCGTGAAAGAGTGGATCCTCGCGGCCCACGGCGCCGACGACGTCGAGCGCACGGAGGGCTTCCTCGGGACGTCCGCCACGAAGGTCGAGCACCGCGAGATTCATGATCACCACCGGATTGCCCGGTTGAAGGTCGGCCGCGGCACGCAGGTCCCTTTCGGCGTCGACGTGACGGTCCTCGCGAAGTGCGACCGAAGCCCGGTTGACCAGCCCACGGACGTGCTCGGGCCGTCGCGCGACCACGTCGTCCCAGAGCCGACGAGGATCGGCGTAGTCCGCGTTCCGCCTCCGGACACCTTCGGCTTCGGCGGCGAGCACGGCGACGAACACGATCGCGAGCACGACTCCCGCGGGCCGCGACGCGTTCGCGGGAAGGCGACCCAGGGCGTACCGGCAGAGCGCCACCAGCGCAACGATCACCGGGAGNAGGGCGAGATGGAGCCGGTGATCCGCCAACGGATCGGCCAGTGGCACGATGCTCGACGTCGGAATCATCACCAGCAGCGTGGTCGCCGGCAGGCACCACCACCAGCGGTGCCGAGCGAGCCCGCCGATCGCGAGACCGACCAATGCCAGGATGAGCGTGACGCCCACCGGACGGGTCCAGGTGGCCTGGAGNGCCTCGGGACCGTGATCGATGCTCATCATCGAGGGATCGACGAGGATCCGTGCATAGACCGCCGCCGCCGAGAGTTGCGAAACCGCGTAGTCGAACGGCGTCGAACCCGCCTGCGTGAACCCGACGCCGGCGATCCCGTCGCTTCGCCAGAGCGAGCCGACCGCCCCGGTCGCGAACAACACGGACAGGCAGGCCCACGCCGCGAGGNGCATCGGACCGCGCTGACGCAGCGTCTCACGGAGACCACCGGTGATCACCGCCCAGTCCACGATCAGCAGGATCGCCGGCAGCACCACCGCCGACGGCTTCGAACCGAGCGCCATCACCACCGAGCCGATCAGGATCGCCGCGGTCGCCGNCCGACTGGATCGATCACCGCGAAGCAGCGCGTACACCGCGAGAAGCGAGAAGAATCCCGCGAGGGACTCCGCCCGTTGGATCACGTAGGTGGCGGTCGAGGTCTGGACGGGGTGCAGTGCCCAGAGCAGGGCTGCGGCCGCCGCGACGATCAGCCGACGCCGACCCGGGTCCGTGGCGATGCCGCGATCGGCGAGGCGGCGCCCCCCCTCGATCACCACGAGGAAGACGAGCACGGCGGCTGCCGCGTGAAGGCCGAGGTTGAACGCGTGATACCCGGCCGGGTCGAGCCCGCCGGCGAGGTGATTCAACACGAGGGAGAGCCGGACGACGGGTCGCTGCCCGTCGGCGATCCATTCCGGCGGCCAGATCGCGGTGATCCGACTTTCGGCCTCGACGATCCTTGGGAAGTCGTCGTAGACGAAATCACCCTCGAGACCACCCCTGAAGACCACCAGCACCGTCACGAAGAGGAGCCCGGCGAGCATCCAGCCGACGGCCCCGAATCCGACCGCCGGCACCCCGGGGACCATCGGCCGCGGGTCGGTTTGTATCGATCGCACGGGTTGTCGGACCGTTGCGGACGAGTTGTCGGTGGATCTACGAGGCATGTGTCTGGATTCAGGTTACGTTGATCTGATGCGGACGCCAGCCATCCTGGAAAATCCGGATGTGATCCCCGAAATCGACCGTGCCATCGCGGACGGCACCTGGATCGTGATCCCCGTCTTCAACGAGGCGGAGGCGATCAGGGAGGTCATCGGCTCGATCACCCCCTGCTTCAAGAATGTGGTGGCAGTCGACGATGGATCTTCCGATCGAACCTGGGACGTGCTGAAGGAATGCGCCCCGCATGCCCTGCGTCACTTCCTCAATCGCGGCCAGGGGGCGGCCCTGCAGACCGGCACCGACTACGCCCTTGCCCAAGGGGCCCGGCGCATCGCCCACTTCGACGCCGACGGCCAGCATCGGCTCGAGGATCTTCAGAAGATGGTCGCCGGGGTCGCCGCAGGCGACTGCGACATCGCGGTCGGGAACCGCTTCGCGGGCGATGTCTCGGAGATCCCGATCACTCGACGGATCCTGTTGCGGGCCGCGGTCCTCTTCCACCGCGTGGTCAGCGGGGTACGCCTCAATGACGTGCACAACGGCCTTCGAGTGCTCTCGCGGGAAGCGGCGACGTCGATCGAGATCACGGCCGATCGCATGGCCCATGCGAGTGAGATCATCGATCTCATCGCACGGAGTGGAGCCCGGGTCCGCGAGTATCCGGTCACCATTCGATACAGCACGTACGCGCGCGGCAAGGGACAGCGCTGGACCGGGAGCTTCCGCATTCTTCTCCACTACCTCGTCGGCAGGATCACGGGATGACCACCTTCCAGATCATTCTGATCTCCACCCTCGCCGCCCTCGGCGCATTCGCGGTGATCGGCGGACTCAAGCGGTCCGTCGGCCGACCCGCCGCGGCCATCATCCTGATCATCGCGATCGCGGGCATCCTCGCGGCCGTCGATCCGGACCGAACCACCAGGTTCGCGAGAACGATCGGCATCAACCGCGGGACCGATCTCATCGTGTATCTCGTCACGATCGTGGTGTTCCAGGGATTCGTGATCTTCTACCTTCGGCTGCGCAAGGTGCGGCGCGAACTCACGCTCCTCGTTCGCCAGCTCGCCCTTCTCGAGGCGTCGTCCCGCGATGATCCGGGCCGGATCCGGAAGAACGCCCCGGAAGCGGAGGCCTCCGATCCGTGACCCGACCATTGATTCATCTCGGGTTGCACCGGACCGGGTCCACCTGGTTCCAGCGGCACGTGCTCGACGGCCGTGACGGCCGCCCCCTCGCCACGCTGCCGGATCGCGCGGAATCGGCCGCGCGAATCGTGCTTCCGCGGGAACTCGACTTCGACGCCGATGCGACCCGTCGGTGGATCCGGGACCGCATGGCCGAGGCCGCGAATCGAGGTTCGCCCGTGGTCATCTCGAATGAACGTTTCAGCGGAAACCCCGCTGCAGGGTGGGCCGACGCCGAGCGAAACGTGCAACGGCTCGCGAACCTCGTGCCCGACGCCCGGATCCTGCTCGTCGTTCGTGAGCAGCATTCCCTGGTGCGGTCGATCTGGCTCCAACAGATCCGGATCGGTGGAATCAGCGGAATCGAGGACTTCCTCCGCCCGCTGAATCCTGGCGACCACCGACTCCCGGTCTTCGATCCCCGGTTTCTCGAGTTCGATCGTTTCGTCGGCCTGCTCGACCGGACCTTCGGCGAAGAGGACGTGCTGGTGCTGCCTTTCGAAGGCCTCCGCGACGACCCTGGGCGACATCTGGGTCGGATCGAGGCCTTCTCGAAGATCGGGTTCCCCTCACCCCCCGACACGGGACCGGTCTTCGCCGCACCGACGCTGCTGGAGGCGGCGCTGCTGCGACGCGTCAACCTGCTCGCGATCCGGAGTTCGCTGCATCGGGCGCCACCGTTCCCACGCCTCGGCGACCTCGGGCGGAGCATCGCCCGCGCCGCGGGTCGAATCGCCACCGACTCCGGCGAAGCCCGGCGTGGCGGCCGCGTCGACCGGATCATCCGGAATCGACTGGCGGACCTGGATCTCGCGGCTTCCAATCGTCGGCTCTCGTCGAGACTGGGGATCGATCTCGCCGAATTCGGGTGGATCGACTGACCGTCGCCGTCGGCACCGCGGCTCAGCTGGAGGGTTGCTCGAACTCGAAGGCGATGAGACTGCAGATCGGCGGGTACTCGACCTCGAGGCGGAACCATCGAAAGTCCTCGCGTCGGCAATCCGCCGCCTGCATGGCGATTTCGAGTCGCGTTGAAGTCCCCCCCTTGCAATCGAGATCGGGGGTTTCGTTCACCTCGATCTCGCGGCGTCGAACCCCGATCGGAAGACGAACCCGCCGGACGTTGTGGATGAAACTCGCCGAAACGTGGAGTTCACTCGCCAGATAGCTGTCGGGCTGCACGTCGTGATCCACCAGCGACTCATGCACCAGGACATCGAAGATCGCGCGCGGCGATGGGACGCGAAGCCGCATCAACTGGTAGATGCCGTGTGAATCGCCCTGAACCCGGGTCGGCTGCGCCGCCCGGAGGATCTCGCCCGTCACCACCGTGAAACTCAACGGATCCGGACCGTCGAGGGGCAACGCCTCGAAGATCGTTCCTTCCGCCCGAGTCTGCCCGTGGAGCGTCGGAATCGGCCCGTCGCACAGTGTTCCGACGGTGGGAAAAGCGTTCGGACCGACCCCCGAATCAAGCGGCTCGCGGAGGTCGCTCCTGCTTTCCATGCCTCGATCGTCGACGACCCGGGGACGCGGAAACACGAGTGGAACACCGCCACGAAGCCGACGGATCCCCGCCAGGGTTCGGATGGTCACGCAATCGAGGAGCCCTTCGACGCGGCAAGGGTGGAGAATGTCCATCCGGTGGATGAGATCGGCCTTCAGACCCCACACCGAGCGGGCGCCCTCGAAGAGTCGCTCGCGATCCGCCTGTTCGGGCGGTTGGTCCTGGGCCTTCTGTATCTCCGTGACCATCGCCTCGAAGACCTTCCGACTTCCGCAATGCTCCGCGATCACCTTCTGCACCGATTCGAAGGCGTCCTCGGTTTGCTTCAAGGCGTCGGAGTCGGCTTCGCGACGGCGTGCCGCGTCGAGAAAGATCCGCATGCCAGCCATTCCGGGCAGATGTCGCGCGGAATCGAACGGCCGGGCCGCTTCGGCGAGATGAGAGATCTTCCAGGCGAGCTTCATGTCGATCCCGAGACCTCGGGAAATGTCGATCGGACGGGCTCCGGTCACCGAGTCACACCCGCCGAGCAACGCCGCCAGCGCACTGCGAAGATGGATCATCGCCGCAGCGGCCTCCTTCGGAAATCCATGCTCCGGGGCCGAATTCGAGGGTTCAGTCCGCATCGGTGCAGGATAACCGCGGAACGGCGGGCTGGAACACCTGTTCCAAAGGTCCGACCATTCCTGAAATCACTTTTTCTGGTGCCGAACGACGCTAGAGTAAATTCCGGATGAGGCTGTCAACAATTTCAAGGCACTGGACTTCGACACCGTGAAGCAGTTTTCCCAAGGACCTCACACCCGGCTGGCCGCGACGATCGCCACCCTGCTGACTTCCGCCGCCCTCGCGTCGCCCGGGCCCGAGATCATCGCCGGGCCCGTGGTGATTCCCAGCAGCACTCACGAGTACTACCTGCTCTCGCCATCGACCGCCGAAGCGGCGGCGTCCGTGGCGGCATCCCTCGGCGGAACCCTCGTCGCATTCGAGACGTTCGCGGAGCAGAGCGCGGTGGTCGAGGCCCTTGCCATGTGGAATGGCACGCCTCGTTGGTGCTGGATCGGCCTCAGCGACCGAGTGACCGACGGCGACTGGCGCTGGGCGACCGGCGAATCTCGAATCTTCGAATCATGGGGCACCCCGGATCCGAGTCGCTTCCCCGGACGGAATCAGGCCTTCATGACACCGAGCGGTCTCTGGTTCCCCGCCGACGGGACCCAGGACAACGACGGGGAGAATCTGCTCCACTCGATCGTGGAGGTGGGCGACGTCGACTGCAACGGAAACTTCTTTCCAGACGACGCCGACATCCTCTTCGGCGACAGCCTCGACCTTGATGGGAACGGCGTGCCCGACGAGTGCCAGTCCACGGACTGCGACGGCGACGGCCGACCCGATGGCGTCGAGATCCTCCTCACCCCCTGGCTCGACTGCAATGAAGACGGCCTGCTCGATGCATGCGCCGCGACCGATGCCCCGCGATCCGATTGCAACGGGAACCTGCTCGACGACCAGTGCGAGTCGCCCGACGCGGTGGGTTTCATCGCGACCTACTTCACCGGCCAGGACCTCGAGTCCCCGATCGCCTCACGCATCGCCGACACCATCGACTTCGACATCGGCATCGCGGAACCCTGGCCTGGCGCGGGATTCACGGACTTCGCGGCCCGCTGGACCGGAGAGCTCGTCGCCGAATACACCGGCTTCTATTCGTTCTACGTGACCTCCGACGACGGGATACGACTCTTCGTCGACGGTGAGATCCTCATCGACGACTGGCGATCGCACGGCGTGGAGGAGGTGTCGGCGGGCGTCTTCCTGTCCGCCGGAAGCCACGTCCTCACGCTGGAGTGGTTCGACAACGCGGGCGAGGCGGTCTGCCGGCTGGAATGGAAGCCACCCTTCGGATCGCGTGAAGTGATGCCGGGATCGGTGATGCGACCGTTCCTCGACTGCGACGACGACCTTCAACTCGACGGATGCCAGATCGCCGCCGATCCTGGCCTCGACTGCAACGGAAACGGCCAACTCGACGTCTGCGAAGGCACCCCACCCGATTGCGACGGCGACGGCATCTACGACTGGTGCGAACTCGACGGCAACGACTGCAACGCGAACGGGATTCCGGACGATTGCGAGATCGCGAGCGGCGCACCGGACTGCCAGGGAGACGGGATCCCCGACGACTGCCAGGCCGGTGTCCCCGACGTGATCGCCTACGACGACGGCGGGCCCGAATACGGCGTTCGTTCGGGCGAGGGGTACATGGCCTGGCTGCAGCACGTTCCGGTCGCGACATCGTTCGCGCGAGCCACCGCGATCGAGGTCGACTTCGTCAACACCACGGCGGGCCGTCCCGTCCGGATCGGTCTCTGGCGAGACCCCGACGGCGACGGCGATCCCCGTGACGCGGAACTGATCCACCTGATCTTCACGGAGGTCCAGTCCGCCGAGGCCTCCGTCCGGGATCGGTTCGAGCTCCCTTCCATCCCGCTGGGCCCGCTCGGCGGCTCCTATTTCGTCGGCGCGCTCATGGGCAACGTCACCGAGGAGGACTTTCCCGCCGGACTCGATGCCACGACCCCCTACGCCGGGGCGAGTTGGATCATCGGCAGCGGATCGCCGATCGACGCCGCGGAACTCGACGGTCCCGACGTGATCGAATTCTCGCGGCTCGACGAGGTCGGCACCGGCGTGTGGTGGAGCAACTGGATCATCCGGTTCGAGTACGAGTCACCGGGCGGCGACTGCAACGGCGACGGAATTCCCGATCAGTGCCAGTTCGCCGAAGGATTCCTGGTCGACGACGACCTGAACGGGATCGCGGACGCCTGCGAGGACTGTGATGGGAACGGCATCGTGGACCGCTGCGAGCTCAGCTGCGACGGGGACTGCGGAAGCATCTGGGACGGACTCTGCGGCACGGAGGCCGATTGCAACGGCGATGGCGTCCCCGACTCCTGCCAGGACGCCTTCACGGGACTGCCGGACTGCGACGGCAACGGCGTTCCCGATGCCTGCGAGGACCCGGGCCTCGACTGCGACGGCAACGGCGTCCTCGACGCCTGCGAGATCGCCGACGGCTCGGCCGAGGACTGCAACGGCGACGGCGTGATCGACACGTGCCAGTTCGGTGGTCATCCGGGTTATCAGGTCGACAGCGACTACGTCTCGGACCTGCTCGGATTCACGACGGGCGACAGCATGTGGTGGGCCGTCCAGTACGAAGTGGGCCCCGATGGCCGCATCATCGAATGGGTCGACGTGGCGCTGGGCGATCTCGGAATCGGCGCCGTCGTCCAGGTCGCGGTGCTTGCCGACCCGAATCAGGACCGCGATCCCTCCGACATGGTTCCAATCGTCCTGGGGGCCGTCCAGTCCGACGGCGGCAATGAATCCGGAAGCGGCGATCCGGCCCGGCTCAGGTTCGCCTTCGACCCGATCGACCTCGGTCCGGTCGGCACCTCCTTCTTCATCGGCGTGCACACGGCCTACAACCCGTCCGCCGACCTGCCGGCGGCC
>NYVS01000058.1:0-14334 GCA_002684755.1 Phycisphaerae bacterium
CCGCCGGAACCGGCACCTTCTGGACCGCCTACGCACTCGCCGCGATCCTCGCGATCTGGTTCGCGACCGCGCGGGTCGCCTTCGGTTTCGGCTGGGAGAGCTCCTGGCTTCCCCCCGAGGTCGGAGAAGCGGTGGTCGAGATCGCCGCGGCACCCATCGAACTGATCGTCGACCTGTCCGATCTCGAACCGGTCGCCGCCCCACCGATGACGCCCGCCGACGATCCTGCAGCTTTGCAGACCCGCCGGACCTGGATCAAGTTCCTCTCCATCGGAATCGCGACCTATCTGCTGATCCCGATGCTCGGCTGGACCGTCCTCAACGCGGCGATCGGTCATCGCCGCGCGGATCGATGGCGTCCACCGAAGGTCACCGCGACGACGATCAGGCGAATGCCGATCACGCCGACGCCGGCAGCCACCACCGACTCGACGAACGCCGAAGGGACCGGATGCACCCACCTGATCCGCGTGGAACGCCCGGCCGACGCGGCACCACTTCCCGATGTGCTCGTCGACCTCGAGGATCTCGGCGACGACGATGAACGTGACGCCGGAACCGGCGTCGAAGACGCACCAGGCCGGCTCGCCGTCGTGGCCTGGGCGCCCGCGACCCCCGACCGGGGCGTTCGTCGACGACTCTCGCGACTCGTGGAGATGTCCTTGAAGCCACCGCTGCTGATCCTCGACGGCGGCAACCGACTTCGCCGCGCCGAATCGCCGGCCTCGGTCGCCATCCGACTCGAGGACTGGCGACGCCTCGCCGAAGAACTCGAGGTCGATCTCCTCGAATGCGATCTCGAGGAACTCACCACGCGAAGCGGTGTGATCCTGAAGAAGACGATCACCGGCGCACCGGTGACCTCCGACCCCGAGGAGACGCACGCCACGGAACTCCGGCTCGCGGCGCTCGACGGTGCCTTTGCGATCATCGGGCGTCATCTCGAGGGCGAGGCCCCACTCCCCGCCGACGCGGCGACGGCCCGGTGCATGACCGAACTCGCCGACGAAGTCGGACGTCGCGTTGACGACGGCGATCGTTGGCGAACCCGACTCGCCGGTCTGGCCGATCTCGACGCGGCTTCCGTTCCGGAACGCCTCGAGGCGCTTCGGGCGGTCGGGCTCGGACAGCTTCCCGCGGGCCTGCGATCGAAGGCGATCTGGCTCGGGACCGGCGGCCTGCTCGGCGTCGCGGCGTGTGCCGCGGCGGCGGTGGTCGCGCCGGCGGCGCTCCTCGCCATGCCCGCGTGGGCGGGAACCGGAGCCGGAATCGCCGGGCTCGTCTCGCTCGCCCGTCGCGGCCAGGAGGCCGCCGCCCCATCGAACACCAGGGATGCTTCGAACGAAGCGGCCCTCGGGACCGCGGTCCTCGCCCTCGCCGCCGCCGCCGTGCTGTGGTGGTCGCAGGACGGAGACGAATCTCGAACCACGGCGATGCTGGAGGCCCTCGCACCCGACGACCACCGTCCGGAACTCGTCGACGCCGACGATGCACGTCGATGGCTCGCCGCCGCCCGAGGCAGAATCGCCGCCGGCATGGAGTCGATGCCATGACCACCTCGCTTCGCATCGCGGTGGTGGGCCACGCCAACACCGGCAAGACCTCACTGCTTCAGACCCTGCTCCGCCGTCGCGATTTCGGTCTCGTGAGTCCGCGTGGCGGCACCACCCGCGTCAACGAGGTCGGCGAGATCGCGGACGACCGCGGACCGATCGCCACCGTCGTCGACACGCCGGGCCTCGAGGACTCCGCTCGCCTTCGCGACGCGATCGAAGGCACGCGGATCGAGCGACACGATGATCCGCGCACGCTGCTCGACCGATTCCTCGAGTCGAGCGACGCCGATCCCGACGGCGAGCTCGCGCTCGAGGCCGAGGCCCTGCGAGCGACCACGGAAGCATCGGTGCTGCTCTACGTCATCGACGCCCGCGAGGAACCGAGGCCACGACACCTCGACGAACTGCATTCACTGATCGCGACCGCCCGTCCCGTGGTTCCGATTCTGAACTTCGTCGCCCGACCCGAGGCCGACGCGGCCCGGTGGCGCGAGGCGTGTGCCCGTCAGGGGCTCCACGCCACGGTCGCGTTCGATGCGATCGTGTACGACGACGCCGGCGAACGCCGGCTGCTCGATGCCGTCCGCACCCTGACGCCCGAGCACGCCGAGTCGATCGACCGCTGGATCGAACTTCGACGTCGCGAACGCATCGACTCGGTGACCGCGGCGTCGGCCGCCGCCGCCGACCTGATCGTCGACGCCGCCGCGGCGGTGCGGGTCACCGATCCGGCGGGTCGAGACGACGCCGCGAAGACCGCGGCCTTCGACGCCGCCACGGCCGCGCTCCTCGAGGGTCTTCGAGCGCGAGAAGTCGAAGCGCGGGATCGGATCGCCGCATGCTTCGGCTTCACCGGTGCGGAAGCGGAAGCCACGAATCTCGAGATCACGGAAGCGCTCGGCGGGGTCGACTTCGCCAGTCCCGCGAGCCTCGAACGCGCTGGAATCTGGGCCGCGGGCGGCGGGGCCGGACTCGTCGCGGCCGGCGCCATGATCGATCTCGCGACCGGCGGAATCTCGATGGGTGGCTTCACCGCCCTCGGCGCCGCGGGCGCCGCCCTCGGTGCGGTCGGGGCGAGCGGTGGCAAGATGCTGCGGCGACTCCGCGGACAGGACGAGGTGCGACTCGCAGACTCGGGAATCGACGTCCTGGCCCTCCGCGCCCGCGCCACGATCCTCGCGTTCCTCGCCCGCGGCCACGCCGCCATCGAGCCGGTTTCGCTTGAGAACGTGATCGAGGACGGTCTCCGAGAGGATGGCACGTCCGACCATGCCTCCGCGGGATCGACCTGGCCCGAACTCCGACGCCGGGCTCGCGGCGTCGCCGCCTGGAGCGGGCTGTCGCATCCTCGGAGCACCCGCGGACCGGGCGTCGCACGAGCCGAAGCCGCCCTGCGGATCGAGGAATGGCTCCGGGGGAAGATCCTTCCCCCCTCCTGACTCGGGATCCTTGGCACGATCCACGTGTTCGCTATACTCGACGGCCCGCCGGAAACGGCGACACCGGGGCGATTAGCTCAGCTGGCTAGAGCGCTGCCGTCACATGGCAGAGGTCGAAGGTTCGAGTCCTTTATCGCCCATCCCTGAAAACGCCCTCGGAGCCCTGCTCCGGGGGCGTTTTTCTGGGTCTTGACATCCGGCAAACCATCGATACTATTGACAATCAATTGCCATTGGCAATCCATTGCCAGTAGCAGGTGCCCCCAGAAGCGGCAAAATCGACCCCGGACGCCAGAGAGAACGCTGCACATGTCTCAGATGACCGCCATGAATGCCGATCCCAGACTTCCGGGATCACAGGCCTACCGAGACGGACTCGGAGTCGCCGCATCGGTGCTCTGCGCCATCCACTGCGCGGCGATGCCCTTCGTGGTCGGGTTCCTGCCACTGCTCGGATTGAGTTTCCTGGCCGAGCCTTCCTTCCACAAGTGGATGGTCGGCATCTGCCTCGGATTCGCCCTGATCGCGTTCGTCCCCGGCTGGCGCCGACATCAGCGCCTGATGCCCGCCCTCATCGGGCTGGGTGGCCTCGGTCTGATCTCTTTCGCCGCCTTCGCAGGCCCCGACGAGTGCTGTCCGACTCCATGNGGAGACGCGTCCGCCGGATCGACGGCGATGATGCCCGCCACCGCGGGCGTNGAACCCTGNGACTCGGGATGCTGCGACACGACGATGGCCGNCGCGACGGTGGTCGATGAGGANGAAGAAGCCTGCACGGCATCGTGCTGCGCNACGAATGATCCGACNGNGATCGCCGTCGCCGACGATTCAACNGACGCCATGCTGGCAGGCCCGGAACCGGACGATGAAGTCCCCGGTCCCGCTTCCGAAGCGATGGTGGAGNCCCCCGCCATCACGGCCGTCACCGAACGGACGGTCCCGACCGGTGAGACGCCGTGCACCGAGGGTTGCTGCCCCGAGNCGGACGACACGATCCTCATGGCGGGTTCCGGTGATTTCATGAGCATGTTCTGGCTGCTCATGACTCCGATCGGCGGCGTCATCCTGGTCGTCGCCCATCTCACCAACCATCGCCTGACCTGCCGGTGCAAGGCTGGTTGCTGCGACCCGGCCCGGGACGCTCACGCCGCGGTGTGACGGGAAGCGCCGGCGCGATCGTCACATGATCGCCTGCAAGTCCTGTGAGGAACGCTCGACATGAACCTCGATTGGCTGATCGTCGGCGGTGGAATCCACGGCGTCCACATCGCCACGCGACTCATCGCGGACGCCGGCGTCGCTGCGGATCGTCTTCGGATCGTCGATCCGAGCAGTCGCCTGCTCGAGCGGTGGCACGACTGCACCGCCACGACCGGGATGACCCACCTCCGCTCGGCGTCCGTCCATCATCTCGATGTCGATCCGCTCGCACTCCAGCACTTCGCCGGCAAGCGGAAGAATCGGGCGGCGGGGCTCTTCGCCGCCCCCTTCGAGCGGCCAAGCCTGTCCCTCTTCAACGCCCACTGCGACCGCGTGACGGGCGAACTCGGCCTGGAGGATCTTCACGTTCGCAGCAAGGCGATGACCTGCTCCCCCGAGCGGGCTGGAATCACCGTCGGCCTCGACGACGGAAACGCCATCGAAGCGTCCAACGTGGTCCTGGCGATCGGCGCAGGCGATCAACCCGAGTGGCCGCCGTGGGCACCTCGGGATGACGCCCGCGTTCGACACGTCTTCGACACCGGGTCGTCCGGGTGGCCCTCGTCTCCCGAGACCGTGCTCGTGGTCGGCGGTGGGATCTCCGCGGGCCACGTGGCGCTCCGGCTGGTCGCCGAGGGTCACGAGGTGCATCTGCTTTCGCGGCACGCCATCCGTGAACACCAGTTCGACAGCGATCCGGGCTGGCTCGGCCCGAAGTACACCACCGACTTCCACCGGGAACCCGATCACGATCGACGCCGGGCCGTGATCACCGAAGCGAGACACCGAGGCTCCATGCCACCGGACATGGGCCGGGCGATCCGACGAGCGATCACCCGCGGTCGAATGGAATGGCACGAGGCCGAGGCCACCGAGTTCGCCGAGACGTCCGAGGGGGTCTCGATCAGGATGAGCGACGACTCCACGCTCACCGTGGATCGGATCCTGCTCGCCACCGGCTTCGCCAGCCGACGCCCGGGAGGGCCGATGATCGACGACCTCATCGCATCGGCATCGCTGCCGTGCGCTCGCTGCGGCTACCCGATCGTCGATCCCTCCCTGCAGTGGCACCCGGGCGTCTACGTATCGGGCCCGCTCGCCGAACTGGAGCTCGGCCCGGTGGCGAGGAACATCGCCGGTGCCAGGCGAGCCGGCGATCGAATCGTCGCCGCCGCTCGTTCGAGTTCCTCCGCAAACTGAAATCGATACCCGTCATCCGGGCCCGATCAGGATGCGGCCGCCCGAAGCATCCGGATCGCCTCGGTATCGACGAGCTTCGGATTGTCCTCCGCATGATCGAGCGCGGTCCGTCCACCGGCATCGCTGTACGTCGCGATCGCCCCGGCCTTCAGCAGCGCGACGATCACCTCGGGATCAGGGTTGTTCGCGGCGGCGATCATCAACGGAGTTCGTCCGTCGAGATCACGGCCGTTCACGTCGGCCCCGGCCCGAACCAGCGCGTCGACGACCCCGTGAAAACGGGTCTGCGCGGCGGCGTACATCAAGGCCGTCCGCTCGAGTCGATCCTTCCCGTCGATCCTCGCACCGGCCGCGAGGAGCGCGTGGATCACCGCGGGGGCGGGGTTGCAGAAGGCCGCGATCCTCAATGGCGTCCATCGGACGGCCCCGCCCGATTCCGCATCCGCTTCAGCCGCGATCAGCGACTCGGCGAAGGGACTCCGACGCACGCCCGAGCCCCCGCACATCGCGCGGACATCCGCGATCGGCACGATCGCCCGGACGTTCGCACCCGCCTTCGACAGCATCTCGACGATCCCGGCGTTCGTGTTTCTCGAAGCGGCCGCGGCGAGCGACGTCCAACCGTCGGGACTCGTGGCATCGATCTTCGCACCCGCTTCGATCAACGCCTCGACCACTTCCACGTTCGAATTGCCCGAAGCCGCTCGCATCAACGGTGTCCAGCCGGCGGCGTCCCGGTGCTCGACCTCGGCGCCTGCACCAAGAAGAATGCCGATGACGTCGGGCCCCGGAGCGTTGAATGCGGCGCCGGTCAGGGCGGTCCAACCCGACGAATTCATCGCGCGGACGTCGGCCCCGGCCCGCAGCAGCGTCTCGACGAGACCGGGGTCATTCGTCGACTGCGACATGCAGGCTTCCAATAACACGGCCGTCACCAGACCGCGGTCGTTCACCTCCGCTCCGGCGTCGATCAGTGCGACCGCGACCGCCGGCTCCAGGCTGTTGAACGCCACGGCGTTGGCAAGGGGCGTCCCGGCGGGAAGCGTCCTCCCGTTCACGTCGGCACCGGCGTCGACGAGCGCCGCGATGACTCCCGGGCTCGAACCGTAGAAGGCGGCGGCGCCCAGCACGGACATCCCGCTGTCGTTGGTGCCCCTCGGATCGGCGCCGGCCGCGATCAGAAGCTTGATGCACCGGGGGTCGGGGTTGAACGACGCCGCCATCGCGAGCGGCGTGTCGCCGTCGGCCGTCCGCGCCTCGACGTCCGCGCCTGCCGTGATCAACGCGCGGATCACCTCGATTCCCTGCTCGTTGCTCGCGGCGAACATCAGCGCGGTCCTGTCGCCATCGACGCTTCGCATCCCCAGGTTCGCACCCGCGTCGAGAAGCGTCTCGACGAGCCCGGGAGCCGCGGCATGCGCCGCGATCGTCATCAGGGGCGTGAGCCCGAACGAACGCATGCGGCCATCGGGGTTGGTGGCATTGACATCGATACCGTCGGAAATCAACGTATCGAGCTCGTCGACGGTCGTCGCCGGATCCGAACATGCCTCGAAGACTCGTTCGAGCCGCGTCTTCGAGCCCGGATCCGTCGCCTCCTGACCGGCCCCGGAGAGGACGGCGAGCCATGCGGCGATTAGAACGGTGGCAGGAAGTGAGACCATGCGATCATGCTCCTGACGTGAGGCGGGGATCTGCACGCCCACGCACCGCAGACCCCTCGTCCAGCGAATGAACCTCGGGGAGATGACGTCCGCGGCGATGATATCGTCGGATATCGCTCCTGAACGTCGAACCGATCGAGCCCGCCTTCGTATCGATGGCCCGGGGAACGTCACTCGCGGGGGATCAATCTGTCTGTACGGAGATGCCCCTTCATGCCGGATTCCCGACTGCCTGCCAGCTGCGCTTTGACGTTTTCCCTGCTCGTCACCACGACCGCGATCGCGATCGCCGACGAGGTCGTGCCCGTGCCCGACGCGGGTTTCGAGTCGGGTGGTGTCGGCTGGTCAGGCGGCCGAATCGTGCAGGACGAATCCGTCGCGGCGCCGGAAGGGCGAGCGTGCATCGAAATGGTCGCCGGCGAGTTCGCATCGGCCTCCATCGGCCGGATCCTCAACCCAGGCGAGACCTATCGACTTCGGGCATGGACCCGACGATCGAATCCACCCGGAACTTCCGCCTTCGGCGTGGCATCGATCCGGCTTTCGAGCATGGTCGGTGGGAAGACGACGATCGAACTCGGGACGACGGCCCGCACGGTGGATCCACCCCGGCTGGGTGGCGCGGCGGCGACGGTCGCAAGCGACGACGGCGTGAATGTCTGGTTCGACGGCGGATATCGCATGCACTTCGGCGACATCCCCTTGTACCAGTCCACCTCCGCCGATCCGCTCGTCGATCCCTGGCTCGAAGCCGAACGCGATGGCTACGACTTCGACAACGCACTGGGGCCGCTTCGCACGTCGAACGGCTTCCGCGCGATCTACGACTGTTTCTACGACGACGCCGGGCCGCCCTACGAGTCGATCATCGGTTTTCGGCGACCGATCGGATCGGCCCCGAACTACACCTGGGACGACGAATACGAGGTCGTGCTCGAACACACGCCCACCGAGTTTCCATGGGTCATCGACCCGCACCTGTTCGAGGATCCGGACACGGGACGGGTCTGGATGTCCTGGGGCGGGCACGTGATCCACGTGACCGAGATCGACCCCCTGACCGGGCGCATCCTCGGTGATCCTGCCGATCCCGAGATCGACACCCATCCGGCCGGCACCCACGTCCCGATTCTCAAGTGGCCGGAATCCATCGCCCTCGGTGGTGACCCGGCGCAACCCCCGGGATGGTGCGGCGATGCGTACTCGAGCTGCTACATGGAAGGACCTGCGCTCTTCAAGCACGGCGGCTGGTGGTACGCCTTCGCGTCATACGGCAACCTCGGAAGCGACTACACGATTCGAATGGCCCGATCGGCCTCGCCCACCGGGCCCTACCTCGACAAGGTCGGCGTGAACGGCACGACCTTCGATCCAACGCTCGATCGCTACGGCGCCTCGATGCTGCTCGCCGCCGAAGGCGATCAGGCCGTTCCGGGCCATCCCGCGGTCTGGAAAGACGGCGATCGACTGCTCCTGGGATACGACCAGCGTCCGGACCCGCAGTTGGATGTCGACCGCATGGCGATTCGCGAGCTCCACGTCGTGGACGGCTGGCCCACGATCTGGAGTCCGATCGAACTCGAGATCCGCGTGGACGATCATCCCGACGCCGTCGGTGGCGAGTTGAAGATCGAGCTCGGTGGAGTCGGTGATCCGGGATCGGTGGTGCTCTTCGATCGAATCGAACTCGAACGAATCGGGACGCCCTGCCCGTCGGACCTCGACGGAGACGGTCGAACGGACGGTGCGGATCTCGCCCAACTGCTGATCGGCTGGGGTGCGACCGGGCCGGGCGACATCGACGGCGACGGCCTGGTCGATGCCGCCGACCTCGGCCTGCTGGTCGTCGGCTGGGGGCCCTGCCCCTGATCCGGGATCACGGAACCGCTCGCCGATCGGCGGCACGAAGTCGATGATCCGATTCCCGAACTGGATCCGCGAGGCTCCAGTGCTAAACTCGGTCAGCGATCGTTTGGCATCACCGTTCCGGATCCTCCCTTCATGCGAACCAGCCCGAAGTCAAGAACCCGACTCCTGACGTACCTGGCGGCCGCGGGCGCAAGCCCGGTCGCCGCGGCCGACATCCAGGTCTACGACGGCCCGCCGATCGGAATCGGCGGGAGCGGGAGCGTCACCTTGAGTCTCAGCGACTTCCAGATCGAATTGGGCGTTTACCGAGAGAGCAACACCTCCTTCAACGGCGGTGGCGGCTGGACGACGTGTTGCACGTACATCAACGACAAGTGTGCCAAGTACGACCAAGTCTACGAGACCACCTACCGCGGGTCGAAGTGGCTCCAAGTGAATTGCGACTCAGGTCTCGAAGGAGTCCGCTTCACCGAGCTCGGCGCCGAGATCGATGGCCCACAAGGCTGCGCGGCGTCGACCTTTCTCTGCTCATTCTCGAACCAGACCCTGATCGCCTGCGGAGAAGCGGATTCATCAGGCTTTGACGACTGCTACCGAACGCGAAGATTCCACGTGGGCTTCACCGCGCTCACGGACGAAACCCCGGTGTTCGGCTGGATCCAGATGGACGGTTCAGGCTGGGGCACACTCGAGATCACGACCTGGGCGTATGACGACAGCGGCGCGCCGATCGTCGTCGGAGCGCTTCCCCCCGAACCCTGTGCCGGCGACCTCAACGACGACGGACTGGTCGACTCCGCGGATCTCGGCCTGCTCCTCACCGCCTGGGGATCGTGCGGCAAGGCCGGCCCCGGTTGCTTCGCGGATCTCGATACCGACGGTGTCGTCAATGCAGCCGACATCGGCTTGCTGCTCGTCGAATGGGGATCCTGCGACTTCGATCCGTGCGGCGAGATCACGTGCGACGACGGCGATCCGTGCACCCTCGACACCTGCTTGCTCGGCGAGTGCTACTACACCGAGATCCCCGGCTGCAACACCTGCTGCGAAGCCAATGGGACGCCGGGATGCGACGCCCTCGACTGCGAGATCCAGATCTACGCTGCGATTCCGTCGTGCTGCGAGATCGAGTGGGACGCGGACTGCGCCGGGCTCGCGAACATCTTCTGCGACTGCCCCTGAAACACCCCTGAGTGGCGACGAACGATGCGGGACGCGATCGCACCCGTTGAATCGACGAAGGCCGACTGGCGAGCGCGTCGGAAGGTCGTTCTGATGCGTCGATGAGACTCGCACTTCCGTACCACTTCTCCTGCCTCGTGATCACGATGTCCTTCCTGAACGCCTGTGGCGATCCGGCCGGACCGCGTCGAGCGGTTCCAGTCGCCGACCAGCCGCCGGCCGTCGCCCTGCCGACGGAGGTGACACCGACGGATGACGCGACGCACTCCCGCATGCCCGACCTCGCCGCCTACCCGGTCGACCGTCGACTCGGCGGACCGTTCATACAACCGGATCCCAGCGACATCGATCAGGGGGATTTCCAGTTGGTGGACGCGATCCGATTCGCAGGAGAACCACTGGTCCCGAATTGCGCCGGCCACTTCCACGCGATGGTGGTCGGATGCGGCACCCACTGCCTTCGTCTCTGCTTTTTCGACCTTCGAGACGGACGCCTCGTACCCGAACTGGAAATCATCTATTCGTGCACCATGTCCACCTGGATCGATGATCCCCGAGAAACCTATCTCCCCGATTTCGACGTCGACAGCCGGGTCGTGATGATCCCCTGCATCGTCGGGGACGTGGAGGGGTGCCATTTCTTCGAAATCGTGGACCGGAGTCTGGTGCCACTCGCCACGTTTCCGTGGAACAGCTCGTGGAACCGGCCGAGCCGCACCGACGTCCCCGAGCAATGAATCGGCGAAGGTCACCGGTCTCGCTCAGAGTGACTTCAGGAATGCCACGATCGCCGCTCGTTCCTCGGACGACATCGCGCGGAACGCCTCCTTGGAGGCCTCGGCTTCGCCGCCGTGCCAGAGAATCGCCTCTTCGAGGCTGCCAGCGCGACCGTCGTGGAGGTAGGCCTCTCCACCACTGACGCCTTCGGTCAGCCCGATGTTCCACAACGCAGGCGTTCGCCATTCCGCTCCACTGACCCCGCGATCGCCGAGGTTGTCGGCGAGACCGGGCCCCATGTCGTGCAGCAGCATGTCGGTATACGGGTGGATCGTCTGATCGCGGAGTTCCGCATAGGGATGCGTGCTGCCCGTCACCATCGTGGGGACGTGACAGGCCGTGCAGTTCGCGGCCGAGAAGAGGGCTTCCCCTTCGAGGGCGATCGGATCGAGCAGGGCCCGACGCGCCGCGATGCCCAGCAACGACGTGTAGCGATCCATCAGATCGAGATCCTCGTTCGCGATCTCGATCGGCGACGGCTTGACGTCGCCGTCCAGCACCGGGAAGACCTCGCTCGACACGCCCATGTCGCGGTTCAACGCCGAGGCGATCTGTTCACGCACCGACGCGGTCGAACCGCGAGCGCCGAATCGCCCGATGCGATTCCGATTCGGATCGGCGGGGTTCTCGACCGTTCGGAGGCGACCGGAGATCCCGTCCTCGTCGAGATCGCACTCGTCCGCCAGTTCGAGCAGCGTCGCTTCGTCGATGGCCTCGAGCAGTCCCACGCCCACGAGCTGCGGTGCGAGACGAACCGAGTAGAACTCCGGCACCGGGCCGGTGAATTCGTAGACGGGACGGCGAAGCGTGTACGCCGAACCATCGCCGTAGGTCCCGGGGATCTCGTCCCACCCGGCGAGGAGCATCGAACCCTCGGAATCGTCGGCGTCACCGCCGCCCTGGAATCCGTCCGGCTCCAGCACCTCGAACCAGTTGAGGTTCCAACCGCCGGACGCGGCGCTGATGCCGAACCGGTGCTCGCCCGCGGTCAGCTGCACGCTGAGCGTCACGGTGATCCAGGACTGCCAGCCACCGGTCGCCGGGATGTCGATGGTCCCGTGGAGCGGCGAACCACCGACCTCCTCGAAGCGGAGCGTTCCACCGCCGGGCACGCTCGCCACCCGGAAATCGATCAGGTACGTGCCGGTCGTCGGAATCATCACCGGGTGATCGACGTAGGCCATCCAGTCACCGGCGTCGATGTAACCGACGTTCAGACCGCCGCCCTCGTCGGTGCAGGTCTCGGTCTGGACGCCGCTCATCACGGAGTAGTCCTCGGCCTCGACTCGAATGATCGTCGTGCCGTCGCCACCGCCGCCATCACCACCACCGCCACCCGGCGTCGAACCGGTGCTCGGCTGGAGCACCTGCCCCAGAAGCGGATGCGGGGTCCCGTCCGCGTCGATTCCCACCTGGATGACGGCTTCGTTGTAGGCCCCGCCCACCGCGGGCGGAAGGGCGCGACCGTTTCCGATGTGGCATGCCACGCAACTGGTGTTGACGAACCGCGGCCCGACCTTGCCGATGTGTTCGGCGAAGATCGGATTACCGTCCTCGGAATGGACGCCGGTGTCGAAGTCCGTGTGATGCAGGCGGCGTCCGATCGTGAACGCATGACCGCTCGCGTGCGAGATGTTCCCGACCATCTGCTTGAAGCGGTCGTCGGGCTCGTTCGAATACTGGTACGGAAGCGTGGTCCGGCCGCCGAGCCAGGCGTGCTCGGGGAGCGGGAAGGAATCGAAGGATGCCGCCGCCCGTTCCTCGGGGGTGCTCGCCTCCTCCTTCGCCTTCGCGTACCAGGGGACGATGCCCTCGCCGACGACGTAGAGCAGCGCCGTACCGTAGTAGTTCAACCGCCCGTTCCGAGGTGCGGCGAGGAACTGGCTGAGCTCGATCTCCATCCGATCGCCGATCGCGAGCGGCGTCTGCTCCGGCCACTTGTTCTCGATCTCCGCGGTGTAGCTGTACTCCGTCTCACCGGGATACCGCGTCGACGGCTCGGTGGAGACGAGCGTGACGCCGGCATTCAGGAAGTCCGACATGTTGTTGTGATAGCCCGCGAATCCGGATGCGTAGAACGTTCGGAATTCCGCGGGGTTCAGGCGATCGAGGGTCGTGAAGTTGAAGGTGAGACCGTCACCGCCCATCGCGGCTCGATCGACGATCTCGATCTCGGCGATCCGCTGCTCCCAGTAGAAGGGAAGCCAGTGGTCGTAGGTGCGATAGGGGATGCCGTTCACGATGTCCTCGCGCGCGTGCCGGTCCCGAGCGCGATCCGCGATCCGGGTGATCATCGCGTCGGCCGTGTATTCGACGATCTCCGGCTCGAGCGGCTCCGAGCCGTCGTGAATCGGATCGAAGACCAGGTCCTCCTCGCACGGGCACCAACCCCACGCGCCGAGCATCGCGCCGATGTCCGCACCATCGACGCGTCCATCACCGTTCAGGTCCGCGGATCCGCTCCCCTTCCCCCACTGCGCGAGGAGGAGTCCGATGTCGCTTCCGCCCACCCCGCCGGAACCATCGAGATCAGCCGGACAGTCGCCATGCACGGTCTGCACGGTCGCACCGAGCGCGGCAAACAACGCCAACGCGGCGATTCGCTCGGTGATCGAGGATGCCTGACGCCGACCTGAGGTGAAGCCTTGTTTTTCCGAGTGTGACATCGCGTGTCGTCCCTTGGGTTTGGAGCGCCCGTTTGGAAATCGTTCCGATCCCGACCCGCGTGAAGGTTGCGAGTGTCGGATCAGCCGTTTACGAGCGGAGGAACCCGTGGTTCTTCCAATCGAGTCACGACGTGACGCGGAGACCGGACCCCTTCCAAGATGACAGAGATCGTGGTTTTGGACGAGTCATTTTCACAGGAATCGAGTGAAATCCAGCTCACGGTCGATGACTCAAGGACCTGTTCACCTTTTCTTCACCCCACCGGAGCACCAGATATGCAGACCGATCCAGCGACCCCGATGTCCGAGATGCCGCCGATGGGGACCGAAGCGGTTGCCGCCGCCGGCACGGTGGCGCTCCTCTTGTACCTCGTGATCCTCATCGTCTTCTGCATCGGTTGCTGGAAGATGGTCGCGAAGGCGGGCATGCCGGGGATCCTCGGCTTGATTCCGATCGTGAACCTCTTCGTGCTTCCGATCGTCGGGGGCAAGCCGTGGTGGTGGGCATTCATGCTCTTCATTCCGATCGTCGGCCAGCTCCTCTACATGATCCTCGTGTCCCTGAGCATCGCGGAACGATTCGGCCGAGGCATCGGCACCGTCCTCGGGCTGATCTTCCTCACGCCGATCTTCGTCTGCATCCTCGGCTTCGGCGACGCCGAATGGTCGCCCCCGACGAGCAGCGCCTGAGCATCGCCGGGCCATCGACGGACTTCGACCCCTCGGAAGCGGCNCGCGTCCGAGGGGTCGTTTCTCATGCGNGCGCCGNCNGGTAACGAGG
>NYVS01000058.1:14339-81169 GCA_002684755.1 Phycisphaerae bacterium
GCCGTCNCAGCGTNAGCAGNANNCCGACGCCNGNNGTCGCCGCNANCGTGCCNNCGATTCCNAGNACNGTCATCCAGATCGGATGCGAAAACTGATCCGTNACCATGACGATCCCGACCACGTCGAAGGCGCCGACCAGCAGGGCGAACCAGAGCTTGCCGGCCGGGGCGATCACGGCGGCGACGAGCGCTCCGATGAGCCCGCCACCGATCCACGCGAGGACCACGGCGAGCAACGCGCCGACCGGGGCGTCCGCAAGCCAGGCCGAAAGCACCGGTGTCATCTCCTCCTGAACCTGCCGATATCGGTCGGTGTCTCCCGCGGCCATCGCATCGCCCATCGCTCTCGAGAGCGCCTCGATCTCCGCCGGCGGGGGGTAGATCGCGTGGCCGACCGCCTCGAGGGCCATGACGCCGAACATGAAGGCCACGATGCCGGCCACGGGTGCGATCAGGAAGCGAATCACCTTCATGGGCATGCTCCGNNGAGGACTTCGTGGGTCACGGGGGNCTGAACCCGCGTTCAANGGNGCCGTGAGGAAGGTACCCGCCGCCGACCCGTTTCACGACCCGGGCACCCCGTGCCGGATCCCCCCTTTTCGGTCGACCGCGTCCCCGGAATCCCGCGTACCCTTCCCGCATGTCCAGCTCACCGATCACTGCCGCCTTCACCACGCCGCCCGCCACGCCCCGACTCGGGGTCTACAACTTCTCGGCGGGTCCCTCCCACATGCCGATCGAGGTGATCGACCAGATCCGCGAGGAGCTGCTCGATCTCGGCGAGACCGGCATCGGTCTCATCGAACATTCCCATCGCGGCCCGGCCTACACGGACGCCTCCGCCGAGGCGGAAGCGGTCATCCGGCGACTCACCGGGGTCGGCGACGAACACGCGGTGATCTTCATGCCCGGCGGCGCCACCGTGAACTTCGCGTTCCTCGCCCTGAACTTCCTCTCGGAAGGCGGTACCGGGGTCTACCTCGACACCAGCGTCTGGGCCCAGAAGGCCATCGAGGAAGCGAAGCCCGTGGGAAAGGTCCACGTCGGATTCAACGGCCGCGGCGGTGANGAATTCTCCTGCCCTGANCCGACGAAGGCCGGCGCCGACATCGACGCGCCGGCCGACGCGGCGTACCTCTTCTATTGCGCGAACAACACCGGCGAGGGAACCTGGTTCACCGAACCCCCGCGAAGCGGCCTCCCGTTGATCGGCGACCTCACCAGCGACATCTTCTCGCGGCCCTGGCCCTTCGCCGACCACGCGATGACCATCGCCGCCGGTCAGAAGAACCTCGGTGCCGCGGGCTGCTCGGTGATCGTGGCGAAGCGGGACTTCATCGACCGCGGATCGAAGTCGATCGGACCGATTCTTCGATTCGCCGACCACGAACGCGCCAAGTCGATCCTCAACACGCCGCCGACCTTCGCGGTCCGGGTGATCGGATTGATGGCGGAATGGACCGAAGCCCAGGGCGGCCCCGAAGCGATCGCCGCNCGAAACACGCTGAAGTCCTCGATGATCTGGAAGGTCGTCGACGAGCACGAAGGCTTCTATCGGAGTCGGGCGTCCCGCCCGGCGCGAAGCGGATTGAACGTCACGTTCCAGACCGCGTCGGCCGATCTGGATGCTCGGTTCCTGACCGAAGCGAAGGCCGCCGGGCTCGAGAACCTCGCCGGACTCGCCGGCGTCGGCGGCATGCGGGCGTCGATGTACAACGCCTTCCCGGTCCGCGGTGCGGAGATTCTGGCGGCGTTCATGAAGGACTTCGCGACCCGCAACGGCTGAGCCCGAGGGTCATTCCCGATCGACGGCGGATTCCGAGGTCNCGGCGTCCTTCACCGTGGCCGGATCCGCACCGGCCTCCTCGGTCGAGGCACCGGTGGCTTCGGCGGATTTCGCGACCCGGTCGCGAGCCGCCTTCCACTGCTCCATCGTCATCGCGACGCGGAACCCGACGTGACTGGCGCCCGAGTCGGGCGTCGTCGCCATGCGGGCGCTCGGACGGTAGCTCGAGCAGTAGCTCGGATTGCAGAGGAACGATCCGCCTCGCTGGACGCGACTGACCGGCGAAAACGGATTTCGCGGGTCACGAGTATCCGCCGGCCCGGCGGGATTCACCACCACGCCGTCCGGCCCCACTTCCTCGACGCGACGCCGATACTCGTCGGCGCGATAGCGGTCCCCGCACCACTCCCAGACGTTGCCGCCCATGTCGAGCAGCCCGTAGCCATTCGCGGGGTACCGTCCCACCGGCGCCGTGCGCACGTAGCCGTCGGCCGCGGTGTTCCGATCGGGAAATCGACCGTTCCAGGTGTTGGCCCGCGTCTCGTCGATCTGNGCCTCGCCCCAGATGAACGGCTGATCGGCCAGGCCACCACGAGCGGCGAACTCCCACTCCGATTCGGTGGGAAGTCGGCCGCCGATCCAGTCGCAGTAGGCGACCGCGTCCTCGAATGCGACATGGACCACAGGGTGGTCCATTCGATCCTCGATCGAGGAATCGGGGCCCTCCGGATGACGCCAGTCGGCGCCCCGGGTCCACGACCACCACTGCGAGAAGTCGTCCATCGACACCGGGCGATCGGTNCCGGTGAAGACCAGCGACCCCGGTTGGAGCAGCTCGTCGGGCGGTTGCGGCGTGCCCGGCGGAACCTGCTTCTTCAGGTCTTCCCAGTCGACCGGTCGTTCCGCGACGGTCCGGTACCCGGTCGCGGCGACGAAGGCCGCATATTCGGCGTTGGTGACCTCCCGACGACCGAGCCCGAAGGAATCGACCCGGACCCGGTGACGCGGAAACTCGTCCGGCCGTGCTTCGGGACCGATCCCCCCCATGGTGAACTCACCACCGGAAATCTCGACGAGATCCGGCGCCGGCGGAACCACGGCCTCCGGCGGCGGAGACACCGAGAGACACGCCATGGCCATCATCACATTCAAGGNCGGAAACAACGCCATCGTTCACTCCACGAATTGAAGATGCTCGAACGCACCGCGATCATCAGGCCCTGAAACGCCGGCCCTCACCATCGACCTCAACGGTACAGACTTCGACGATCGTCCAGATCAACAATCCGATGTACACCAGNAAGGAGATGCAGATCGTGAAACCGAGCACGGCGCCGACGCAGGCCATGCCCCAGATGAACACCAGACTCAAGGTCAGCTGCGTCGCACCACGGGCGGTGTACCCGGCGACGAGATTGTGCACACCGAAGACCGAAACCAGCACGCCNAGGAGAATCCCNAGCAGGATATAGGCCACCCGACTCGTCGGGGAAACGNCGCTCGCGGANGGGGACGGGGGTGTCAACGGCGGGACCGACGGGTCGAAACCCGTGTCGCCCTCCACGTCGTGCGGCGGTGGCGGCACCTCGGACTCCGACGCGTGAAGTCCGTCGACCACCGATGCTGCGGCGTTCCAAGGCTCGGATTCCGGCCCCTCCCGCAGGAAACCCGTGGCCTCGATGCGACCATCTCGAACATACCGATCGACCTCGGCTCGGTCGTAGGGACCGTACACCTCACCAGCCGGCGACCGATACCACCAGTTCACTGCCGCGTCTTCAGACATGCCGCCTCCTGTATCCGCTCACTGGGAATCGGATCGNATCGATTTCACGCAGCACCCCACCGGGGCGAACGATCTCGCGAAGCCTACCGAACGCGGCGATCGAACTCGCGNNGGAACNCNGCGCGTTCGGNCATGTCGAGCGTACGGCCATCGATTTCGAGGGCTTCGTAGCCGATCGTGAGGCGNTCATCGAGAAGATCGATCTTCATGATCCCACTGCGAGGTCGGCCTGATTCGTCGGTGCCGGACCAGGCGGATCGCAGATAGGGGCTGCCTTCGAGGGACTTCTCGAGGGTGATCACACCACCGATCACCAGGCCGTCCCCCCCGAGAAACCGACTGCGGATCTGCTCGGAGGCGGCATCGAACCAGACGATCTCGTCACCGACCACGCGGACCACGCCATCGACTTCATCCGTCGACCGAAGTCGAAGCGATCGCTCGCCGGGACCGGCGGTGATCTCGAGACTCGCCAGCACGGTCCGGCCCATCGCATCCTGCCAGGCGCCATCCCAGACGCCGATCATTCCAGGGGCGATCTCCAGTCGCTCGATGAAAGGATTCGTGCGATTCCACACGAACCGACCCGGCTGAGGTCCACCACTGCCGTCGATGCAGGTCGGGATGAAGTCGACCACCCACGCGTCGCGGTCGGCCGACTGGTAGGTGACCTCGTAGTTGACCGAGGCACCGGTTCCCGACGTCTCGTGTCCTCGCCAGTCGAGGGCCGCTCCATCGAAACCGATGAGCGTCGCGCTTCCGGTGAAGGGTCGGCCACGGTCGCGTCCGGAATAGATGTTGAGCACGGCACCGGCGGCCTCGTCGTAGGTGATGCGCCCGCGACCGCTCGAAACCTTCGTGCCGTCCTTCAGCGTGACATCCCATTCCACCGCGAGCGAACGGCCCGGCTCGACCCACCACACGGACTGCTCCGCGGTGAACTCGACGCCACCCGGCATCGAGGCACGCCCCTCGTCGGTGATGCCTTCCATCTCCCACTCGCCGACGAAGCGATCGAGCCCTTCCATCGCCTCGAGCCCGGGAAGTGCCGGGAGTTCGGGGAGCTCGGGGAGCTCGGGGAGTTCGGCCTCGACCTGCCCCATCGCCGCGGCGGAGATGCCGAGGCTCAGCGCCACCATCAAACTTCCCGCCCAGCCGGCTCCAATCGTTCGTCGGTCCGATTTGACGGTGTCAGGTCGTCGCTGTCGCATGCTGGCCTCCGGTCAGGGGTGGGTCTTGACGTGACGACGAGTGTACGAAAGGAGTCGACGCGAACACCGATCTTCAGGAAGACCGGCGGTTTATGAACATGCCACAGCCCGGATCGCAGCTCCTCGCTCGATTTCGAGGGGGGGTGGAGTCCGGGTGGTGACGAAAATCGACTCGAAGATCGACCCGAACGGTCGACCGGGCCCGGCCCCCGAACCAGCGGCCTCAGGACGCCTGCCGGACCAGCGACCGCTGAAAGGCGGTGGTCTCGGGGCGGCGAAGTGGATCGACGGCCAGATCGATTCGATCGCCGTCGAGCGCGGTGGCGAGATCCGCGGCGAGCAGGGTGGGCTCGTCGGCGACCCATGCCTCACCGAAATCTCCGCGATCGGCATCGATCCGGATCAGGCCACCACCGGAGAGTTCGCACAGACAGGCGAAACACCAGTTGGTGAAGCACCCCTCGGTCGCCGCCAGCAGGCAGCGCGACCACTGTTCCAGATCGGGATCACGACGACTGCCGGCCCGCATCGTCTCGTTCCATTCGACTTCGATCCGTGCCACGAGATGATCGATTTCCGGCAGTGTCTCGCAGGCGACCGGCAGCGGACCGCCACGAACCACCGCGGAGACGATCCGACCATGGAGCGCTCGGAGCCTCGCGTCCAGCGGCGCGAGCGCCTCGATCAGCACGAGCCCTCGATCGGAGACCTCCGCCACCTGATGGGGCGTGGGACGGATCCGGACCGCGAGATCGCCGTCGTTCGTCATGGACGCGTCGAGTTCTCCGCCGAACGTCCGATCAAGGACGGAATCGAGACCGTGATCGAGTCGCGAATCGAGAACCGACATCGGGGAGGCGGCGGTCGGAAAGTGCTGATGTCGTGCGGCGAGGACCATGCTGAACTCCAGGTGATCGGCGATTTCGGAGGCGTGACGGGAAGTCGGTCACGATCAGCAGGAGGACGGATCGAATCCCGAACACTGACCGAACAATTCGAGGGTTTTCCCGCAACGAACAACTGATTCGGCGACCGCCACGGCCAAAGTGGTTGAATACACTCTCCAGACATGCATGTCCCGATCACCGCTTCTCTCGTTCTGACCGTCAGTTTCGCCGGTGGTGTCGAGGCGCCGCAGCAGGACGCCCCGCCCCCGGTCACCCTGACCACGGCGCCCGAAGCCACCAGACCCCCCGCGATCGAAGTCCTCGCCCGGACCGGCCGGGAACTCCTGGCGACCTCCACCGCCAGCCCACGGATGCGGGCCGCCGCCACCGGCTGGCTCGACTCGATCCGGACGGCGCCCGGATTCGCGACGAGATTCGAGTCGTTGCAATCACGGGAACCCATCGCCGCCTACCTCGACGCCCGGTTCGAAGCCGAACGCCTCCGGGGCGGCATGCTCGAACCACGAGTTCTCGAGGCGATGCAGGCGATTCCTCCGGAACTCGTCGGCCGCGATGAACTCCGATGGGCCCTCGCCGGGCTTCTCCTCGAACCACCTGCCGATCTGCCCGCGGCCCGAGGCCTCGACTGCGATTTTCGGCTCGGCCCCACGCACCCCCCGATCATCGATCTGATCGCGAGCGTCGAGGACTGCCGGGATCTCGGGGCGATCTTCGACGCCGCGGACCTCGCGGATCGACCGATGATCGGTGCCGCCGTGCTCGCGAGCGGTCGCTGCCCGGACGTCGACGCACGAATCCTCGATTTCGGAACGCCGGATCCCCCGGCGGATCCGGCACCCGCGACCGACGCCTACCGCACCGCACTCCTCGTCGAACTCGCGGATCGGAACGCGGCCGACGCCCTGCTCGCACTGATCGAACGACATCCGATGGTCCTGGCCAGGACCGGGATTCGAGCCGCGGCGGCCGCGGGACTCGCCCGGGCCGGACGAATCGACGACACGCTGGACCTCGTCGGTGGGCCGGAACTGCTCGACCGATTCCCCGCCGCATCGAGCGGGGAGATCCGAGCGGCCATGGCGCACGCGGCCCTCCTGAGCGGCGACCGCGACCGCGCTCGCCGGATCAGCGAACGGATCGGCCGGGGTGACTCGAGACTGATGGCCGCCCTCGTGCTGGCGGATCCGGCCGTCGCCGATCCGCTCGACCCCACGCCGCCGCTCGCCGAGGCACGCAATCTCCGCATCGTCCGCCCCATGCAGTGGGCCGCGATGGTCGAGCGGGATCCGACGATTCGGGAACGGATCGTCCGGATTCTCGCCGCGATGTTCGAGGACGGCCGCGGACCGCTCGCCCTCGAGATCCTCGCGCCGAATGGANTGACGACTCGAAGAGGCGGNGACGGGTGGTATGAAGATCGAATNGGCATGCTGAGCGACGCGATGGCGATGGCGGATCGTCCCATGGACGACTGGACCGCCTTGTTCGACGCCACGACCCGTCTGAAATCACCGGCCTCACAGATCGAAGCGCTGGTGTCGATCGCCCGCGGGATCGAACGCGCGCACTCGGGAGATGCGATGACGCCCGCACTTCGCAAGGCCCTCGACCGAACCCTCCTCGACATCACCATGGGCGGCTGAATCCCGAATCGATCCGCGATCCACCAATGACGCCGCACCCGATTTCGTCCGACATCTCCAGAAGCCAGCGCATCGGCGTCACCGAAGCGATGATCGCCTACCTCTTCTGGGGGTTCGGGACCGGGGTCTACTTCAAGCTCCTCGCGCATGTCGATGCCTTCGAGCTGCTGGCGTGGCGGGTGCTCGCGGGCCTTCCCGTGATGCTGGTGCTCGTCGCCCTGCCACCGGGGATCGGGCGGATCCGAGCGGCCCTCACGTCACCGAAGGCGCTCCGGATCATGGTCCTCTCCACGGTGCTGATCGCCGTGAACTGGTTCACGTTCATCTACGCGGTGGTCAGCGAGCGGCTCGTCGAGGCNAGCCTCGGCTACTACATCAATCCCCTCGTCTCGGTGCTGCTCGGTCGCATCGTGCTCGGCGAGCGACTGCACCCGCTGCAACGAAAGGCGATCTGGATCGCGGTGGTCGGCGTGGTGCTCTTCGGATGGTCCGCGATATCGACCACCTCCATGAACANCGACGGCGGGCCCGCCCTTTCCAACCTCGCGGAACTNCCGTGGATCTCCCTGGTGCTCCCCGTGTCGTTCGGGTGCTACGGCCTCCTCCGGAAGCGGATGCAGGCCGATTCGGTCACCGGCCTGACCATCGAGATGCTCCTGCTCTTTCCGGTGATGCTCGCGCTCCAGATCGTGCTGGCCGGACGCGGGGTATCCAGCTTCACCACCACGGACTGGAGCACCGACGTGCTTCTGCTCGCCGGCGGCTTCGTCACCGTGCTCCCGCTGATCGCCTTCGCCGCCGCCGCCCGCCGGCTCCGACTGGCGACGATCGGAATCCTCCAATACGTCGCACCGACCTGCCAGTTCATCCTCGCGATCACGTTCTTCGGCGAACAGGTGAGTCCGATGAAATTCGCGGCCTTCGGGCTGATCTGGATCGCCGTNTCGCTCTACTGCTTCGACGCCTACCGGGAGTTGCGCGGAGAGCGTTCGAAGACGTCGGCGTCGACCACGTGATCCGGGGNCCTTCACGCCGGTGAATCGGGTCGACCTCGAGGCTCATTCCTTCGCGGAGATGCGGAACGGAAACCCCGGGTACTGGGCCGCATCGTCCTCGGGATCCGACCATCGCGGCCAGGCCTCCAGCACGAGTGCGCCGGTCACGGGATCGACGTCGACCATCCCGTACCCGGGAGAGAGGTCGTTGAGCCGTCGCGGCGCGATGCCCCGATCCTCGGGATTGGTGACGGCGAAGACCGTCATCAGATTGCCGAACCCGTCTTCGAAGTCGCCCGCGTAGCGCGGNGCGNNCTCCCATCGATTCGCACCTTCGTCGATCGGCATCCATCGCCGAGGCCAGGTGTTGGCGACCGCGGGCGGCGTGAAGGCGAACGTTCCGTCGCGATGGGCNTCGACGCCGTACTGGACGAGGGATCCGAGATGCTGATCGCCGCAGAGATGGAGCGCATCCGCCACCTGCAGCGAACGGACGGCGCGGGTCCGCGCCGACTGGGGCCAACCTCCGGANTCGGTGTCCGCCGCGGGCACGTCGTCCTCGGCATACTCGCCGGCCGCATGGATCTTCAGGCCGGGAACGACGCCGTCGTCGCGTCCCGGGGGGAGCGTCGCGACGTTCACCCAGGGCGTCTGGGAGAGCACGATCTTCCGGGGGCTCCGCGGATCGCGCGACGNCGCCCAGTCCGCGAGGAACGCTTCCTGCGTCGGGCCGAGGAACATGGCGTCCGGGACGTCGGCGTCCTTCGGATCGAACTCGGGATTTCTGAACCAGCCGTTGCGGACCTTCGCTTCCGGAAGCTTGACGCTCGCCGAATCCTTCCACATCCGATCGGCGACGATCGCGAAGTCGGCGGGACCGAATCGGATCCTGGTGGTGTACGGCTCGATGCCCTGTCCGATCGGACCGGGGACCGCGCACGGCGGGAGATTTCCGACCTGCGTCCGATGGATGGCGTTCACCACGTCGGCCCGCAGCTTGTATCCCCCCGAGTCCTGGACGGTGAGACCGTCGCTCGCCTTCGCGAGCACGCCTCCCGCGCCCCAGATGTTGCCGTGATAGACGTCGTGATCGTCGGGAATGACGACGCAGGGACGATCGCGACACAGTTCCGCGAAGCTTCGCAGCCATCGCTGGTACTTGGTGTGGTAGTCGAGGACGATCTTCCGTCGATCGACCCCGTTCAGGTCGCCCTCGTAGATCTGGTCGCCCGCGAAGAAGAGGAAGTCCGGATCCTGTGCCGCGACCCCGGCGACCAGCTCGTCGTGCGGGAACCACACCCCCTGTCGGTTCCACGCCGAGTGCGCCGTCACGTTCTTCACGCAGTTCAGGCTCGCGATCCGGAGCGGACGGTCGACGGGCGGTGCATGGAGCTCGCCCCGCCATTCGAAGGGGGATCCGTTCATCTCGCCTCGAACGCGGTATCCCCGTCCGAGGTACTCCTCGACGTCGTCGACGTCGAACGCGACCGTGAAGCTGTCATCGACGAGCCGGCCGGTCGCGATCGGCCGCCAGATGCCGTCCCGCGTCTCGAACTCGAGCTCGACATCGCCGAGATCCGACGCCGCGACCGGTGGAAACAGGGTGTTGAGTCGCAGGGCGTGGATGCCGTCGTCGTTCCGGTCGAGGGTGTAGGTCACGCCGAGCACCGGACCCCACGAATGATCCGTCTCGTCGAGCCACGCNTCGAGGTCGGTCCCGCGGAGGCGGAGATCGGCGAACGACCAGCCGATCCCGTCCTTCCGCCTGCCACGATGTCCGACGAGGGCGATGCCGCCGTCGATCCGCGCACGGTCGAGTCCCCGGGCGGACACGACGGTGAAGATCGCGTCGCCGTCCCGCGCCGAGAGATCGACGTCGAACAGGCCNTCCCGCGGGGTGAGGATCATTTCGAGCGTGAACCGTCTGAACTCCACCTCGGACTGGCGGAGTTCGACCCGCTCCTCCGGGACGGCCTCGAGGTCCTCGAGTCTCGTCTTCGCCGGCAGCGCCCAGCTGAAGNCGCCCTGCTTCTCGGTCGAGAAGTCGAGCAACCGACCCGTTCCGCCGCCCGCGACCACCGCGAGCATCCCCCCGTCGGGGGCCGGCACCTGCTGGACCAGCGCCGTGAGCCGCGGGTCCACATCGGGCCCGCCCGCACCGAACAGCAACCCGGCGAAGGCGCCCGCCTCCAGAGGCCCGCCGCCGACGACGCGAACGTCGACGGAGATCGTCAACGGNGTCTCCGGGTCGCTCGGATCGATCCGCAGCGGAAGGACATGCGCCGTTCGCACGGGCAGTCGACTGTCGTCGTTGACCAGCCGGCCGTCGTCGAGTCGCCAGTCCTGCAGCCGGCTCGGCTGCCACGCGGCGCCGATCCAGCGGCGGGGCCCGATCTCCTCGATCGGGATCGTCCGCTCCTCCGCGGGGAACGCATCGGCCGGAACCGACGTGANGGCGAGCGCGAACGACGCAAGCGACGGAAGGACGATCGAGTGCATGATGGGTCTCCGCCGGACGGCAGGAAGGGGTGATCGGGCCGACCGGCATCCTAACGGTCCCCGTCGGACGACCGAACGGTTCAGGCGAACGACCGGGCGGCGAACCGCTACGCTCTCANCGATGACACCGACGACTCTCCTCCTGATCGGGGCCNCGATCCTCCACGCCGATCCGCCAGCCACCGGGACGCCGCCTCCGAAGGACGACGATCGGCCGCACGTGGTCTTCATCTCGGGAGACGAGGAATACCGCAGCGAGGAATCGCTNCCGAGGTTCGCCGCCCTGCTCGGCCGNGATCACGACGTCCGCACGACCGTCCTCCACAGTCTCGACGGCGACGGCCTGATCGATCCCGACGCCCTCTCGAACATNCCCGGCCTCGAAGTGCTCGCGGACGCGGACCTCGTCGTGATGTTCATCCGATTCCGAACCCTGCCCGACGCCCAGCTCGAGCCGATCAAGCGCTACGTCGCCTCGGGCCGGCCGCTCGTGGGATTCCGGACGGCGACGCATGCCTTCCGGTATCCGAAGGAGGATCCCCGACACGTCGAGATGAACGAGGCCTGGCCTCGACGCGTCTTCGGCCAGCGATGGATCACCCACCACGGCAACTTCGGCGATGGAAAGACCCCNCTCACCCGGGTCGTGCCGGACCCGGAAGCGACGCATCCGATCCTTCGCGGTGTCGAGCCGTTCGATGCCTANTCGTGGCTNTATCACGTGGAGGGGGGTGGCGACGAACTCGCCGGCGACCCNACCCGCCTCGCCACCGGCACGACGCTGAAGTCGTACCACGAGGAACGACATGATCGATTCCCGACCTCCAGCCCCGTCGCCTGGACGATCGAGAACCCGAAGGATTCGAACCTTCCCGGACGCGTGTTCTTCACGACCCTCGGCCATCCGTACGACTTCCGATCCGACGACTGCCGTCGGATGGCGGTCCAGGGAATGCTCTGGGCGATGGGACGGGAGGACGACATTCCGACGACCGGCGTGAAGATCGACGACGCGGCGGACTGGCGGCTCACGAACGCCGGTTTCGGTGGTTACCGGAAGCAACAGCGTCCTGAAGCACCGGCGAGTCGCGAGCCCTGAGTCGTTCGATCANGCTCGATCGNTTTNGNGAATGTGGATCGATGTGTCCGGATCGGTTGTCCCGCGCACCGTTTCAGGGTTATCGTGTTCACTGATACAACGCTCCGGATTTCTCTGGAGCGACTCGCGAACGCCTCGATCCATCGAGCCGGAGTGAAACCATGAAGATCCGACCCCGATGCTCGACCGACCACCGTCGGCCGGGTTTCACCCTTGTGGAACTCCTCGTCGTGATCGCGATGATCGTGATCCTGATCGGCCTGGTGCTCTTCGCGACGACCGCCCTGCAGCAGACGTCGAAGGGCCTGACCTGCCTGTCGAAGCAACGACAGATGATGCTCGCGTGGGACGGGTACGCATCCGACAACTCGGGCCGATACGTCGCACCAGACACCAATCGACATTCGTGGGACTGGGTCCGTTCCGTGGGCAACAACATGGGCCCCGGAAACACCGAGCGGGAGGAAGCCCTCACCGAGGGACGACTCTTCCCCTACGTCGGCGACGTGCGGCTCTACAAGTCCCCGTTCGATCGCTCCGACTACGTCCGCACCTACTCCCTCAGCGCCTTCTTCACCGATGGCGAGGGTACGAGCGACTGGGGTGGACCACCCTCCTGGTCGATCGGGACGCGAAGCCGGATCCCCCGGCCCAGCGACACCATCTCGATGGTCGCGGAACACGACCGACGAGGACACAACATCAACGGCTGGGGCATCAATCCCTTCACCCCGGACTGGATCGACCAGCTCATGATCTGGGACGAAGGCCACTTCAACTTCGCCTTCGCGGACGGGCACGTCGAACGACGCAAGTGGGCGGGGACGAGTTACACGAATCCCGAACCGATCGAAGTCGCCTTCAACAGCTCGACGCAGCTCACCAACGTCTACTACCCCGGGCCGGACTGGGACTGGGTTTCCGAGCGGCTCTTCCCCGGAAGTGCCGCGCTCTACGGCGGCTGGTGATCAGGCCGATGCTTTCCACCGACGGTTTCGGATCACGCCGACATCTCACATTCCTCGCCACCGCGGTGCTGCTGCTCTCGGCCTGCGATCGTGAAGAACCGCCCGATGCCGCGCCGGACCACGGTGGTGTCGGCGTCGTCGGCGAACCCGTCACCATGGATGACGATCCGACGGTCGCACGTTTTCGTGCCGAGGCGGCGGACTATCTCGAGATGCGTTCCGCCCTCGACGGGTTGAATCGGCGACTGGCCGCCGGTGACGCGACCCCCGAAGAGATCGAACAGTGGAAACGCATGCAGGAAAGGTGCGACCGGGAACGGGTTCGCCTGAACGCGATCCTGTACGCTGACTCGGTCGATCCGGAACGCCGACGCGCGATGTTCTGGATCCTCCAGTCGGCGAATTGATCGCCGTTTCGACGCCTCGCGCATGATCCGNATGATTCGCATGATNCGAATGATCCGCGGGATTCACACGCTCCGAAACCGACTCCTGGATTCCACGATGTCATCTCGCTCCCGTACGTTCCTCCGATCCGTCCTCGCGACCGGCGNGCTCACCCTCGCCGGCTGCGTGAACCCCTTCCTCGAGAACTACGTCGGAAGTCGCCAGTCGGCCACCGGCGATCCGGTCCGGGTCGTGGCCAAGGGGAACGCGCCCCGACTCGGCACCAGTCGATTCTCCAAGAAGATGGAGATCGGCAAGCTCCCNGGCGACGACGAGGCCCGGGCCGCGGCGGTCGAGGTGGGCGCGAAAGCCTACTGGTGGCGATTCACACCGAGCTTCTCGGGCGGAAACGAATCCGCGATGATGAGGGCCGGCAACGGNCAGGTCGGCGGCACCGATCCNTTCGGACCCGCACTCGGCGAGAAGACCATCAAGTGGTACGACTTCGAAGCCGTGTTCTACACCGTGGAACCGAAGCGCGAGGAATAGGNCGGAAGTCGCTCCCGATCCGCATGAAAAAAGGAGGGCCGTCCGTGGACGGCCCTCCTCGCATTCGTTCGATCCGGATCACCCCTTGGGGTGACGTGGCGAATCAGTTGTAGACGTAGTCGGCGTTCAGGACCCGGTCGATGATCGCCTTCGCATCCGCGAGGTGGGCTCGCGAGTAGGTGTCGAGCCGACTTCCATCCCGGCTCAACACTTCACCGATCTGCTCGTCGAGCTCGCGAAGCTGCTGACGGGAGAGNCTCGCGACCGCGGCCCTGGAGGGACCGAACGAAGCGCTCCCGCCGGCCAGTGCCACCAGTCGCTCGAGGTGGGAACGCTGGAGGTTCCGACGCAGGCTGGAGATGTAGGCGTCNGTGTTGCTGCGGTTGCCGTTGGGCCGGGCGTCGAGCTCGGTCCAGACCGCGGCCTTCACGCCGTCCATGGTCTCCGGGATGGTGAGCACGTCCTCGCCCTCGACCGCCCGGAACTCGTTGTCGTACATCCGGTTCAACGTCGTGGGGTTGAGGATCAGCGTCAGCGCCGTTCGCTGCACGCCGCTGATGCGGTTGTGGACGTCGAAGGTGGAGTCCGCCATCGCGCCCCGTCTGCCGCCNCCGTCGAACCACTTCTCGACCGTCATCTTCCGGAGCAGCTCCGGACTCAGGCCGTACGCCGTGTCGGGGGTGGTGGCATCGAGAACGATCGCCAGCGCCCGACGCTGCTGGTCCGCCGGAATGTCGGTGATCGGATCGAGCTCCGCACCCTTCACGACGCGGTTGACGGTGCTTCCGCCGATCCAGTTGCCTGCGACGCCCACCGCACNGAGGTGCTTGGAGAGGGTCATGAGGTAGCCGNTTCGAGCCTTCGACCAGCTCTCNCCCTCGTCGACCATCTCGTCGATGATGCGACCGCGAAGCTCTTCGACGATCGCCAGCTGGGCGTCGACGTAGTCGAGGGGATTCTCGGCGTGGTCGAAGCGACGCGCCATGGGATCGGGGCCCGGGGTGTCCTCNTCCGTCAGGTATCGGAGTTCGGGCTCGCCACATCGCGCGAGCACCGCGTCCGTCTTGCCCGGCGTGTAGCCGTAGGCGATCGCCCACATGTCGTACGGCCCGAGCGTGGTCGTCGTCCAGGGGCCCTGGACCACCTCGTCACCGAACGCGATGTTGACGGGCAGGTAGTCCATCACCGAGGAGGAGATGGGGCCGTCGAAGCCCTCGCTGTTCATCTCCTCGTAGGAGACCAGCTCCGATCCGACGAAGTTGTGCCGGAGGCCGAGGGTGTGGCCGACCTCGTGCATGATCACTTCCTTGAGGAGCGGACCGATGAACTCCTCGGGGATTCCGTCGAGCTTCTGCCCGTCCGGGTCCGTGTTCTCGGAGAGCCCGAGAAGTTCGGCGTTCATCCGCATGAAGGCGACGTCCATCGACTTCCGCATCGCGTTNTGACACGCGGTGCAGGCGTGGGCGTTGCTTTCGGCCGCCTGGCCTTCCGGGCCGGCCCCCGCGATGAGCTTCCCGGGACCGTCGAGACTCGGGTGCATGCCNCGCAGGCCCTTNCCGCGAAGNTCCTCNTGGCGGGTCGCGATCTCGGTGGCGACCTGCTGGCGATCCTGCGGCTCCGCGAGGATCACCCGCGGATCGAATTCGGGGTTCTCGACGAGCCACTCGACCGTTTCGGCGCCGAGGCTCTCCATCGCCGCGTGCGGGATCTGNCGTTCCCAACCGTCGACCCAGGAGCTCACGAAGCCCTCGTCCATGACGATGTCGGCGTCGAGAATCTGACCGGTCTTGGGATGGACCCGGCTGGGTCCGATCGCGAAGCCCATGTTCGCGTTGGTCCAGATCATGAAGTTGTACCGGGCGTCCTCCGGATCCTTGTCCATGTGGGCGCCGGTCAGCTTGTCCTGCTGGTAGACCTCGACCGCGTTGACGATCCCGACCTCCTCGAAGGCCTTGTTCCACTCGAGGATGCCGTCACGCACCCAGCGGCGGTACCGCACCGGCACGGTGTGCTCGATGTAGAAGACGATCGGCTTCTTCGGCGGGCTCATCTTGAGGCTCGGATCCGCCTTCTCGAGATGCCAGCGGTTGACGTATCGCTTCCACGGGGTGTCCGCCGCCGGATCACCGAGATCCTGGATGCTGGTCGTGAAGTAGCCCACGCGGTCGTCCGCCTCTCGCGGGCGATAGCCCGTGCTCGAGGGAATCGACGCGATGGAGTAGTAGAGCTTGGCGAACCGACCGGTGGCGAGCGGCATCTGGTAGCAGAGCTCGACGTTGCCGGGGAAGGTCTTCGCCTTCTCGACCGTCGCGAGCCTCGTGTTCGCACCTGCGGCCACCCTGCCGAAGAAACTNGTCGCCTTGTTCACGAAGAGCGCGTTCAGGTCGATGACCGGACCGCCGCCGGGNCCCATCGCGAGAATCGGGACCTCGAGGATCACGCGATCGGTGAAGACCCGCTGCGTGGCGTCCTTGCTCTGCTTGTCACCGGAGGAGATCACGGCGTAGTTGGGCTCGACGAGGGCGAGCCGCTTGCCGAAACGCTTCCAGCGGGCGTACTGGTCGCCGGTCTGGACCGCCGACGTCTCCACGCCCGACGCGACCGTCCAGGCCATGAAGAGGTCCTGCTTCTCGAAGTTCCGGGGCAGCTCGGCGAGCGACCGCTGGGTCTTCTTGTTCACCCAGACCCGGTACATGCCTCGGCCGCCATCGGCCGGGGCCACCTCGGTGAAGCCTTCCGAGATCTTCTCGAACGGCGGAAAGTCCTGGCTCATGCGAGCACCCGGGGGGGCCTGCATCGCCGTCGCCGGCATGGCCGCGACGATGGACGTCAGGCCGGTCACCCCGGCGAGTAGAAGGGCGCTGGATCGGAACATGATTCGGATCTCCGGACGGTATGGAGCTTGGTTTCGACCGCTGATGCGTACACCGTTCAGAGGCATCGACGGACCTGTTGATNACAGAATAGGGGCTTCCAACGCTACCGGTGACCGGAGGCGGGGTTGCTCCTGCGATTCAGTGATACTTGCCANCGTGTTCGCCGGTTCACCGGGTTTCGGATTCTGTCTTTCGATCCGGAATCGCCACGGCNCGGAGAGGCCGGGAATCGAGCCCGTTCGGTCCGCTNACCCCGACCCCGACGTGACCCGGACCGCTCCCCTGCCAGTGGAGCACCTCGAGCTCGACGACCTCGCCCGCCTCCAGTTCCACCGGCTCGGAGACCTGTTCGGGCCGACCTTCCCATCCGTCCGGCGGCGTCCAGCTCGAGAGGCCGGCGATCCGTCGCCAACCTCGGGAATCGCTCGAACGGTCCAGACGGAGCATCGCGAGATCGTCCGCGGTGACCCGGAAACGGTATTCGCCCGATGCCGGGGCCCGAAATCGACCCCGTAGCCGGGTCGCCACGTTCGTCCCGACATCCCTGGTGTACATCGAATGGAGGTGATCCACCCGGCTCGGAGGGGTTCGAAAGACCTCCAGCGACCCCGGTTCGCCGCGGGCGACCCCATTCCAGACCTCGAGTCGNAATGCAGGCTCCAGACGCATGCCGACCGGGACGTACACGCCCGCCGGTCCACCCGGAACCTGCCAGCCCACCGAGAGATGGCCCTCGCCGTCGANGTTCCGCTGCCTTGCCTCGAGGTGGTACCGCCGTCCCTTGATGAGCACGATCGGACGCGAGACCTGGGTCGGCTGCCGGTCGAATTCGTCCCGTCCCGTGAAACCGCGGACCGACGCGATCGGACGCCCGCCCGCGGGATCCTCCGAGGTCGAGAGCAGCAGGACGCCATCATCGTCCGAGGCGATCGAGAAGCGATAGGCCCCGGTCCGAGGTGCCTCGATCCAGCCGCGCAGACGTTGCCGTGATCCGTCGCCGGCGTCGCTGAACCCCTCCGGACGATCGACCACTTCGGAACGATCCGGCACCCGGTCGAAATCCTCGGCCTCGATCGACCCGGATGCCGGCCCCGTCTCGAGCCACACCGATCGCTCGTAGACGAAGGGATTCNCAGGAGACGGATCGTCGGTCGCTTCGGCGATTCCGCAGAAGATCGCCGCGAAACCGAGGCTTGCGAGCAACGGACCTGCAGTGCTTCGATTCATGTTGGTAGTCTCCGCCGATGGCTCGCGGCACGGGCCCGCGTCGATCGAACGGCAGCCTACCTCCTGGAACCCCGCACGATGTCGGATCTTCTCGAGAGCCTCCGCCAGTCCTTCGCCGATCCCATCACCCGCCATGCGATGCTCGTGCACTTCCCGATCGCGATCTCGATTCTCGCGGTGCCGTTCGTGCTGGCACTGTGCGGCATTCCGGGGCGCCGAGCGATCGTCTATCGACTCGTGCTCACGGCCGTCCTCTTCGGGACGGCNGTCGTGGCATGGCAGGCGGGCGAGGCNGGCGAAGCCGCGGAACCNATCGTGGAGGCCCGACTCCGGACCGACACGGCCCGTGNAATCCTGTCCGACCACGCCAGCCGCGGGGAGATCNTTCCGATCCTGCTCGCCTTGAACGCCGGCCTCGTCGCCATGACCCTCGTTCCCAGACGCGGGCTGCGGCTCGGGCTCGGGATCGCGGCGACGCTGCTGGTGTTCGCGAATGCGGGAATCATCGGCGTCACGGCCCATGAAGGCGGACTTCTGGTGCATCGCCACGGCGGTTCGACGCCGGGGGCGACGGCACCCTGACCGACGTGAACGTCGGAATCAGTCGTCGGCGGGGCCGAGGAACCGGGCGTGGCGATCCACGATCATCGCGTGCCATCGACGCCCGGCTCGATCACGCACCTCTCCAAGAAACCGCTCGCGGGTGCAGATCGCCGGGCCCCCGTGATCCGGTGGCAGCGCCGCGAAGGTCGCCTCAACCTGTACCGGCCCGTCAGGGCCTTCGACTTCGATTCCCAGCATGTCCAGAAGTGGCATGTCGCCTCCGATCTCCACCTGACAGGTCGCACAGCGAGCCATCCCGAGCCGCCGTGCCCGGAGAAGGCACGACAGGCTCGATTCATTTCGCTTCTTCGCGGACTTGGGCTCGCTCACACCGGACGATGAAGACTTCGTTCAACCACCGCCGGATTTCACGGTGATGGCCGCCTCGGCCCAGCGTGCAGGCCTCGCATCCTTCTTCCACGACCGGAGGTAGTGGAAACGAACCGTCGCCTTGCCGGCGGCGATCGCCTCGAGGACGAATTCGGTGTCCCCCTGGGAGCCCACCTTGGAGGAATCCTTGGCGACGAACTTCGATGCTCCACGCTGCTGCAGGAATTCAGGCAGCGGCGACGCCAGCACCCATTCGTAGCCCGTGCCTGCATTCCCGGGAAGCGTCAGTGTGACCGCGGTTCCGACGTCGGTCGAGATCTCCGTCACCGCGTCGGGGTGGAGCGCGTCGACCACCTCGGTTCGACTGGTGGTGGGATTCACCGCACAGGCCGAAAGCGTCGCCACGATCGAGATCGACATGAGCGTNGAAAGAAAGGATCGCTGAAGTCGGAACATGAAGGAGTCATCCATTCTGGTGTCGAGGCATCGAGACGGGTGATCNTTCCCCGTCTCGTCGGAACCCGGCGACGACGCGGAGCCCGGGGGAATCATATCGACTCGACCCCACCGGCCCGCGACCATGCGCCACGGCCCACGGTGTCACGGCCCTTCCGAAGGTGGGACCACGGGGACGACGGCGGCGGGATACTCGTAGTTCCAGGTGATCACGCCGGGACGGGTCGCGCCCTCCCGCAACGTCGTCTCGCTGACCGGATTGCCCTTTTCGTCGTAGGTCGATTCGATGACGGTCGTCTTGCCCGCGACGGATCGAACCGTCTCCCGGACGCTTCGGCAATCGGNGCCTCGTTCCCATCGACGCGAGGAGCGTCGCCCCTTGGTCAGCGTCAGGTTGCTTCCGACGAGACAGCCCTGTTCGTCGTAATCGAAGACCTCCTCCCGGATGAGGTCGCCGTTGGTCGTGGTCCGTTCGAGGACCACNCGGCCCGCGTCGTCGAAGGTGCGATCGGTCTCCTCGGAGGGCCGCCCCGTCCGCGTCGACACGGAGCGGATCCGCCGCCCGTTCTCGTCGTGGACGTGCCGNCTCGACTCGATGACCGTGTTCGCCCGAGGGTTGATCTTCTCCCATCCGACGAGACGCCCGTCATCGTCGTATTCGAAGGTCTCGATCCAGCCCGTGTTCCCCATGAAGACCGTGGTCATCCGTACCGGACGGCCCTTGTCGTCCGATTCGAACGCGACCTCGAGGGTCGTGCCCATCGTGTCGGTCCCCTGCTCGATGGCCGTCAGCACGCCGTTCGAATCGAATCGATAANTGCGAAAGAGCGCCGGTCCACCCGCNTTCGTGGGCTGCCCGACGGCGCGAGCCAGCGTGGGNGAGCCGGCGAAGGTTCGAGGCTCGAAATTCGTNTCGAGCTGCGCCNGCGCCTCGCCCCCCGACACGATCACGATCAGAAACGCCAGCATGATCGACGCGGAACGAGCGTGCAGCGGCTTCGAGTGGAACATCATCATTCAAGGGACTCCGATTCGGGTGCGGCTCGAGCAGCCGTGTTCTCCGGTGAGAATAGCGGACTCAATCCGGTCGAACCGCGCCGAATCGATCCAGCCCCAGAAAGTCGACCGACCGCGGAGTGACCCCGTCGATCGCGAGATCCGCCGCGATCTCGCCGACCACCGGTGCGAACTTGTATCCGTGCCCACTGAAACCGGCGACCACGACCATCGAGCCACGACCGGGGAGACGGTCGATCACGAAATGCTCGTCCGGACTCATGGTGTAAAGGCACGCTCGTGCTGCGAGCGGACGCTTGAACGCACCGGGAAGCCGCGTTGCCAGATCGGTGGTGAATCGATCGATCACATCGGAGGTGATCTCGCCGCAGTCATCGGGATCAACCACGCTTCCGGGACCATGAAGACCGATCTTGACCCCGACCGGGGACGACTGCCCGGGCCAGGTCGGAACACCGTAGTAACAGCCAGCGGCGTTCCCGTCGTCGATGAGCCACGCAGGCATCGCTTCGGACGAGCAGGCGGGATGATCGGCGGGCTCGAACCAGACCATCGCCTTGCGGTGCGGAATCAGGGGAACGCCCACATGATCGCCGAGCAGGGACGCGGTCCATGCTCCGGCGGCGACCACCAGCCGGCTCGTCCGAANCTCCTCCCGATCCGTTCTGACCACGGCCTCGTGATCGTCGCCGTCGACCGACAGCACCCTCACCGGCCTGCGAATCGTGGCACCCGCACGCCGAGCCACCTCGAGATGCGCTTCGATCGCCGCCTCCGGGTCGACGAATCCTCCACCCGGCTCCAACAGCCCCGACCATTCCCGATCTTTCGCGAACTGCGGGAATCGGACTCGCANCCGATCCGGGNTCAACTGCTCGACCGGAACACCGTGCNTCTCGGCACTGGCCTGCGATGCCTGGAGGATCCGCGAACTNGACGAGCCGACGAGGAGCACGCCGGTTCGCCGGAAACAGGTCAGGCCCGAAGCATGTTCCAACCGCCGCCATCCTTCGAAGGAGGCTTCGAGAAGTGGNACGTAGTCGGGGTGCTCGAAATACGCGCGACGAATGATCCGACTTCCCCCGTGCGAACTTCCGCGATCGTGCGGCGCCGACTCCCGATCGATTCCGAGCACATCGATCCCGCGGCTNGCGAGCGATGCCAGCNCCGATGAACCCATGCCCCCCAGACCGAGGACGATCGCGTCGACGTGCTTCATGGGTCGGTACATCGACGCCANGGACCNNCGCCCGGCAGAATCGANGCAACCGGCGCGTGCACCGCCCCTGATCAACGAAAGGAAAACCTCCCGATTCCTGGGAACCGGGAGGCTTCTAAGGGGGTCTCAGCAGCCACCGAAGTGGTACNAAGACCCCGGACGAAAGAGTCAATTTTTAGGTCCTANCNTNCGAAGGATAGCCCTCGAAGTGATGTCCGGCGCGGTAGCTGTCGGAAAAAGTCGGAATGAACNGTTATNAGACGCCAAAATCGNCGTTTNGGATCAANCATTCGCTCGAAAATTCCNAGCCGGGCANCCCGAATGAGATATNCTGCTTCTGGTCGAGGTTGCGANTCAGTCGCAAANAAGAACCAGACCGCCCGGAGACTCGGGATGCCTGCGAGAAAGGAAAGCCCGACACGCCTCGCCACTCGGCGNCGGATCGTGGACGCGGCCATCAAGGTCGTGGGCGAGAGTGGTCTCCACGAAGCGAGTGTTCGGACCATCGCCCGCGAAGCCGGATGCAACGAAGCGGTGATCTACCACCACTTCGACAGCAAGAACGCGATGCAGGAGGAGGTCTTCGCCGAAGTCGCGATCGAACTCGCCGATTCGAGACGACGTTCGATTCAGGGCGAATCCGATCCCCGCNCGTTCATCAGAATCTGGATCGAAGAGAGTTACCGGTTCTACGACGAACGCCCCAACGCGTTCGCCTACACGTTNCTCGCGTTCCCGTCGATCATCGACATCGCGGCTGATCCGTACACNGAGAACTCGAGGCTGTTCGAGTCATCGATCACCGCCCTGCACCCTCCCGTGGGCCGGCGTCTCGATCTGACCCCGGTCGCGTTCTCAGCCTTTCGAGCGGCGGTCATCGGGCCGCCCCGTGACATTCACGCAGGCGTGCTCGAAGGCCCCGCCCTTCGCTACGCCGAGCCCGTTTCCAAGATCGCCGAAGCGATTCTGCTTCCACCTCTCGCCTGATCCAATCAGTATCATCCGNGTGAAGATCGGAGNTCTCGATTGATGACGGAAGCGCCGAAAGAACCTCGGAAGAGCACTCGGGATCGAATCGCCGAGGCCGTGATTCGATTGGTCAGCCGGAGTGGAACCGCGGGCGCCAGCGTCCGCAGGATCACCCGCGCCGCAGGCTGCAACGAATCCGTGCTCTACGATCACTTCAAGAACAAGGCGGCGATGCAGAGAACCGTCTTCGACGAGCTCATCGATCGACGCAACACGATGTACGCATCGGTCGTCGAGCGAAACACGGGTGGTTCCGCCCGTGATCTGATCAGGGACTGGACCCGCACCACGCTGGAGTCCTTCGATGAGGATCCGGACGCCTTCGCGTTCGTCGGGCTGACGTCGCCGTCCGTGATCGTCGACGATCCGGAACACGTGCGCGAAGTCTTCGATCAGATGCGATCGCACCTCGTCGGGTTCGAGACGAGGCCGGACGAACAGATCGACGCGTCGCCCGTCGCCTTCGCCATCGCCTACAAGATCCTGCTCGGCGCGGCGNTCGAGATCCATGCCGGAACCAAGGAAGGCCCGTCCGCACCGCTCGCGGAGGAACTCGCGGGCATTCTGATCGCCCTCCTGGTCCGGCCGGCCGGAGCGCCACCTCTGGTGACCGAACCCGAGCCCCCCATCGGGGCCGGCCCTCGGCAAGGAATCCATTGCCCCGAGTTCATGCGGGAGGACTCGACTCGCGCCCGACTGATGGCCGCCACCACTCGAATCGTCGCGAAGAACGGGGTCGAAGCCGCGACGGTGCGAGCGATCTCCAGTCTTGCGAAGTGCCACGACACCGACCTGTACAGCAAGTTCAGGAACAAACAGTCACTGCTCCACACCGTGCACGGCGAGATACTCGAGCACTGGTACGAGATGCGCAGCGACTTCGGGAACGCCGGTGATCCGGACGCCCGGGTCTTCATCGAAAACTGGGCGAAGGGCGCGCTCCTCGCCTTCGACCACGAACCCGAGACCTACGCCTACGTCCTCCTGACCTATCCACCGGTCACGGAAGACCTGCTCGACAGCCATGCATTCAACATCGCGAACGGCATCCGGCTGTTCTCGGATCTCACGCCGCCGCCCGGACATCGGATCGACCTGTCGCCCCAGAACTACCTCGCGTTCCGTTCCGCGATGATCGCGATCCCCCGGGCGATCAACGCCGGGCTCGTCGTCGGCCCGGCCGTTCGACACACCGAGACGCTGCAGCGAGTGGCCTGCCGGATCCTGCTCCGGCCCACCGACTGAACGANGGCTCGGGCCGGTCGTTCAAAGTCTCGCGAGGCCCGTGGAATCTCCGAATCGCTCGAGCGGGGCGCCGGCGGCCGACGCCATCGAACGGAACAGATTGCACAACGGGGTCCTCGTCCCGTGATCGACGAGCCGTCCCGGCTCGGCACCGCCACCTCGGCCCGCGACCACGATCGGCAGATCATGGTGATTGTGCCGGTTCCCGTCGGAGATCGCGCCNCCGTAGAGCAGCAGCGTGTCGTCGAGCAACGAACCGCCCGCCTCGTCCTCGATGTTCGCGAAGCGATCGACCAGCGACGCGAACTGCTCGTTCTGCCACCGATTGATCCGCCGGATCGAATCGACCTTCGCCTCGTCGCCCGCGTGATGCGACAGATGGTGATGTCCCTGCCGGACGTCGACCATCGGAAACGTCCGATTGGATCCTTCGTTCGCCCACATGAAGGTGCAGGTNCGCGTCAGATCGAGCCGGAACGCCAGCGCCATGAGATCGCCCATGAGGGTGATGTGCTCCGCGTAGTCACCGGGCGTGCCGGCGGGGAGGCGGTCGAGCCCCCAGTCCGACGCGTCCTGTTCCGATCGCTCGACCTGTTCGATCCGGCGTTCGAGTTCGCGGGCACCGTCGAGATANTCCTCGAGCTTCTCGCGATCGCGACCACCGAGCACGCCGGCGAGGCGGCGTGCATCCCCNCGAACGACGTCGAGGATGCTGCGACGTCGGGCGAGTCGACGCCGACGCGCCGCCTCCGACTCGTGGGCCGGGCCCGCCATGAACAGTCGTTCGAAGACCGCACGCGGACTGGTCTCCTTCGCCACCGGCGTCCGGGGGGANCGCCAGGCGATGTTCGCGCTGTAGGCGCACGAGTAGCCCGAATCACAGTTGCCCGCGGTGAGCGTGGGCTCGCAACCGAGCTCGAGGCTGTCGAACCTCGAACGGCCTCGATGACGACTCGCGATCGCCTGGTCGATCGAGATNCCGTTGTGGATGTCGCTTCCCGCGGTCTTTCGCGGATGCGTGCCGGTGAGAAAGCACGCTGCGCTGCGCGCGTGGTCGCCGGGGCCGTCACCCAGCGCCCGAGCGTTCCCATGCGCGAGCCCGGTGTGCAGGGTGACGTGCGATCGAACACGATCGAGCGGCGTGAGGAGCGGCGGAAGCGATCCGGGGAATTCATGGACGCCCGGCCCCGCCGACTGCGGCAGCCACTCGGGCGCGTGCACGCCGTTCGGAACGAAGAGGAAGGCGACCCGGGTGGATCGCGGCGAGCTCGCGGCTCGCGCGGCCGATCCGATCGTTCCCGGCGACATCGCCTCCAGCCAGGGAAGCGCCACGGCGGTTCCCAGACCTCGAAGCACGGTTCGTCGGGAAAGGGGTCGGGTCACGGAACTCCTCCAGGTCGAGACACGCGGACTGGCATCACTCGAAGGTATCGGCGGAATCGCGAGGCGGCAACGAGAACCCGGTGGATCGGGCCCGATCGGGCGCCGGCATGCGNCTGAACGCATCGCTGAGAACGATGAANTCGACCGCCGTCCGCACCGTCGGCCTCGCCTCCATCACGCTCACGAGGCGGTCGAGCATCGGTTCGTCACGCCATTCCAGCCCCCGCCCGAGGGCGTACACCAGCAGGTGTTTTCCGAACGACCGCAGCAAGGCGGGGTCGTCGACGATGACGTCCCGCAGATCGGAGGGCCCGTCGATTCTTCGGCCGTCCGGAAGCATCGCCGCCGCATCGACCGCATGCCCCTCGGCCGAGGTTCGCCATCGCCCCACCGCGTCGAGCGGTTCGAGCGCGAAGCCGATGGCGTCCATGCGGACATGACACGAGGCGCAGTCGGGATCCTGGCGATGGATNTCGAGCATGCGACGAAGCGATTCCCCACCCGTTCGATCGGCGTCCGGGTCGGGAAGCTGCGGCGCTCCGGGCGGTGCCGGTGGCGGTGGACAGTCGAGCAGCGATTCCATCACCCACTTGCCACGTTTGACCGGGGAGGTCCGCGTCGGATTGCTCGTGGCGAGCAGGATGCTCGCATGTCGCAANACGCCGAGGTCCGCCTGGGGGAACGTCGCCGCGTCGAGGTCGACCCGGGCGAATCCCGCGTCATCCAGCCCGAGCGTCGCCGGATCGAGNCCGTAGTGACGAGCGAGCCTCGGCGTCCACCAGCTCGACGACTGCCGGAAGAGNTCGGTGACCGGCCGATCCCGTTCCACCAGTTCCTCGAACACCCGAACCGTCTCTTCACGCATTTCCGCCAGAAGCCGGGCCGTGATCTCCCCGTACCGCTCCGGATCNGGTTCGAGTCGCTCGACGTCGTCGATGTGCAGCCACTGGGTNGCGAATCGTTCACCGAGCGAACGGGCTCCGCCCTGNCGCAGGAGCCGTTCCACTTCGCGGAGGATCCCCCGATCCGTGTCGAGNCGGCCCGAGCGGGCCGAGGCGATGAGCGTCTCGTCGGGAATGCCGCCGGCGAGGAACGCCGCGAGCCGCCCCGCCACCGCGTATCCGTCGAGCGGAACCGATCGATCCGCATCGGGCTCGACGCCATCGCGCGGGGATTCGATGCGGTAGAGGAACTCGGGACTCGCGATCGCATAGACGACGAGCGTCTGCATCAACGCGACACGCGTCGGCGCACCGCCCTCCGGACTCGCCGAAGGCGTCGCCGCGATCACGCGATCAGCGATCCGACGGGCCTCGTCGGCATCGATTCGCCGGCCCCAGCTGCGCTCGAGAAGCCACCGCGACGCCCGCGCGATCCCCGTCCGACGATCGCCGTCCCGGAGTCGCGCCGCAAGCGATCGCTGCAGGTCGCCCGGCTGAGGCGGATCGAGCGGACCGACCAGTCGGATCTCGGCCACGAACGCGTTGCGGTCCTCGCCGGGATCGTCCGCGGTCCGCGCTCGATAGAAGTCGTTCAGGAACGCCGCGGAAAGTTCGACGGCGGCCTCGTCATGTTCGAATTCGAACCGTTCGACCACCGGACGGGCCATCGTCGCCGGCACGGCGATCCGGGTCATCGACTCCCCCGCCCGACGGAGGTCGAATCGAACCGGCTCGTCGCCCGCCTGCTGGCCGCCCAGCAGGAACTCGGCTCGGTAGCGGCCGGGGCGAGGAACATCGAACGTGGCCCGAACGCGGCCGCGGGTGGTGAGCACCTGGCCATCCCCGCGACTTCGGCCGCCGGAGAGGCGGGCCCCCTTCGCGATCCGGACCTCCGGCGCCGCCGTCTCGGGATCGAAGATCACCTTGCGTGCGACCGCCTCCGCGAGGTCCACCAGTTTCTCGAAGAGGAGCGGACTGGTCGCGAGGACCTCCCCCAGATGGTCGAAACCGTGTCCGACGTCGTCCGCCGGCAGTCCGGAGACGTCCACCCGCTCGCCGAAGACCGCCTCGATCGCATTCCCGAGCTCGTGTCGATTCAGTCGGCGGAGCACCACGTCCGGCACGCCGGCGCCGACCGCACGTTCGCCGAGGAGCCCGCCGAGCACCCGGATCCCCTGCCGGTATTCCTCGTCGTTCGGTCGATCCGATGGTGCCGGTTCGTCGCCGTCGTGAAGACGTGGCGGCGGCATGTCACGGGCCCGGAGTCGATCACGAACCGCCAGCAGCAGCGATGGGTCGACGTCGTCCAACGTCGTCGCGTCGGCGAGCCGGCGGAGATCGACGCCGCCTTCCGCCGTGGCGCCGCGATGACAGTCGACGCAGTGGATGTCGATCGTCTCGGCGAAGATCGCCTCGGCGTCCGGATCACCGGATGATTCACCGCCTCGGCCGGATCCCACCGCGACTTCGACCGAGTGCGCCGCCTGGAGCCGGGCCGAGAACGTCGATGCGATCGGCGGGATCGCGACGCAGCATCCGAGGATCGCCACGACGAGCGATCGAGGACCGGTCGGACCGGAGCGCCGTCCCCGCATCACGCTCACGCGTCGGATTCCCGGAAGACGAGATCGCGCAGTCCATCCGGCGCGGGGAGCGCCTCCGCATCATCGCCGTCCATCGCCTCGATGAACGGTCGAAGCGGCGCGGGCGAGCCCTCGGCCTTCGCCGCCTCGACCGCCGCGGTCCACTCGGCACGTCGATCGTCGTCGAAGATCCGCTCCCAGAACGCGACCTCCGCGAGATCCTGTCCGACCAGTTCGACCTCGCCGAAGATCGCACGCTGCATCGAAGCGTCGGGAACCGCCCAGTTCGCGTGGAAGACCGGTGGCGTCATGCGCCGCCGCTGGGAGGGCGGATAGATCCGCGTGGTGAAGGAGACCGTCCCGAGACTCTCGTCCCAGGTGCCGTTGGTGAGGAACGGCTCGCCCTCGGTGCGGAGCACCACTTCACTCTCCAACGGACGTTCCCCCCCGCCGATCGGAATGCCGAACGGCCCGGGCAGGTCGATCGACCGGTCGCCCTTCCGCAGCCTCGCCTTGTCCGCCTCGGGAATCGCCGGCGACTCGATCATGAGCTCCACCGCATCCTTCGACGTGTTGACCCACCACAGGAACGCCAGCCCGGTCAGGATCAACTTCTGGTTGCCGGGTCCGATCTCGCCGGGGTCCGCCCCCGGGACGAATCGGGCCACGCTCCGCTTGACGATGGGATCGGCCAGCTCCTTGCGGGTCCACGCACGCTCGCCGGCGGAGACCCAGCCGTCGATTCCGGAGAGCAGCGTCAACTGCCCCTCCCAGGGCTCGACCCATCCGCGTTCGACCGCGAATCCGACCAATGGCGCGAACACCTGGACCTGGAACCACTCGTCATCGGTGCGCGGCCCTCTTTCCTGCGGCGGGCGGAAACGGGTGTCGATGCGCTGGCCCTGCTGGACGTACCCACCGGCGTTGAATCGCAGGAAGGCGCTCATCGCGTCGGGCAGCATCTCCTCCTCGGCGAACCGCCGCCATTCGACCCGTGCGTCCTCCTCCTCGATCCTCGACTCGAAGAAGCTGATCGCGAATCGGATCCACAGTTCGCCGGCGTTCATTCGATCTCGAAAAGCGGTCCAGTCGTCGCGGGCGGCCCCGAACTGCTCGACGTAGTAGTACGCCGTGCCGAAGTTTCCGGGCAGGCTCGACCAGCCGTTCCGATTGCCGATCTCGCTCGGCAGATCGCGTTCGGCGAAGACGCCTTCGAATCGGACGCCGTCCCTGCCGCCCGCGCGATCGGTCGGGGCCGTCTCATACGCTTCGGAGAGCCGCCCGATCTCGTCTCGATTCGAGCGATTGGTCTCGAAGATCCGCTCCGGCCCGGCCTCACCCGCCACCATCTCCACCTTCACCTGCTTGTTGGTGCATCCGAGGAGAAGGACTCCCGCAACCACCGACGTCACGCCGAGGCGTACGAGGTGGAAGCCCGGAGTGCGCGGAGACGAAACGGCTTTGGAACGGTGCGTCATGCTTCGATTCTATCCATCCCGATCCCCCGTTCGACCGCGTCGAGGCCTTGAAACCCGCTGATCCGACCCGGGTCGCGGTGGCTCCTCAGCCGACGTCGACCGCCGCGGGCCCTCGAAAGGCCCGGACGAGCCAGGATCGGGCCCCGCCGTCGTGACCGAGGGTCTCGTACCGGGTCTTCTCGATCGAGTCGATGCGGAGTCCCGCCGCTTCGATCGCGGACACGAGTTCCTCCCGCGCCAACCGCCTCGGACCACCGGGACGGGTCTCCTCGGTGCTGAACACGATGAAGATCGCCGTGCCTCCGGGGCGGAGGGCGTCATGGACGATCTGCAGGTAACCGGGGCGATCCACGTCGGAGAAGACGTGCATGACCCCCGCATCCAGCACGCAACCATGCTCTGGTGATGGGCCGTCCGTCCGCAGATCGGCGACCTCGAATCGAACCCGATCATCGACGCCCGCCTTCCGGCCGGCGACGGCGGCACCTTCGACCGCCTCGGGAACCGCATCCACCGCGAGGATCTCGAGCGTCGGATGAGCCTCCGCGATCGCGATGGCGTTCTCACCGGTCCCGCAGCCCGCATCGAACAGGGGCCCTTCGAGAAACCAACCACGTTCGATCGCGGTCAGCACCGCGGGCTGCGGTCGCCCCGTCACCCACAAGGCCTTCGAACGCCGGTAGACGTCGTGGAACACCTCGTGAGGAACACCTTCGGCTCCGGGCGGCGGCGGAATCCGCCCCGGATTCGAGGAACGCCGCTCGTCGGTCATGGCGGGCGCTGGAACGCCGGATCGGTGGCGTCCCCTCCGGACCGCATGTACGCCAGCAGGTCGAGGATCTCGTCCATCGTCGCGGTGTCCACCAGTCCCGCCGGCATCGGCGTCACCGCGGTCTGCGCCGTGATCTCCTCGAGTGGTATCTCGACCCGGAGGGTGCCGGTCCGCGGATCGGGTGCGACCGCGAGCACGTCGCCCTGCACGCCGATCGGGAGTCCGATCACCGGATCGCCGTCGCCACGCTCGACCAGGACGCCGGCGTACTGGTCGGAAAGATCACGCTCGGGTTCGATGATCGCGACCAGGAGATCGTGCGGCGAGAAACGCCCGCCCGCTCCGGTCAGATCGGGTCCGTAGGCGATCCCCGTCTCGCCGACCTTGTGACAGGCCGCACATTGAAGCGACTCGTACATCGCCTCGCCGCGGCTGAAGTCGCGACCCGCGTGGACGCGGGCGAGATGGGTCGAGAAGTCGTCGACGGACCACGCTCGCACGAAGTTCCGCACCTCCGCCGCGGCCCGACGTTCCCGCGCGGCGTCGGCCCGCATCGCGAGGGCGGTCGTGGCATCGGGGCCGAGGCGCTCGGCGAGGTCGCTCCGAATCTTCGCGACGAACCCGGGGAGGCTCGCCCCGCCGGCGTAGGCCGTGGCGCGATCCAGCGCGTCCATCGCCCGTCGTCGCGTGGATTCGTCCCATCCGCGTTTCTGCAGGCGCAGGGCATGAAGGAAGACGATCGCCGTCTCCTGATCTCCGGCCGACTCGATCAACGAGAGCGTCGGCTCCACCACGCCGGCCGCATCGAGCGCGACGAGGACCTCCACCATGCTCCGGTCGACCGCGAGCTCACCGGTGGGATACACGGGTTCGAGCAGTTCGACGATCCGATCCCGGTACTCGGGTTCGAGCGGCCCGTGCCGGGTGATCAGCAGGGCGAGCACGCGGGCCAGCCGCAGCCGGCCGTCCGTGCCGTCGTCCTCGAAGGACATCTCCTCGATGCGGTCGAGACCACGAAGCGCATCCGCGCGGTCGCCGACCCGCATCACCGCGATCGCCGCCTCCCAGCCCCCGCCGTCGGCGGGGGCGTCGAGCAGCATCGCGACGACGTCGTCGTCGGTATCGGTGAAACAGCCCGGCTCCCCGTCGCGAGCGGCGACGAGGGCGCGTTCCACGCCGATTCTCGCTGCATATCGAATGGCCGGGTCGGCGTCACCGAGGGCGTCGACCAGCGTCTCCTGATCAAGGGCTTCCGGGTCTCGATGCGATGCCTCGATCGAACGCCGACGCGCGATCGCGGGCGACACCGTCGAGTCGAATCCGACCGGCGCCGCGGCGTTCTCCCCGATCCACCGCACGCGATAGAGCCCGGACTGCGATCCGCGTCCACCGGTGGTCAGGTACATCGCACCGTCCGGACCGAAGGCGAAGTCGGTGACGTTGAAGGGCCGACCTTCGAGGAACGGCACCGCGGTCGCGGCGTGACTCGCACCCTCGGACTCCAGATCGACCGCGATGACGCGACCGTACGCCCAGTCGCCGAGGTACATCCGGTCCCGCCACGGCGAAGGGAACGCAGAACGATGCCCGCTCACCACGCCCGTCGGACTCCCTGCGTCCATCTCGAGGGCCGCCGGCCGCGCATCCGGCGATTCGACCGGCCACTTCACGCTTCCGCCCCGCCAGCCGAACTCGCCGCCCGAGACCACGTGCACGAATCGAGGACTCCGGTACCACGGGGCCCCGATGTCCCATTCCATGTCCGCGTCGTAGGTGAAGAGTTCGCCGTCCGCGGTGAAGTCGAGGTCGTAGGGGTTCCGGAATCCACCCGCGACGATCTCCCACTCGGCCCCGTCGAGATCGGTGCGAAGCACCAGGCCGCCCGGCGCCATCTTGCCGACCGCATGGCCGCGGGGATCCCAGATCCGCTCGAGCACGGTGTCCTCCGACCAGTTCGCGTGCGGGCTGGTCTCCGCGATCGCCTCCGGCGTCACGCAGTAGTTCCCGATCGCGGTCCAGATCATGCCGTCGGGTCCGAGCACCAGTCCGTGTGGGCCGTGCTCCGAACCGTTGCCGTACGCCGCCAGGTGTTCCGCGACCTCGAAGCGGTCGTCGCCGTCGCGATCCTGCAGTCGCCAGAGACCGCCGGCGCGACCGGGATCGTCGACCACGCTCGCGTAGAGATCGTCACCGACGAAGAGCAGTCCGTGGGCGCGACCGACCGATTCGTGCAGTCGTTCGACGACGACCTCGGATCCGGCGTTCTCCGGAATCGAGATCCGCTGGAGCGGGCCGTACTGCGGGGACACCACGATCCGCCCCCGCGGATCGACGGTCATCGAACTCCACGAGCCTTCTCCCGGCTGCGAGGAATGGAGCAGTTCGACGGCGAAACCCTCGGGAACCGAGATCGCCTCCACCGGCGTGGCCACCTTCACCGCGAAGGGATCCTTCCACGGACCCTTCGGCGCCGAGGTCGGCCCGAAGTCGACGAGATCGACCGGCGTCGCGACGCCCCCCGCCAGTCGGCTCGCGGTCCACGAATCATCGGTGACGAATCGCCGACCACCGTCGGGACCTTCGATCAGGATCACCGCCGCCAGACCCGCCGGACCGCCGTCGTTGGTGCAGTCGAAGCGGATGGTGCGGTCACCGGCCGCGGGATTCGCGATCTCCACTTCCCCGGTCCGGGACCAGTCGCTTCCACGAAGAAGGAATTCATCGTCGAGGTGCAGCGTGAACCGGTTGTCCGCCGCCGCCCGGACGAGCATGCGCGTCGCCCCCTCGGGAATCACGATCTCACGTTCGAATCGACCCCGTTCGCCCGCGACCTCGTCGGCGGACACCCAGATCCACCTCGGCACGGCATCGTCCGCGCGGAACGGCGTCGGCAGGAAGGAGAGGACGAACGTGACCAGCAGGATTGAGTTCAGCATCCCTCGATGCTACCGCATCGAACCGCGGCCCCGGAGCGCAGATCCGGTGATTGGGATTCAGTTTCGGCGTCGACGCTTCGCGACCGGCCGAGGCATGCTCTGGACCACGGGGGTCTCCTCGCGCGTCTTGATCTGGTCGATCATCATCTCGACGTTCTTCCGGATCTCCTTCAGCTGCTCCCATTCGAGCCCTTGAAGCAGTCCGCTGGAAAGTCCCGCCATCACGCTGAAGCCGTTGAACACCACACGGTCCTCGTCGGTGACGACGGAGATCGCGGTGCAACCCAGGTTCGTCAGGAGCTCCATGCCCGCGCGGACCTCGGTGTCCTCGGCGGTGAGCCCCTGCTTGAGCATGCTCGCGAGGACCCGGGCGATCGCGAAGAGCAGCCCTTCCTGCGGCTGGCGGATCTCGTGGGCCATCTTCGCGTACTTCTCGACCTGNTCGCGATCCTGGATGCCGACCTCGAACTCCTGGCCGTTGAGGTGGAAGGTCCGGTGGATGACGTTGTTCAACGCCGCGATCAGGCCGCGNCCGCTCTTCACCGTCGAGAAGTTGATCGCCGAATCACGCCCGAGGGCCATGTCGGTCGCCTCGGCCCGATCGAATCGGATCTGCGGCTCGGGATCGCCGCCGGCCTCCGGCGAGACCATCGACATGCTCATCTCCTCGACGCCGAGATCGTGGAGATTCCAGAGCGCGACCTGCATCATGGGGTCGTCCCACGCGTCCCCCTCCTCCCGACGCCGGAGGACGTACGAGGCCGGGAGCATCGAGATGTACCGGCGATCCCGGGGGATCTGGATCAGGTTCACGCACTGCGAGAAGGACATCTCGGCGAAGCGCTGGAAGGTGGTTCGTTCCTGTTCGACCAGGTCGACGGCGATCTTGTTGACGGTGATGCGTGGCATGGGTTCCGGATGCTACTCGCACCGACGGTGGTCTCGCACCGCACGGGCGTCGAAAACGCGACACGGGTGCCCTCGGGGCCGGATCCGATCCCNGCGTCGCGGCACGGTAGAATCGGGCGATGAGCACCGACGCAACCGTCGCGACGCCGCTGGTCGGCGTGATCATGGGGTCCCAGTCCGACTGGGAGACCATGTCCCACACCGCCGAGATCCTCGACTCGCTCGGCATCGCCCACGAATGCCGGGTCGTCAGCGCCCATCGAACCCCGGACCTGCTCTTCGACTACGCGGGCTCCGCGGCCGATCGCGGCCTGCGGGTGATCGTGGCCGGCGCCGGCGGTGCCGCCCACCTGCCGGGGATGGTCGCCTCGAAGACGCATCTCCCNGTGTTCGGGGTGCCCGTGCGGTCCAAGGCCCTCTCGGGCATGGACTCGCTGCTTTCGATCGTGCAGATGCCCGCCGGCATCCCGGTCGGAACCCTCGCCATCGGCCGGGCGGGCGCGGTGAACGCCGGACTGCTGGCCGCTTCGGTGATCTCGATCGAGAACGAGACGGTGCGANCGCGGCTCGTCGACTGGCGAAACGCACAGACCGAACGCGTGCTCGAGAACCCGATTCCCGGTGTCGACGCGACCGGGGGGACGAAGAACTCGTGACCCTCGGGATTCTTGGCGGCGGCCAGCTCGGCTGGATGCTGGGCATCGCCGCGCGGCGACTGGGGATCGACTGCGTCTTCCTCGATCCCGCGGAATCGTGCACCGCGGATCTGGTGGGCGAGCGCATTCGCGCCGACTACGACGATCCCGACGCCCTCGCCGAGCTCGCCCGACGGTGCGACGTGGTCACCTACGAATTCGANAACGTNCCGGCGACTTCGGCCGCCTCGCTCGCAAGGACCGTTCCGGTCCGGCCGGGCTGGAATTCGCTCGAGACCTCCCAGGATCGACTCGTCGAGAAGCGATTCCTCGTGGAGCACGGCGTNCCAGTGCCCCCTTTCCACCCGGTCGATGACGCCACGTCGCTCGCGGCGGCCATCACCGGGATCGGGACCCCCGCGATCCTGAAGACCAGACGCGGTGGATACGACGGCAAGGGCCAGGTCGTGTTGCGTGATCCCGACGCGGCATCCGGCGCGATCGACGCCATCGAAGGCCGACCGGCGATTCTCGAAGCGATGATCGACTTCGACCTCGAAGCGAGCGTGCTCGTGGCGCGGGGNGTCGACGGCGCGACCCGGGCCTGGCCACCGATTCGGAACCGGCACGCCGCGGGCATCCTCCGGCGAAGCGAATGCCCGGCCCCGGGNGTGTCCACGCGGGCCGGTTCGGCGATGGTGGATCATGCGGTCCGCATCGCGGAAGCCCTCGACCATGTCGGCGTCCTGACCGTGGAGTTCTTCGTGACCGGCGACGAGGTCCTCGTGAACGAGATCGCACCCCGGGTGCACAACAGCGGACACCTGACCATCGAGTTCTCGGAGACCGATCAGTTCGAGAACCACGTCCGGGCGGTGACCGGGGACNCNCTCGGATCGACGGAGGCGCGACATGGTCACGGAATCATGCTGAACGCGATCGGCGATTCGCCTTCCCCTCGGGCNCTGGTCGAGGCACGGGTGGCGACGGCCGACGAGGCGGGCGTCGTGACCCCGGATGGAGATCCGGATGGCGAGGCCGTGTACCACGGTTATCACAAGACACCTCGCATCGGCCGCAAGGTGGGACACCTCACGATCACCGGCGACGCGATCGACCCGACGAGATCCGATGCCCTGGCCTCGATCGTTCCCGGTGCGGTCGCCGACTGACTNCGCGAATCCTCCCCGNCCNACGCCTNCCCNCTCGACTCAGTCGGACGTCACCGCGCGGAGCCGCTCGCGGGCGATTTCGATCGCGGTCGGGTCGCGATCGATCCCGATCGCCCGCCGGCCGGACTCCACCGCGGCGACGAGCGTCGTACCACTGCCGCAGAACGGGTCGAGGACCGTNCCGCCGGGCCNGACGCAGGCCTGAACCAGCAGGCGAAGCAGCGCGAGTGGTTTCTGGGTCGGCCAGCCAGTNCGCTCCGCCGCCATGTTGTTGATCGAGGGGACATCGAGCACGTCGGTCGCCTTCTTGAGTTCACCCGCCATCTTCCGNCTGGTCGCCGGCACCATCGGCGGCTCGAACCAGCGATCGTCGCCGCGGGCGTAGTAGAGGATGTCGTCGTGCTTCCGNGCGAATCGATTCGGACTCGAACCACCGAGTCCGTACCGCCACACGAGGTGNTTCACGAATCGATCGGCGCCGAAGACGCGGTCCAACGCGAGTCGAAGGTGATGCGACGTCCGCCAGTCGCAATGCAGGAGGATCGCCCCGTTCTCGGCGAGCACCCGGTGCATGTCCTCGATCCGGGACGTCATGAAGTCGAGATACTCGGGCATCCCCGACCAACGATCGTCGTAGGCGTGTTCGGTCGATCGGCCGCGCTGCACCTGGTTCGTCGCGAAAGGCGGATCCGCGTAGACGAGATCGATGCTTCCCGACTCGATCGACGCCATCCCGACCTCGCAATCGACGAGATCGAGCCTCCATCGCGGATCCGTGTTCACCGGTTTCCCCATCGTGGTCCCGTCCGCAGCGACGCTTTTTCCGCCATCGACCGACGATGACGCTCGATTCTTCGTGAAAACGTTTCCCGAAGACGTGAAATCCGCCGAGGCAAGGTATCCTCGATGCGTCCGGAGTAGCGCCGACGAATGTCGATCGCCCGCGACCGAGCCTTTCCGCTCGCCGGCTCCATTCGCCGACAGGACCGCAATTCCCGGGTCTCGTACGTGCGTCGAGCACCCGTCTGCAAGTTGTTGTTCATGTCCGTCATGTCGTCACAGATCGTCACAGATCGTCACATGTCGTCACATGTCCATCCACGTCCTTCATGGAGTCGCGTCGTAGCGGCTCGCTCCCGGATTCACGCATCCATACGAGGAGACGACGACGTTTCGAGGTCACGGCCGTTGCACGGCCGCGCCACGGTACGAGCAGGATCCGACGTGGTCGCCGTTTCGGATCCCGACGACGAGTTCACCTTCGTGACGAACTTCGCCCGCGTCCCGCGACGATCGGTCGTGCAACACCTTCACTCCCCCCGGAGCGAAGGTGATCGCGAAGCACCGACGCCACCGCACCGGAGATCGTCATGCACGAGAAACGAAACTTCGTACTGGTCCTCGCCTTCGCCGTGATCACCATCTGGTCGATCTGGGCCTGGCTCGCATCCGGTCCGATCCTCTCGGCGACCACCGACATCTGGGTTCAACGGATCGTGGGTCTCACGCTCGTCGTCGGGCTCGGTGGCTTTCTCGTCCACGCGCTCTGGCTGGTCGACCGCCTCCACGACCAGCTGGCCGANGCGGTCGGCTCGATCTACTACGAGGCCGACGGCGTGTGCTTCATGCCGCTGGTGAGACTCGATGCCAGCGGCGCCGCCGAACTCCGGCTGTACTACCAGAACCGCTTCGAGAATCCCGCCCACGTCGTCGTGCATCTTCGACCGAACGGACCGTGCTTCGCGGTGAGGCACGGCGGCGAGGACATCCACATCGCGTTCACCTGCGGCGGCGGGGATTTCGGCGTGATCCACCAGCCGATCCGGGTTCCCGCCGCGTTGCGAGGCGAAGTGATCGATCTTCACCTGGCCGCCGCGAGCCGGTATCCGCGAAGTCACGGNGGGCGACTGCGAAGCCACGAGGGAATGGACTGCGGAACGGTGCGGGTGGACTGGGCGGGCGCCGCCTTCCGACTCGGGGTCCACGAGACGTCGAACGAGATCGAACTGATCGATCCGGTCCCCATTCATCTGGCCCTGCCGAGAGCGATCCGACAACGCGGAACCGAGAGCATGCAGTGGCGACAGGAGCAGCTCTTCGCGGGCGTGCTCATCGCGTGAGATCCGGGGGGGACGCGATCACTCCGGGAAGCGACACCGCCTCGAGACACCGAACCGGCCCGAAACGAACGACGCCCCGCGAATTCGCGGGGCGTCGTCGATGGAAGGTCGATTCACGGACGGCGGTTCAGCCGGCCTCGGCCCGCGGNTGGGCCTTGTCGTAGGAGTCGCGGACCCGACGGCTCGACAGGTGGGTGTAGACCTGCGTGCTCGAGAGCGACTGGTGACCCAGCAGTTCCTGCACCGACCGGAGATCGGCGCCGTTGTCGAGCAGGTGCGTGGCGAAGCTGTGCCGGATGGTGTGCGGGCTGATCTCGGGATCGAGACCGACCTGTTCCAGGTACTTGGTCACCTTCCGTCGCACCGAACGGCTGCTGAGGCGGCCACCATGCTTGTTCACGAAGAGCGGCGAGTCGGGGTCGGCCTTCATGCCGGCCTCCGCGAGTTCCGAATCATGCCGGTTCACGTAGTTGCGAAGGGCGGCGAGTGCATGCGAGCCCAACGGGACCATCCGCTCCCGGCGGCCCTTGCCGCGGATCAGGATCGCCTCGCCGGTGTCGTCGAGGTCGCCCCGGTTGATCCCCACGACCTCGCTGACGCGGATCCCGGTGGAATAGAGGGTCTCGAGAATCGCACGATCACGGGCGCCGAGCAGCACGGTGTCGTCCGGCGCGGCGAGAAGTTGTTCGATCTGCTCCACGGAGACCGCCTTGGGAAGCCGCTTGGCCTGCTTCGGGGTCCGGACCGCGAGCATCGGATTCGCCTCGATGAGACTTCGCTTCTCCATCCACTTGTGGAAGGAGCGGAGGGTGGCGATCTTGCGGGCGGTGGTCGCCGCGGAATAGTCGCGATCGGCCATCCAGCCGAGGAAGCCCCGGATGCGGTCCACGTCGGCCGCGAGCATCAGTCCGGAGACGGTGTGCTCGTCGATGGCGGCGGTGACGTCCGCGGTCCGTGCCGCGAGCGAAGCGGCTTCCGCTTCGGGAGCGGCGTTCGCGTCGTACTCGTCGGCCAGGAATTCACCGTACTGCCGCAGGTCGAGCCCGTAGCATCGCGCGGTGTACGGGCTGAAGTGCCGTTCGTCCACGAGGTAGTCGAGGAACTGCTGGACGAGGGGGAGAGGAGTGGTCATCGCGTGCGAACCTTTGTCTGGGGACGGCCTCGAAAAGGTCGTCCGCTGCCGCTTCTGAATCGCTCGTTTCCCGGGCATTCCGTCGCCCGAATCACGAGACTCACCGTTCCGATATCGACGCGGAAGGGGACCGGGTTCAGTCCCCTTACCGGACTTCTGAAAAAATCCGTCTTCGTCTCCGATCGACCCGCTCCCAAGCACTGGAAACGGGCTTTCACGATCCTGGTTTTCTCGCGCTTCCGACCACCGGACCGAGCCCGGATCCCCGGTGNCGANCGGGAATCTCCGGGGAATCCCACCGGTCGGATCCGACCGATCAGTCGGTCGACGACGCGGCCGCCTGGGCCGTGTTCACCCGGAGACGTTCGCGATCGACGAGGGTCGACACCAGTTCCGACGCCGCGAAATCCAGCCAGTGGTCGTAGACCATCAGGTAGTAGCGTTCCGGCGGNTCGAANCCATCCGTGATGTCGTCGTTGCTCTTCGCGTACTCGCGGACCTGGCCCCGCACCGTGTGGTTCGTGGCGTCGAACAGGGCGACCACGTCGGTCAGTGTTCGAACCGGTGCATCGGGGTTCGATCCGGCGGTGCCGGTGCCTCCGACGAGCCGTCGGGATTCGAACGCCTTCTGGACCTCGGCCTCGTCCGCGACCAGCAGGATGTTGGCGCCGAAGCGAGGCGGGTCGTAGGGATTCCATTCGGTGATGGTGCCGACCACGATGCCGTCGCCACCGACGAGCCGGAGGATCGAGCGTGCCTCGTCGAGGGTTCGAATCTCGGCGAGCCCCACCTGCCGCATGGCCTCGAGCGTGCGATTCAGGGGAACCGCCTGCCAACCTTCCACGCCGTTGAGCGAGGCGACCAGCTTGTCGGAGACCGATGCCTGCTGATCCGGGCGTATCACCACGCCGGAGTCGTTTCCGAAAGGTGCCACCACGAGATTCGCGGCGTAGGGCGCCACGAGCGGCGCCGCCGGCTGCAGTTTTCGTTCCGGCGTCTCGCAGCCGAACGGTCCGGTGCACGCGGCACCGAGAATCGAGNCTGCGAGCACCGGGCGACGCGTGCGTCGNGCGATCCGTTCGAACCACCGACCGCACCCGCGAGCCGGGCGTTTTTCTGAGACGAATACGGTTGTCATGGCGTCCTGCCTGAGTGACCTCGCGAGGGGCGACGTCCGGATGTCTCCCATCCGTACGATCCGTGTCATCGGTCGATCTCTCGGCGGAACGGGAGAAAAGAAGGATCTGCCCCGCGTCGACGACCCACGGCTGCCGTTCGGCCGGTGCATCGACGCCAAAAGACCGCGGGGCCGGCCTCATCGGCCGACCCCGCGGAGTCGTTGATCGTGGTCGGGCCGAAGCGGCCCCGGTTCAGTGATCGTCGTCCAGGCCACCGGCACCGGCGACCGCCTGCGGATCGATCGAGCCAGGGGCGTCGAAGACGCCGGGAGCGTTCCCCGAAACCGCCCAGATGACGTCGAGTCCGCCTCGGTTGCTGGTGAAGTAGACCCGGCCGTCGGCCGCCCAGGTCGGCCGCATGTTGCGGAATCCGCCGGAGGTGAGTGCCGTTCGGCCCATNCCGTCGGCGTCGATCACCCAGATGTCGCTTTCGACGGGCATGCCGTCNTCGGACACCTCGGGACGGTCGACGGACGTGAACGCGATCCGCTTGCCGTCCGGGGACCAGGTCGGATGCATGATCGCGGCGTCGCCCGCCGCGACGACTTCGGTGGGATTGATCCCGCCGGCCTCGGTGAGATCGATGGTCCAGACCCCGTAGAGCTGACTGCCCCGCTTGCGAGCACGCTGGAAAAGGATCCGATCGGTCGAGGCATCGGGCGACCACCGCGGGAACATGCCCTCGCAGACGAAGGTCCGGACACCGGGCCGCTCGAGCGAGACGGTCCAGAGTTCCCATCGGGCGGTGCGATCGTTGAACCGGCAGTAGCAGAGCCGGCTGCCATCGGGCGACCAGGTGGGATGAAGTTCATGGGCGTCGTCGAAGGTGATCTGCGTGGCCGGACCGCCGTCGACGGACATCACGAAGACGTCCCAGTTGCCGTTGCGATCACTGGTGAAGACCACCTTGCGGCCGTCGGGNGCGATCTCGGGCATCACGTCCTGGGCGGGATCGGAGGTCAGCTGGGTCACGACGCGACCGTCGATGGTCTTGCGGTAGATGTCCGCATCCTCCCGGTGCTGGGTCGANGCGAAGATGATCCACTCGCCGTCGCTGGAGACGTCGGGATCGAAATCCGCGCCNTCGGCGGCGAAACTGACCTGGAAGAGGTTGCCTTCCCCGCCGGTCCACTCACCCTCCGGCGCCGTACCGCCGAAGTCGGCGAACATGCTCATCCGGACGGCCGTGGCATCGGCCACGGGCCGGTTGGTGGCGGTGAACGCGACCTGGTCTCCACGCGTGTTCGGGGCATCCGCTTCGACCCAGCCGCTGGTGGCGGCGGCATTCGAAGTGAACGCGACGGTCTTCACCGCGGGCGTGGCGGGTGCATCCCAGCCGGCGTCCGAGGTGTCCTCGTACCAACCGTCCCGGTAGGTCGGAGACGCCCACGCGACACCCGATTCGGAATCAGCGGNTGATTCGGGGGTGTTCGTCGCGACGAGGTCGCCGTCGCCGGTCGCCTTCTCGGCGGCGCAACCGCCGAGTTGCATGGCGAAGACCGCCGTCCCGATCGCCGCNATCGCGGACAGGACGAGCGAACCGACGCCGCGGGAGGCGGTGGGCGAGGCATGACGGTGGGAAGCGTTGGTGGACATGATCNTGGTCTCCGCGCGGCGATTCGTACTGCCGCGAAGGAGCCATCGGCCCTCGCGAGGGGGCGATTCAGCCGGACTCTCCGGATTTCTCACTTCATGCCGATCCTGCGGCCGGAAATCGGACCTCGNTCTCGAGGTGATCGTCGCCTGTGGACCCAGAAACGGGGGCAGACGCCCGATAACCAAAAATACAGTCTACCTTGGCTGGGTCCGGCCGGCACCGATTTCGTCGCTCTGGGACCGGGCCGATCCGATCGTGGACTCGAACGCGGGGCNCCCCCGGAGCAGCCTCCCCTCCCCTCCGGGCGACCTCCACCNCCGCTCGTGCCGTCGCCCGCTGTGGACGATTTCCGGATCCGACGACGAGTCGCCAACTTTCAACGCGGACTCCACTACACTTTGGGACTCGGGATTCCGTAGCTCAGTTGGTAGAGCATGCGACTTTTAATCGCCAGGTCCTGGGTTCGAGCCCCAGCGGAATCACTCCGAGTCTCGTGCCTGCCCGCGATGCACGGCGACCGGATGCGTAAGGAGATCAGGCCCGTCGTAAACGGGACCCGATCCGAGTTCGTGGGATGTCGGAGGCGCGCTCGATGAGGCGTCTTCGACCGGACACGCGGCACCACGTCGCGACATGGAGGTCGCCAGTCATTTCCGGAACCCCGACGATCGTCCTGCACGGTGTGATCAAAGACGACGCCTGGCTTCTCTGGGGAGAGCAGGGCGATCNCCTTCAAGATCCGTCCCCCGCTTCCACCGGGACCTCGACGGCCTCGGCCGAAGGCGACGGAGCGGTGGCCACCGTCGAAGCGACCGTGGCGAGACATCCGTTCGCAGCATCCCGCGAAGCACTTCGCATCGCGCTCGACGGAGTTCTCGCCGACGATCGCATGAAGGTCGCCGAGGACGTGGTCCTCCGACTTCCGCACGATCGAAACGAGAACACCGAGACGCCGGTGCCCGGACTCGCGCTGGCGACGAGGCTCGCGATCGACACGCCGGACACCGAGGATCTCCATCTCGCCNAGACCGTCGTGCNGTGCATCGAGATCGACGCGAGCACCGCGGTGGAGCTGTTCCCGAGAATCGCCGAGCGAGCGCCCGACGANCTCGTGGTCGGACACGACATCCGCTTCTGGTCGGAGGTCGCCACCTTCGCGATCGAACTGCTGGTCGACCAGCGTTTCGTCCCGTCCGTGATCCAGGTGGAGGGCGGCCCCCTCCGAGGACGCTGGGTCCCGTGGCTCGCCGACGGCGAACTCGCCGAACCGCTGCGCCACCTCGCGACCGGCATGCCTTCGGTCGCCATCGCGACGACGGACTTCGCGACGTCGGACCGATGGACCGCGATCGAGTCCGCGCTCGAAGCGATGGTCGATGCACTGGTCCGACAGACGCTCGTGGGCGAGGACTACCTCGANGCGATCGAGGATCGCGATCCCGAAGCGGACCATCAGGTGGCGATGCTCGGTGGCCTGCTCGGCTCCGGCCGCGACACCGGTACCTCGCGAGAGACCAACGTCGACGTGAGCCGCGGCATGCGACTCTGGCTCGGCGGACTGATCGATCCCGTCGAAGGCCGGGCGGTCCGACTCTGCCTGCAGCTGACCGAACCGCTCGAAGGNGTGCTGGACGCCTCGCCGGAGGACATCGAGAAGGCGTTGTGGCCGCTGGGCTTCCACCTCCTCGTCACCGACGACCCGCCGATCATCGTGGACGCCGACGACATCTGGGCGGACGGCGGCGGCGGTCGACTCGCGTCGGTCGTGGGTTCCGAGGAGACCCCCGGCGACCTGCTCCTCGCCGAGCTCGGACGCGCCGAGCGGATCTGGCCGAACCTCAAGCGGGCGCTCGAAGGCACCAACCCCGCCGGCATGGATCTGTCCACCGCGGAAGCCCACGCCTTCCTTCAGGAGGCCCGGCCGATCCTTCAGGAAGCCGGCATCGAAGTGCTCTCGCCGTCGTGGTGGGGAAGCACCGCCAGCCGCATCGGCGTGCGGATGATCATCGAGCCCCACGGCGACTCGGAGAAGCCGCCGGCGATGGGGCTCTCGAGCCTCGTCGACTACTCGTGGGAGATCTCGATCGGCGACCAGAACGTCGGCCTCGAGGAACTGCGACGACTCGCGGAGAGCGGTGTGCCGCTGGTCCGGGTCGGCGACAGCTGGGTCGAGATCAGGGCCGAGGACTTCGAACGGGCCAAGGTCTTCCTGGACAAGCATCCCGGTGGCGCCTCCACCCTCGGTGAAGTGCTCCGACTCGCTTCGGTCGGCGAAGAGGACGGCGAGATGCCGCCCATCACCGGTGTCCGGACCGACGGTTGGATCAAGGAACTTCTCGGCGAGGACGGCATCCCCGACGATTCCGCCCGGCCGGTGAAGGTTCCCGAGAACTTCGTCGGCAAGCTCCGGCCGTATCAGGAACGCGGGCTCGCCTGGCTGGCGTTCCTCGATCGGTTCGGCCTCGGCGGCTGCCTGGCCGACGACATGGGCCTCGGCAAGACGATCCAGATGATCGCGCTGCTGCAACACGAGCGGGAGATCCGTCCCGGCCAGGTCGGACCGACCCTCCTGGTCTGCCCGATGTCCGTGGCCGGCAACTGGCGGCGTGAACTCGAGCGNTTCGCCCCCGAGCTGCGCGTCCACATCCAGCACGGCCCCGATCGCCCGGTGGGGGACAGCTTCGTCGAGAAGGTCTCCGAATGCGACGTGGTGGTCACCACCTACGCGTTGGTGAGCCGCGACCGTCCGTGGATCGAACTGATCGACTGGGAACGCGTGGTGCTCGACGAAGCCCAGCACGTGAAGAACCCGCCGACCAAGCAGGCGACCGCGATCCGGTCGATCCAGAGTCGACATCGCATCGCCCTGACCGGTACCCCGGTCGAGAACCGCCTGACCGAACTCTGGTCGATCATGGAGTTCTGCCTGCCGGGATTCCTCGGTCCCCAGGGCGACTTCCGCCGACGTTTCGCGATTCCCATCGAGCGGCATCGCGACGAACGCCGCGCCGAACGCCTTCGGCANCTGGTCGGCCCCTTCGTGCTTCGACGACTCAAGACCGACGACGGCGTCGCGGACGATCTCCCGCCGCTGGTCGAGAACCGGCAGCACGTCCAGCTCACCACCGAGCAGGCGAAGCTCTACGACACCGTCGTCCAGGACATGCTCCGCAAGGTCGACGAGGCGACGGGCATCCGCCGCCGCGGTCTCGTGCTCTCCGGGCTCGTCCGACTGAAGCAGATCTGCAACCNCCCCGCCCACTTCCTCCGGGAGACGGATCTCGCACCGAGGAAGGGCGAACGTCTCAGCCAGCGATCCGGCAAGAGCATCCGGCTCGTCGAGATCCTCGAGGAGGTCATGGCCGCCGAGGATCAGGCGCTGATCTTCACCCAGTTCCGCCAGATGGGCCATCTGCTCGCGACGATCCTCCGTCAGGAGTTCGACATGGAGCCGCTCTTCCTGCACGGCGGCACGCCGCAGGGACGGCGCGACCAGATGATCGAACGCTTCCAGAACGGCGAAGCCGCGCCCATCTTCATCCTCTCCCTGAAGGCCGGTGGCGTCGGTGTGAACCTGACCAGTGCGAATCACGTCATCCACTTCGACCGCTGGTGGAACCCCGCGGTCGAGAACCAGGCCACCGACCGGGCCTTCCGAATCGGGCAGACCCGGACCGTGAACGTCCACAAGATGATCACCTCGGGCACCCTCGAGGANCGGATCGACCAGATGATCGAGCAGAAGACGGATCTCGCCCGCCGGATCATCGGCGCCGGCGAGTCGTGGCTCACCGAACTCAGTTCGAACCAGCTTCGCGACGTCCTCGCCCTGCGCGAGACCGCGGTCGACGAGGAGGAGGACGCGTGATCACCAGTCGCGAAGAAGGTTTCCGCCGCAAGGACGACACGCCTCGGAAGGTTCGCAACGGCATCCGGCTGCGTACCAAGGAGGAGGAGGTCTCCTTCAACTGGCCGGCCGGCGCCTGGCTCGATCGACTGCTCGCGCCGTATNCGGACGAGACCCGATCCGAAGGCCTCGACTTCGCCCGACGCGGCCAGACCGTGCTGCTGAACGTCGAGCCGGCCCGNATCNTCGCGACCGTGCAGGATTGCGCCCCTCGTCCNTTCGAGATCCGGATCGAACTCGACTCGATCGGTCGCGAGGACTGGGATCGCATCGTCAATTCGATGGCTCGAGAAGCCAAGTACACCGCCAAGCTGGTCTCCGGGGACGTCTCCGCGGAGATCGCGGAACCGTTCGCGGCCGCCGGNCTCTCCCTCCTGCCGGAACCCGGCCAGGTCACGGTGAAGTGCGGCTGCGGCGTCGAGCACTGCCGNCACGCGGTCACCGTGCTCTATCTCGTCGCCGAGCGGATGGACTCGGACCCGCTGATGATCCTGACGCTCCGCGGGCTCTTCGGTCCGCGGTTCCTCGAGCGACTCCAGGAGGCGAGACTCCTCGCCACCAGCGGCGTGAGTCGGGCCCATCCGATNCCGGGCACNGCGGCGGCGATTCGNGCCCTGCCGCCGATGGAACAGGCCATCGAGACCTTCTGGAACACCGGCACGGGTCTCGAGACCTTCCGACGCGAACGTCGCATGGAACATGCGCCGCACGCGCTTCTTCGACGTCTCGGNAATGCGCCGCTCGAAGGCCGGTTCCCGCTCGTCGGACTTCTGGCAAGCATCTACGACTCGGTCGCGGTCGCCGCCCAGCGACGGCTCACCGAACTCGACGACGTCGCCGTCGCGATCGCACCGCCACCGCCGGATGCCGAGGACGACGAAGGCGATGCGGACGACGACGAGATCGACGGGCATGACGCTCACGCCGACGCCGAGTCGCTGGATACCTGATTTCAAAGCGGTTTCAGAGCCCGGAGCGGGCTTCACCCCGGCACGCACGGCACCACGGGCCGTGGCGTGGTTCAATGCGTCCATGGGATCCATGGACGCCATGAACGTCATGAACGCGGCTTGGATGATCGACCGGCTGGAGCGGTTTCCGCAGAGCCTCGTGGNCCTGCTTTCCGGAATCGCCGACGAGGACGCACGATGGCGACCGGGTCCCGAGCACTGGTCCATGCTCGAGATCGTCTGCCACCTCGTCGATGAGGATCTCGACGACTTCGGAACCCGGCTTCGCATGACGCTCGAGGCGCCGCAAGCGGACTGGCCGACCATCGATCCGGTCGCCGCCGCGATCGAGCGCGACTACCGCGGCCGGAACCTCGAGACGACGCTTCGCGAATTCCGGGCGGTGCGACGCACCGAGGTCGCGTGGCTCCGAACCGTCGAAGGAAACGACTTCACGCTCGAAGCGACCCATCCGCAAGCGACGCATCCTCGCTCCGGCTCGCTTCGTGCAGGGGATCTGCTCGCCGCGTGGTGCGCNCACGACGCGCTCCATCTCCGGCAACTCGCACGTCGGCTCCATGAACTGACCGTGGTGCGTGGCGGCGGGTTCGATGCGGGATACGCCGGCGACTGGTGAACCCGGCCGCGTCGATCACTTCGTGGAATCGCCGGTCCGNNCTTCGATCGAATCGNCCGCCGGGTCCGGCACGGGTGCCNCGACCGGCCGGGGCATGGGCGCCGAGACCGTCGNCCGCCATTCCGCGAGCCGCGATTTCAGACGGTCCCGGATNTCGGGACGGTCCGCCGATCGATTCNCNCGCTCACCGGGGTCGGACTCGAGGTCGAANAGCTCCACCTCGCCGTCATCGAACCANTCGACGAGTTTCCATCGNCCCTCGCGGACCGCGCCGGACGGNGTCGTTCGAAAGGGATCGCGCGGGTTCCGACTNTCGGCGTCNNGACCTTCGAGGTACGCGGGAAAATGCCAGAAGAGCGGTCCGCGATCCATCGGCTCGCCACGAAGCAGCGGCACGAGCGAGACCGCGTCGATCACNACGTCCCGGGTCGTCACCGCCCCGGCGAGCTCGGTGATGGTGGGATGCAGGTCGAAGAGCTGGACCGGCGTGGCGACGTCACGGGGTTCGAANTCGGCGCCTCGCACNTACAGGGGCGTTCTGATGCCGCCCTCGTAGAGCATGCCCTTGCCGCCACGCCACGGCGACATGTCGGTCAGCGGCTGGAGTCCGCCGTTGTCGCTCGCGAAGCACACCAGGGTCTCGTCGGCGTCGATCCGCNNCAGAATCGAACCGATGGCTCGATCGGTCGCTTCCACCATGACGCCGTATCGAGCCCGTCGCTGATCGACGTCGGGATTTCGCATCCGATACTCGGCGACCGCCGCCGCCGGCGCCTGGATCGGNGTGTGAACCGCGTAGGGCGCGTACATCACGAACCACGGACGATCATCCTCGGCCGCCTCGAAACCATCGATGATCCCGAGGGTCTCCCGAGCGAGCCGATCGACGAGATACTCGCCTTCGGGCCCATCCTCGAGATCCGGGTTGCGGTACGGCGGAAAATAGGACTTCGGATGGCCNGCCTTGTTCCCGCCCGCGTTGACCTCGAACCCCTGGGTNCGTGGATCNTCGCTCACGTGCCACTTCCCGACGAATCCCGTCCGGTAGCCGGCCCCGGCCAGCGTTTCGGCGATCGTCCGCTCGCCCTCCTCGATGCGGACTCGATTGGCCGGCGGCTCGAGGCGTCGGTCCCGGTCCTTGCCCCGACGTGACGAGCCGACGGTGTGAACGCCGGTGCGGCTGCCGTGCCGCGCCGTGACGAGCGCCGCACGACTCGGCGAGCAGTTCGGACCATTGCAAGCGGCGTTCGTGAACCGGACGCTCTCCGNCCGGAGGCGGTCGATGTTCGGGGTGCGATGGTTCGCGTGACCCTCGCCCGAGAGATCGCGGCATCCGAGATCATCGACGAGGATCAGAAGAACGTTCGGCGGGGTGGGCTCGGCCTCGCCGGCNCCGGCCTGTCCGGCCATCGCGGCCGTGCCGGCCGTGACGATCCCCGCGACGCAAACCGCGATGCGGGCACGACACGGTCCGATCGATCGATTCGACCTGGTCATTCGCATCATCCGCGTCCTCCGCGTCCTCCGCGTCCTCCGCGTCTTCCGCGTCATGGCCGCTGCCCCATTTCGTCGATCCGCATCGGCATCGCATCGATGAAGGGAAAGACCGCCTCGGGTGCGACCACCGATTCGTANCGNGCCTTGACACCACCATCCTTGCCGACGAGCGCGGCCGCGAACCCGTCACCGTCGATTCCGAATCGCCGCCGCATCGAGGCGGCGACGTCCGAGGAGACGGTCTCCGCTTCGGCGAGGCCGCCGCTCGGATCCCGAGCGACGTAACCACGGTCCGGAAGCAGCACGATGGTCACGAGATCCCGCTCCGACCATCCGGCCGAGTGCGTCGCGATCGCCACCAGCTGACGATCGATCGCCTCATCCCGTCGGTCGGAGGCGACCACGAGAATCCGGTTCCGCCATCGCATCTCCTCGAACATCCGATCCGCCGACGCTTCATCACGCATCATGGTCGTCCCGTCCTCCCTCCGCGGGGAATCCGGACTGCCGCAACCCGCGAGCAGCACCGCACCGAGAACCCCCACCGCTCCACCGCGGAGGATCAGCCCGTTCACCGGGTGGATCCTTCGTCGTCGAGCCGCCGCATGAGATCCATGACCGCGGCCCGCAGCTGCGCATCGTTGTCGGCGACTTCGTCATCCGGCGTCTGGTCGACGACGATGTCCGGCATGGCTCCATTGTTCTCCATGTCGGCGCCGTTCGGGAGATACCACCCGCGGAATGGAAGTCGCAGCGACGTGCCGTCGATCAGCGACGTGCCGCCGGTCGAGATCACGCTTCCGTTGGTCCGCTGACCCACGAGGGTGCCACGATCGAGATTCTTGAACGCATGGGAGACGATCTCGGCGTTCGAGTAGCTCTTCTCGTTGCAGATCATGTTCATCGGCATCAGGTACCGCTGGATGAAGAGTCGATCCTGCGGGTAGGTGTCCACGACCGAACGATCGGCACCCCGGGGGATGGTGTACGCGTGGGCGGGCGCCATGATCGAAGACAGCAGCCGATCGGTCGTCCAGCCGCCGCCGTTGTCGCGGACGTCGACGACGAGTCCGTCGCGGCCCTCCGTCGCGGCGAAGAGATCACGCTCGAATTCATCGAGCGACGCCTGGTCCATGCTTCGAACGTGCGCGTAACCGAGTCGTCCATTCGACCATTCGTGCACCTGCTCCGCCCGGCGGCGCTGAGTCGCGTCGTAGACGAGACCGCGGATCGCGCCGTTGGAGATCGGCGTCAGAAGCAGGTCCAGTTCGAGCGACTCGGCCGGACCGTCCGCCGCATCCAACTCGGGCTGGCGTCGCACGGTGACCACCACCTCCTTGCCCAGCCGGCCCCGCAGTCGTCCACCCACCGTGTCGGGAGGCGTGGCGTCCAGATCGAGCGGTTCGAGATTGATTCCGGTGATCACGTCACCGATGAGCAGCGGCATGTCCGAAGCCTCGGCCGGACCGTCCTCGAGCACGGAGGTGACGAGATAGCCATCGGCCACCGGTTCGAGATCCACGCCCAGTCGACCGATCGACTGGGACAGCGGCATGTTCTTCGCCGGCGCCCGCATGCCCATGTGGGAGGCGCTGAGTTCGCCCAGCAGTCGGTTCGAGACCCAGTTGAACTCGTCCGCGGTCCGAGTCCGGGCCGCGAGTTCGTGATAGCGGTCGGTCAGGTCCGACCAGTCCAGACCCTTCATCTCCGGGTCATAGAAGATCTCGCCCATGATCGAGGCGGCCTCGAGGAACTTCTCGCTCGACTCCTGCTCCCGATCGATTCGGATCCGCATCGAGATCGGATAGTTGGTCGCCTTGCCCGTACCGGTGTCGATCGTCTTCGCGCTGCCGCCACCGACCGCGACGAGCTTGCTTCCGTCCAGCGAGAGTCCCATCATCGAGACGCTGTCGCCGATGCGCTTGCGGCCGCTGCCGTCCCACTTCACGGAGTAGAGGCCGGAGACCCCCGGCGCGGAGATTCGATTGCCGAAGAGGATGCGCTCGCCGGAGGGGAGCATCGCCAGGCGACGCTCCGAGCCGGGCAGCCGGCTGATCTTCCGGAGCCGTCGATACGCGGTCTGGAGATCGTCCTGCGTGAAGGGCGGGGTGGCGTCCGCGACGGCCTTCTCGGAATCCGCGTCGGTCTCACCGGGCTCGTCCTCCCCGGCGGCCGCGGCGGCGAGCTTGCGACGCACCTCGTTGGGATCGAGCGGCTTCCGCTTCTTCGCGGCCTTCTCGGCCGTCTCGAAGTACGTCTTCAATTCGGGATCGGCCATCTTCTCCAGCCGGCGATCGAGGAAGACGTACCAGATGTCCTCCTCTTCGCCGTCACGCTCGCTCGAGAACGCGAGCACCCGGGCGTCGGCGGAGAATCGGGCGCCACCATCGTTGTCGGGGTGCCTCGAGATGTTCACCGGCTTCGCCGAACCGTCGCTCGGCACGACGAAGACGTCCTGATTGAAGTTCATGTCCGCCTGGTCGAAGACGATCCAGTCGGAGTCGAGGCTCCACTCGAATTCGACGCCTCGATCCCAGCCGGCCCGCAAGAGCGTCTCCTCGCCGGTGGCGAGGTCGAGAATCATGATGTCGCCGAGACCACGGATGAATCCCAGACGCATGCCGTCCGGGGACGGGACCGGCCGGTGATCCTGGAATTCGGTGGAGACGAAGGGAACGATCTCGAACGTCACCGCGTCGGCCCACCGCGCGGGATCGAGCATCGGATCGTCGTCCGCGTCTTCGGCGTCCTCGGTCTCCTCCGCGGATTCCTCCTCGCCGTCCTTGGTGGAATCTTCGTCCGTGGCGGTCTCGCCCTCGGAATCCTCGGTGGCTTCGGCGTCGGCGTCGCTCGAGTCATCGCTCGAGGAGTCCGCGGAATCGTCCGTCTCCGACTCCTCGGGCGGCGATGTCCGTTCGGTGTACTGATCGCGGATCTCGGTGCGGGTCGTCGCGACGGTCGTCGCCATGATCGACGACTTCCCTCCGGCGACGGTGGTGAAGTACAAGGTGGTGCCGTCGGGACTCCAGGCGAGATCGCGTTCCCGACCGTGGGTGTCGGTGATCCGGCGGGAGATCGAATGATCGGCGGTCCCGCGAACCACGACCTCGCCGTAGGCGATCACCGCGATGGACTTCCCATCGGGGTTGAGCGCCGCTTCCGTGACCTGTCGCGAGACGTCCTGATTCCTCGTGGCGTCGAGCGCATCCTCGGGCGCGGTCACGAACATCGGCCGCGGCACCGCATCCGGGTCCTCGAGGTCCAGCGTGTAGAGCGAATCCCAGCGGTGAAGCACGAGCCGGCTGCCGTCGGGCGTGACGTCGAATCCGGCGACGTCGATCTGCTCGAAGTCGGTGAGCGGGGTGGTGGAACCGTCGACCAGTGATCGCTGGTAGACGTTGTGCGTGCGGTTGTTGCGATCCGAGAGGAAGAGGACGTCGTCGTTACCCGCCCAGCGAGGCTTTCCGTCGTTTCCCTCCCAGTCGGCGATCGGAAGAAACTCCTCCGATTCCGTGTCGTAGAGCCAGACGTCGCGGCGGTCTTCACCCCGGTAGTGACGACGTTCCCAACGCGCGCCGCCTCGCTCGAAGGCGGCCCGTCGTCCGTCCGGACTGCGCACGTTCAATCCTCCGAACGCGTCGTGCAGTCGCTGCGGTTCGCCGCCCTCGATGGCGATCTCGTACGGACGAGGCGAGCGGTACGCGTCACCTTCGAGATATCCGGTGAGGCCCACGACGATGTCGCCATCCGCGTCACGGCCGACGCCGCCGAGCGCGACCGAAGCATCGAGATCGGTCAAGCGACGGATCTTCGTCCCATCCGGAGCCATCGCCCAGAGGTTCGTGGTGCCATCCCGGTCGCTTTCGAAGACGATCGTGGAACCGTCGGGCGTCCACGCCGAATCATGATCCCGGCCTGGATGACTGGTGAGTCTCGTCGCGGTACCACCCTCGAACGGCACGCTCCAGAGATCGCCTCGCCAACTGAAGACGACGGTCTTTCCGTCCGGGCTGATGCTCGGGAATCGGGGAAGGTCGACGTTGCCCTCGCCGCGACTGGTCGCGGACGCCGTTTCGTGGGCACCCAGCCCGAAAAGGGTCAGAAGCAGGACAAGGGGACCGAACCGGTTCACTCGACAGGAACCTTCGAACAGGGGCCAGCGGATGGATCTCGAAAACATGTCTTCAACGCTCCAGAATGCGGTTTGGGTCGCGACGGAACCTCATGACCGCGCGAGAATCGTCTTTTCGTCGTCAGCCCGGAGTCTAGCCGAGCGAACCCGTGGCGGGCATCCCGGGCGACGTCCCCGCAAGGTCGATCTGTACCGGTCATCCCGAATGCCCCCCCCGCGACGAGACACGATGCTCGAAAAGCCGGAAGTACCCCCGCAGCGTGGGCGAGCGACGTCCGATTTCCCTTTTGTCCAGGAATCGAACCGAGGAGGAGACTCGTCATGAAGCCCCAAGACACCGAACAGACCAACCGACTTCGCACCATTCTCCAGCGAATGGAACGCTCGATCGACGATGCACGTGCCCGCCGGGTCGACGGCCCGGGCCGGCCGGACGCGGTTTCGCCGCCGCCGGCCTCGCCGATCACCGGTGGCGGACGCATGCCGCTCGATCCCCTCGATACGCCAATCGCCGACACCAAGCAGACGGAGCAGGACTTCTCAAAGGGGTCGACCACGGTCCGCGATGCCGGAACGATGTTCGATTTCAAGGGTCCGCGGCTCAAGGCTCGACCGAAGCGTTCAAACGACGCCTGAGCACCATCTCCGGAACCGCTTCACCATCGCCGACGGTGCTGTAAAGTGATTCGATGCGAACCGAATCACTTGCGTTCCTCAGGCGGCTTCTCGACACCCCGTCGCCCTCCGGCCACGAAACAGCCGGCCAGCGAGTCTGGCTCGACGAGGTGAGGTCGTCCGCGACCCGCACGTGGAACGACGCGTACGGCAACTGTTTCGCGCAACTCGACTGCGATCACGACGACGCCCCCACGGTGGCGATCTGCGGTCATGCCGACGAAATCGGCCTGATGGTCAACAACATCGACGACAAGGGCTTCGTGTATTGCCGGCAGATCGGCGGCATCGACGCAGGCTCGATCGTCGGAAAGCGGATTCGATTCGCCTCCAGCGTCGCCGGCGTGGACGAACCGGTGCTCGGCGTGATCGGCGCGACCGCCATCCACCTGCAGGACCGCAGTCGCGACGGCAAGGTTCGCAAGCTTCACGAACTCTTCGTGGACATCGGCTGTCGGACCCGGGAGGAAGCGGCGGAGAAGCTCAATGTCGGCGACCCGGGCGTCTTCGCCGACGGCTCCGAACTGATCGGAGAGGACACCATCGTCGCCAGAGGCCTCGACAACCGCATCGGGACCTGGGCCGCCGCCGAGACCCTGCGTCGACTCGCTCCGGACCGCGCCGCCCTGCATTGCAACGTGGTGGCGGTGAGCACCGTCCAGGAAGAGGTCGGACTGGTCGGCGCGGCGATGATCGCTGAAGGTCTCAAGCCCGACGTCGCACTCGTGACCGACGTGGGACATGCGACGGACACCCCGGGCATCGACCGGAATCGACACGGCGACTTCAAGCTGGCCGGCGGTCCCAAGGTGGCGATCGGCGGTCCCGCCCAGCCCCTCGTGGTGGCGAAACTGCTCGCCGCGGCGGAACGCGAGGAAATCACGATCCAGAGGTCCGCGGTTCCGGGCCGCTCCGGAACCGACACGGACGCCATCTTCCTGCGCAACGGCGGGATTCCCTCCGGACTGGTGAGCCTGCCGATCCGCTACATGCACACCACCGTCGAAATGACGAGTCTCAACGATCTCGACGCGATCGCGTCGATCTTCACGAGGTTCTGCCGCGATCTCGGCCCCGGCGAATCGTTCGTTCCGGCCATCGCGTGAAATTCGGGTTCGAGAATTCGAACAAACCCGTGGCTATTCCAAAGGTGCATGATCCGATCGGATCCGGCTGGCATTATCCTGAGTGACCTTCTCAGGCTTCCGAACCATGCTCGACTTTCTCTCCCAGACCCTCAGCAACTTCAAGCACACTGGCGCCGTCTGGCCCAGCGGAGGCCGTCTCGCCCGCGAGATGACCGCCCCGCTGCGGGAATCGGATCGACCCCGTCGCATTCTCGAAGTCGGCCCCGGCACCGGCCCGTTCACCGCGAAGATCCTCTCCCACCTCCGGCCCGGAGACGAGTTCCACGTGGTGGAGATCAACCCCTTCTTCTGCAAGGTCATCGAGAAGCGACATCTCGCGCCGTTCCGCAAGCGAAACCCCGACATCGAAGTCTCCCTGCACGAGGCGCCGATCGAGGAAGCCCCGATCGAAGGTCCGTTCGATCACATCATCTGCGGCCTCCCGTTCAACAACTTTCCGCCGCCGCTGGTTCGCGGCATCTTCAAGCGGATGATGGGGCTGCTCGCCGATGACGGCGACCTCGCGTACTTCGAGTACGCCGCGGTCCGCGTGATGAAGGCGCCGGTCACCTCACCCACCTCGCGTCGAAACCTCCGCAGGATCGACGCCCACGCGAAGTCCCTGCACCGACGTCATCGAGGTTCGAGACGGCTGGTCATGGCGAACTTCCCCCCCGCCATCGCGGTCAGGCTCCGACACCAGGATTCCTGACGCAACACGATTCCTCGCACAACCGGCGAGGCCGCGTGCCCGCCGCCCCGAAATCCAGGACGACGCGCACATGGTCTTCGTCAACGAACATTATCTGAAGCTGGCCGCCGGCTACCTCTTCCCCGAGATCGCACGACGCGTCGCCGAGTACGAGGCTTCGGTGCCCGCCGCCGCGGAACGGATCATCCGCTGCGGCATCGGGGACGTCACCGAACCGATCGTGCCCGCGGTCATCGACGCGATGCACGCCGCGATCGACGAGCTTGCTGATCGCGACACGTTCCGCGGCTATCCCCCGCCGACCGGTTACGACTTCCTCCGGAAGGCGATCGCGGAACACGACTACCGCGCCCGGGGCATCCGGATCGACGACGACGAGATCTTCGTCAGCGACGGGTCGAAGGGCGACTGCGGGAGCCTGCTCGAAATCCTCGGTGGTGGCAATCGCGTCGCGGTGAGCGACCCCGTGTATCCGGTCTACGTCGACACCAACGTGATGGCCGGGAACACGAAGGACGCGCTCGACGGTGGTGGATACGACGGCCTGATCACGATGGAGGCCCGGGAGGAGAACGGCTTCATCCCCCTGCCGCCCGCCGAACCGGTGGATCTCGTCTACCTCTGCTTCCCGAACAATCCGACCGGATCGACGATCGATCGCGACGGCCTCCGGACCTGGGTGGACTGGGCCCTCGAACACGAGGCCCTCATCGTCTACGACGCCGCATACGTGAACTTCATCCGGAACCCCGAGCTCCCGCGGAGCATCTTCGAGATCGAAGGCGCCGACCGATGCGCGATCGAGACCCGGAGCTTCTCGAAGAACGGTGGCTTCACCGGCGTCCGCTGCGGATACACCGTGATCCCGAAGACGCTCGAGGGACGCACCCGCGACGGACGCCGCGTTCCCCTCCACGGACTCTGGAATCGGCGATGGTGCACCCGAAGCAACGGCGTGAGCTGGCCGGTGCAGCGCGGCGCCCACGCCCTCTATTCGCCCGAGGGGCTCGAGCAGACCTCGATGCTCGTCGATCACTACATGACGAACGCGTCCCTGCTTCGCGGCGGCTGCGAGTCCATGGGACTCCGGGTCTTCGGCGGAACCGACGCACCGTACGTCTGGGTCCGCTGCCCCGACGGCATCGACAGCTGGGGCATGTTCGACCGTCTCCTGCGGGAGGCGCAGATCGTCACCACGCCGGGCGCCGGCTTCGGGCGATGCGGAGAAGGGTACTTCCGGATCAGCGCGTTCAACAGCCGCGCGAACGTCGACGAAGTCGTGAACCGAATGCGTGCACTGGTCTGACGCGTCGACCCGCACCCCGACCGAAATCACGACGGCCCCTCACTTCTCGGTGAGGGGCCGTCGCTTCGATTCCGATCGGTTGGATCCGCCGGCCATGGTCAGGCGGTGGCATCGACGGCGGTGAAGCCGTGCTCCTGCATCAACCGCTCCATGATCGCTTCGGACGACGTGCCGGGAAGCTTCAGGCCCTTGAGGACGTCGGACAGGTTCGCTGGCAGCGACTCGTGCCCGAGATTCGTGAGGATGTCCGCGACCCGATCGGTCGCGGAGGCGGTCCCGAAGGGCTGCCCCGCGGGCGTCGAAGGCGCGGCTTCGATGCGACTCGCGGCGTGGGACCGGTTCGCCTGCTGGATCGGGTCCGGGTCGAGGATCTCGTTCCACCGCTGCGACAGGTTCGCGAGCGAGGCGTCCGTGCCGTCGTACAGCGCCTTGGCGTCCTGTGACACCATCCGGCTGAACTCGGATCGATCGAGGAATTCGTTGCCGTCGAGATCGAAGAGACTCGCCAGTTCCGTCGGCAGGCCGAGTTCGTTCAACGCGACGCGACCGTCTCCCGACCCGTCCAACCGCGACATCGCCTGGTCGACGATCCGGGAGACGACGTGTTCCGTCTTCATCGGAAGCTCGGGGATCGCGTTCGAGGGCTGCGTGGCGCCTTCGGACTGCTCGAGGAAGAGTCCGAGGTCGACGCCGTCGACGGTGCCGTCGCCGTTCAGGTCGAAGGCCGCGTCGTCGGAACCCCAGGCGGACATGAACTGCTCCAGCCGGTTCGGATCGACCGTGGATTCCATCTGCTGTTCGAGGTACTGACCGAGATCCTGACCATCCACCACTCCATCGGCGTTGAGGTCGTAGACCGGATCCGCGGAACCCCAGGCCGCCACGAATCCGTCGACGGAAAGCGCTTCGCTCGCGGGGGGCGAGTCGCCCACGCCACCTTCGAGGTAGACCCCGAGGTCGAGCCCGTCGACGACACCATCCGCATTGAAGTCCCAGTCCGGGTCGGACGTGCCCCACGCACCAAGAAGCGCCTGCAGGTCGGCATCACCGGAGGAGGCCGCGGACTGGACCGAGAGAAGCGTTCCAAGATCGGTGCCGTCCACCATGCCGGAGCCGTCGACGTCCCAGGTCTGGTCGTCGGAACCCCAGGCCGACATGAAGGCATCCATGTCGAGCAGCTGTTCGCTTCCGCTCATCGGCGGATCCGAGGCTGGCGGTGCCGAAGCGCGAACCGTACCGGCGTTCGAGGCGGCGTTCGTGCGAGCGAGGCCCGCGGGGCCGAGAAGTTCAGGATTGGCGTGGCCGATCTGCATGGGAGTTGCTCCAGAAGAGGAATCGTGGAGAAACGGATGCAAGGATCATGCCAACGTCACAAAGGTGGCCTGCAGCACCGAATGCACGCCGTCGAACGCCGCTCGATGCGGCCTGCGGCATCGATTGCGCCGACGCCGTCGACCGGAGACGCGGATTCTGCGCGATGGGATTCAGTCGTTCCAGCCGGGCGACGGCTTCGGACGCGGTGGAACCGGGATCATCTCCTCGGAATCCCCGGCATCGCCGTGGTCACGCTCGTCGGGTGGCAGGAAGTCCGTGCAGATCACGAACATCTCCACGGATTCCGAGCGACTCGCCACCGGCTTGAAGCCCTTGGCCTTCTGAAACAGTCCGTTCGCCCGAACCAGGAGATCGCGATAGGCCTCGCCCTCGAAGACCTTCATCACGAGATTGCCCCCGGGACGAAGCCATTCGGGCACGCGATCCAGCAGGACGTTGCAGAGCCTGATCGAACGGTGGTGATCGCCGAAGGGATCGCCGGTGGTGTCCGGCGCCATGTCGGAGAGCACCACGTCGAACGGCTCGCCGCCGAGGGCTGCCAGATCCAGCTCGCAGAGATCCGCTTCGTGCAGTTCGACGTTCTCGGGAAGTCCCGCGGGATCGATCGCCTTGAGATCCACCGCGACCACCGAACCCCGACGTCCGACGCGTCGGCCCGCGACCTGCGACCAGGATCCCGGCGCTGCGCCGCAGTCGAGCACCCGATCACCCTTCGAGATGATCTTCTTCCGGTCGTCGATGTCGGTCAGCTTGAAGGCGGCGCGAGAGCGATAGCCCTCACGCTTGGCCTGACGAAACCAGTGGTCCTTGACGTCTCGCACGATTTGTTCCGGATCGACTCGCCGACGGCGGTCGTCGTCTCATTCCATGATGATCGGGCCGACGCCCGTCGGAAATTCGGTGACCGCGACGCGGATGTCGCCGTAGGTCGTCCTGACCAGCACCGGATTCAGACCGCCTCCCACGTCCGCGATGAAGGTCGCGGGATCGTTGTCGGGCGACGTGCTGACCACGCGGGCCTCGGTGAATCGGTTGTAGACGAGCCCGCCGATCGATCGCAGATCGTAGATTCCGGTCGACCCCTTCGGCGCCCGGTAGTCGACGTCACCTTCCTTGGTGACGAGGATGATCGGCTCGTTCATCGCGTGATCCGTGATGACCCGGATGTCGCCGTGGGTCGTTTCGACGTCGACGCCGCCGGTGTTGTTCTTGACCCAGACCCGACCGTGATCGGTGCGGACCCGGACGGACCCGAGGTCCGCGGTGCGGATGCGGAAGTCGACGCCCTGGAAATGCTCCTCGAGATCGGCGCTGGTCGCGACCACTCGGACCGTCTCCCGGTTCAAGTCGCCGGGGATGAGCTCGACCACGTAGTCCATCTCGTCGAGGGACGATTCCGCCTCGTCGCGGCGGAGGTGACCGTGATTGGCGTGCCGGACGGGCTCGATGATCGTGTTCTTGAGCCCGGGAACCGCTTCGACGAGCACCGTCCCACCGAACGACTCGATGTCGATGTCGACGGGGCCGTCGGTGGCGACCACGATCTGCGGGTCGTCGATGGCCATCTGGCCGTAGACGACGGCGTTGTTCATTCGTTCGAGACTGGACGTCGGCGTGGCGATGCACCCCTGCAGCGTCGCGAAGGAGGCGACGAGACCCGCGAGCATCGCGGGCGTTCGGAGTGTCGAAAGGCGACGAATCGGCGAGATCGAGTGAGGCTGCATGCGGAATCCTGCGGAGTGGTGCCGAGGCGAGAAGAGGCCTCGAGGATGTTGCGTCGACGGATCCGGCCTCGAACGAAGACCGGAACACCTCGGACATATCGGCCGATTGGGGCCCGGAACTCGCAAGACCCGCCCCGAAAACCGGTTTCAACCCGGTTTCAGCCCGGATTTCCGGGCCGCGACCCCGAGATGGACCTTGGCCGTAGCATCAGGACATGCCAGATCCTCTCTCGATCCTCCTGAAACGAGCCCTTCGGACGACAAGCCTGCGATGTCTCGCCCTTGGTTCGGCCCTCCTCCCCGCCTTGGCGGCGTCGGCCCAGGATTCACCCCCGATTCCCGACCCCGGAAACACGCCCTCCAGACGGGTCGCCCCGACCCCGGCCCCTGAATCGAGTGATCGATTCCGGGTTCGGATCACCCCGGGCATCGCCTCGGAAGCTCGGCGATTGCTTGAATCGAATCGAGATGCGAGACCCCGACTCCTCGTCCTGCTCTGCGAGAACAAGGGCCGCCTGTCCGGCCGGGACCCGCTCGACGCCCCCTTCCTCGAGCGTCCCCAGCCGATCCTGTCCATGCCGATCACCTCGGCGATGCTCGCGGAACCGGCCACCTTCCTCCTCGGCCCCGACGAAATCGACACGGTGATGGTTCCCGAACGGCTCGATCATCTCAGCGGCGGGTTCCTCGCCCGCGCGGTCCTCGATCTCGGCCTCGCCCGTGGCCACGCCGCGACGGGGAATCCCGTCTCCACGATCACGTCCGTGGAGTTCGCTCCGGATCGCGACCGAACCTTCGATCTCGTGGTCGACCGGACCCGCCCCGCGGTCGAACTCCCCACGGCTTCCAACTTGAAGTGGATCGAACTCGACAGCCCTTCCCTCACCCGAACGCTGGGACGCCCCGTTCGACATCGCGCGGGCGTGGCGTTCCCACCGGCCTACTTCGATCTCGACGCCAAGCGTCGATTCTGGCCGGTGATCTACGTGATCCCGGGCTTCGGTGGCGATCACCGCGCCGCCACCCGCTACGCCGCCATGCTTCGCGATCCCTCGATGCGGTCCTATCTGCCGCAGGCGGTGTGGGTCGTGCTCGATCCGAACGACCGGCTCGGCCACCACGGGTTCGCGGACGGCGACAATTTCGGCCCCCGGGGAACGGCGTTGGTCGCGGAATTCATCCCGTGGCTCGAAAAACGTTTTCGCCTCGTCCCGGACTCGAAGGGTCGCTTCGTCACCGGCCACTCCAGCGGCGGCTGGTCGAGCCTGTGGCTCCAGCTGCAGCATCCCGATGTCTTCGGGGGTTGTTTCTCGAGTGCGCCCGATCCGGTCGACTTCGCGGCGTTCGGAACAGTCGACCTCGGCACCGACGCGAACCTCTTCGAGGACGCGGACTCCGATCCGCGGGCGAGCTATCGAGCGCCGCTGACCGCGGACCGCGACCACGTGATGATGACGATCCCCGAGGAGATCGGGATGGAGCGCGCCCTCGCCCCCGACTTCACGAGCGGCGAACAGTGGGCCGCCTGGAACGCGATGTTCTCCGGACGCGACGCGGCTTCCGGACTGCCGCTCGCCGCCTTCGATCTCGAGACCGGGCTCATCGACCGAACCGTGATCGAACGCGATTGGAGTCGTTACGACATCGCCGCCATGCTTCGCGCCGACCCGGAGCGGATCGCGCCCGTCTTCCGGGACAAGGTCCGCCTGTTGTGCGGCGATCGGGATTCCTTCTACCTCGACCTCGCCGTCGAGCGGCTCGCGAAGGCGGTGGCGGAGGCACGGTCGCGACTCGAGTCACCCGACGGGCCCGGTTACGTCGAGCTGGTGCCCGGTGCGACTCACGGCACGATCGTGCCCATCGCGATGCAGCGGTGGTATCCGGAACTCCGACGCCTCGTCGCGGAAGCCCCGGAACGCTGAACGGCCGGGCCCGATTCAGATCGAGACGCCCACCATCGATGCCGCCGCGGCGGTGATGCTCGCGGCGTCCAGTCCGCACTGCCGCATCACGTCGTCGGTGGATCGGGCGCTCTTCGGGATCCGACGGACGTGCAGCTGACGAACCGTGAACGCGTCGCCACCGGAGGTGCATGCATCCGCGATCGCGGAGCCGAGACCACCGCCGTAGTTGTCCTCGACCACGAGGATGTTCCCGCCGTTCTCATTGGCGACGTCGAGCACGCCGTCCTCGTCGAAGGGAAGGGAGTACATGTCGACCAGCGTGGCGTCGATCCCCGCCTTGTCCAGCAGCTCCAACGCCTTGTTGCATTCGTGGACCATGTAGCCCGCGGTGGCGATCATGAGATCACGGCCCTCGTTGAGGACCTCGAATCCGCCGAGCCGGAACTCCGTCGCATCGTCGTAGAGGAACTCGACCTCCGGACGGAACACCCGCATGTAGCAGGGGCCGTCGTGATCGATCATCGTCCGGGTGAGCGCGAACGCGGCGTAGGCGTCGGCCGGCTGGAGCGTCCAGCACGCCGGCTCGCCTCGATGGTTCTTCACCGTGGAGAACGAACGGAACCACGGCACGTCGGAGAGCGCCATCTGACTCGGGCCGTCCGCCGCGAGGCTGATGCCGCAGTGACTGCCCACGATCTTGAGATTGGCGCCGCTGTTGATCCCCATCTCGATCTGATCACACGCCCGCGACAGGAAACGCCCGAAGGTCGCCATGACCGGAATGCGGCCGCCGGCCGAGATTCCGACCGCGACGGAGGCCATGTTCTGCTCCGCGATCTTGCACTCGCTGAAACGCGAGGCGAGTTCGCGATCGTTCGCGAACCAGTCGGTGAACGTCGAATTCCGAACGTCCGCATCGAGCACGTGGACGCCGGCGTGGGCGTGACCCGCGACCCGGAGCCCGAGCCCGAACGCCTTCCGGGTCGCGAGCCGACCGGTGGCGAGGGTGCTGCCCATGTCGTACCGCTTCATCGCTTCGGTGAAGCGTTCACGTGGTGCGGCTTCGCGCGGGATCGATTCGGCCGCCTCGGGCGGGGTGATCCGGAGCCGGTCGGTGGCCCCGAGCGCGGACGTGTGCTTCGCGTTGGTCTCACCGAGTTCCATCTTCGCCTGACGGAGCCGTTCGCCGGTGGCGGGACGGCCGTGCCATCCGCCTCCCTGAAGCGACGGCGCGCCCCAGCCCTTGACGGTGTTCGCGACGATCGCCACGCATTCGCGCCGGCCCGCCCGCTCCCGCGCCGCCTCGAGCGCAGCCCGGATCGCGTTCGGGTCATGTCCGTCCACGGTCTCCACGTGGAACCCGACCGCCTCCAGCTTGGCGCGGGTGACCGCGGCTCCCTGGAGGTCGGAGACCTGATCCGCCTGACCGAATCGATTGCAGTTGAAGATCGGCACCACCGAGTTCAGTCCATGGTCGACGATGAAGTCGATCGCCTCCCAGACCTGACCCTCGCGACTCTCTCCGTCTCCGATGATGCAGAAGATCCGCTTGTCGATCTCGTCCTGTCGAGCGGCGACCGCGAGTCCCGCCGCGACCGAAAGCCCCTGACCGAGCGAACCGGTCGCAGCGTCGAAGAACGGAAAGCCCTCGACCGGATTCGGATGACCGTCGATCATCGAATCGTCGGCGCGAAGCGTGAGACAGTCCTTGCGAGTCATCGGACGCAGCTCGTCGCCTTCGCGTCCGATGCCCACGCCCAGATCGCCGCAGGCCGCGTAGACCATCGGCACCGCATGCCCCTCGCTCAGCACCAGGCGGTCCGACCCGGGATTCCGCGGATCCGCGGGCGTCCAGCGCATGTGGTCGTACATCAGCACCGTCACCAGATGACCGATGCTCATGGCACTGGTCGGATGGCCGCTTCCGGCGGCGGCGGTCATGTCGAGCGCGAGGAGATCGAGATCAATGGCCTTGGCGTGAACAGCGGCTTCGAAGGACATCTGGCCCCTTTCCGGGGAAACTTTCTGTGGTGACGGAGGCCGAATCTGGCCCGAGCTCCGCAGTATCGCCTCGCCCACCGCTGGAGGCAACCACTCGACCGCGGCCTTGTATCTTGGGTCGCTTCGGTGCAGGGCCGCATCCACCCCGAAACCGGGCGGTAGGCGATCTCCGCACCACACCACTTCCCTCGGAATCCTCTCCTTGACGCACCTTCGCCACCTGTGTGCCTGCCTGGCTTTCCTGCTCGTCACCCTGGCCACCAACCAGGACGCACGGGCGCAGGGGGCGAGCGGTCTCCCGGACCCCATCTCGTCTGCGGCGCTCCAACGGCTTCTCGACGGTGCTGGAATCACCGATCCACCGGCGGCCGCGATCGACGAACCGATGACGCGATATCTCACGGCCATGAAAGCCTTGCGAAACGGGCGGATCGAAGCCTGGCTCGAGCAACGACGGGAGGGCTCCGGAATGTTCGAATCACCGGATCCCGACCTGATCCGGACCGAGATCGACGATCGACGGCGGCTGCTGTCCGCGATCGCCGCCCTTGATCGAACCCTCTTCAGCGAGCTGGTCGTCGCGGGCCTCGATCCGGACGCGATCGAGCGTGCCGCCGACCGCCGGACGCGGGATCGCGCCCACGCGGTGATCGGCCGGAGATTCTCGAGGGGAATCCGCATCGAACCGACCCAGGTGCTCGCAGCCGTCGTCACCGACGCCGAGCCGGCCTGGGTCGTCGACGACGCGACGAGGAACCGGATGCTCGATCACGATCGGGCCCGGACCGAACGCCTCGAACGGCTTGCCGATGTCGTCATCGATCGTCCGCTCCGCATCGCCGAAGCCATGGGGGACGTCCAGATGCCGGATCTCGAAACGGTCGCGAACGATCCGGAAGGCGTCGAAGCCGCGTTCAATTCCTGGTTCACCGCCCGCCGGGCCGCGAAGTCGGTCGCTTCGGAGGATGCCCGCGTGCTTCAGGCAGCGATTCTCCAGGCCGACACCGCGTTCCACGACGAACTCACCCAGGGCCTCCGGGAGGGCGATCCGTTCGCCATCGCGATCGATGACGCCTGGCGCAAGGCGACGCTTCCCTCGATCTTTCCAGACCGCACGTCACCTCGAGGCCTCTTCGAATCCGCGGTCGAGGCCGAAGAACGAGGCGCGATCGGCACCGAAGCGATGGAGGAGATTCGAGCCCTCGAGTCGTCGTGGCGAAGCCGGCACGCCGAGATCGAAGCCCGTCTGNTNCGGGCGNTCACGCAGGGAGATNCGCGAGGGCGAGGAATCGNCGAACGNGATGCTCATGGGAACGGCCGCGATCAGCCTGACCATGATCGGTCCGGACGGCGAAGCGGTNGNCGCANCGGCCCCCGAGCCGACCTCGGCNAGCGGACGGNTCCTCGCGGAACGCNCGACNCTCGATCGCGAGACNCGNNCGCGACTCGAATCCATCGCGCCGAAGGAACTCGCCCGNCGTGATGCNCCCNCGAATCCGCAGCAGGNCTTCCTCGGCGGTGATGGCGGTGCGGTCATNGCCCAGGGGATGCCGNTCATCANGATCAANGCNGNANCCGGCGGATTCGATNTCGACGATCTCGACGGACTCGGCCTNGCGGTGGAGGGGATGATCGGTGGNATGGAGAANGGAANGNCCGGCGGTGGCGAGNGAATCCCCCGGCCGATCGAGCCNCCCGCCTACGACCTGATGCTCGGANACCTCGGCCTCGCCGANACGATGCGNTCGATCGCNGACGCCCTCTACGCCGATTATCGAGATGCCTGGGANGATCTCGACGAAGGNCTCGTCACGGAATGGCGTTCGATTCGGAACACGGGNCNGATGTTCGCGGGGCCCGGCGATGCGNCGGANGGNGCGNNGCGGGACGACGTCNACCGGNNCGCNTCGCTTCGNCTGCGGATCCTCGACGAAGCGAACGCCCTNGACGCGACGNTGTTCCGGGATCTCGGGGCGTTGATCGACGACCGCCGGNAACTCGAGCACGCGGAACGACGACGACGNCGGGAGATCGCGGTNGCAAGCATCGAGNCGNGCATGNCCCCCGNCTCGGATCAACTCGCGAATCTGGATCTGGAACGNATTCTCGCGNAGACCGGNGACGGNAAGATCGAATCACTCGGCCTGCAATACGCCATCGAGGTGACNCCCGCCCAGTTCGAAAGAGCGCGGGCGACNATCGANCTCGATCGGGGCGTGAGGCTCGCGGAAATGGAGATGTTCGCCGAATTCGAGCGTGNTGGAGACGACGNGGGCATGGTCTTCGNNATGACTTCGGAACCCGACGCCATGTCGGANCTCGAANNGCTCTACNCCCGTCGTGCGACGATCGAGGAATCGATGCGATCGCGGCAGATCGCCTGGCGTGACCGGATGGCCGCNGCGCTCCCGCCGGATCGCGCCGCGGATTTCCTGCTCGGCGTCGACCGCGCNGCGCATCCCNGGTGCTTCCGAGATCCGGATTCTCCCGAGCNCATGTTCGAGAAGGCGTTGTCGCTGCCCGACCTNAAGGAATCGAAGCGATCCGCGATCGTCGACCTCCNGACGACNTGGCGAACCGATTGGATCGAGGCGTGCCGNAAGCTCGTGGCGATCGATGCACTGGTGCAGGGCGGCATGGCGTCGCCCGACGNCGAGATCGACATGTCGATGTTCGCGAAGGCGTCGGCNGATCGNGCGCAGATCCGCTTCGCCCGNACCGAACTCGACGAACGCGCCGTTCGGAGCCTNCTGGCGATCCTCACGCCCGNNCAGGCNGGCGAAGTGGAGAAGGCGCGACNCTCGGCACCGCGGATCNANGGGATCCGGGGGCTCGACGGANTGAACGGCATCGAAGGTCTGGAATCGATCGAGGGCGGNGCGATCTTCATCGGCGGGTGAGCGNGGTCAACCCGCCCGGAACTCGGGCGGCACGTCACCCCACGGCGCGATGACCCGGCTCTTNACGCCNCCNCGNCCCTTCCAGTCGCTGACCACCTGCATCCAGNCCGGGCTCGTGGTTCGAGCGAGNTCGTCNCGGATCTTGTTGGTCACCGCNTCGAAGAACATGCCTTCGTTGCGNAACGCGTGNAAATAGAGNTTGAGGCTCTTCAGCTCNACGCAGACCGCGGCGGGCTGNTAGCGGAGCATGATGGTNCCGAAGTCGGGGTGGCCGGTCATCGGGCAGACGGAGGTGAACTCCTCGTGCCGGTGTTCGATGACGTAGGGCTCGGCTCCGGGGTTGTCGAAGAACTCG
>NYVS01000059.1 GCA_002684755.1 Phycisphaerae bacterium
TCGAGAGAGCCGCGGCGATCTTTCGCACCGGCTCACCGGGGTCCGCTCGCGTACCGACGCACTTGTTGGCGTCGTAGACGACCACCTCCCCCTCCGGGCAGCTGAAGTCGATCTTCCCGTAGTCGAGGTTCAAGCGATCTCGAACCGCCCGCACCTCCGGCGGGGGTGATGCCACCCGATAGTCGACCTGNCGTCCGGNGGTGAGGATCGGATCCGANCCGATCTCCATGCTGAGGACCTCNACGTCGCCGANGAAGTAGTACTCGCGCAGNACGAAGTCNCCNTCGCGTCGCTCNGGTCGAAACCGCTGGACCACCGAACCGTCGCTGAATCTNCTGGCAGGAACGGAANCTCGATCCGGANNGATCTCGTAGTCNNTCTTGAATCGAATCTCGTTGACCAGGCCGAGCCGCCGCCGGAGNCCTCGCCGGATTCCGGCCACAANCCTTGCCGNCCCGCTCGGGNGAGNNCCGAGCAGTCGCTCCGGAAGACCCCCGTGATTCAGATNCGACTTGACGATCACCGGCCCCGNNGNTTCNTCGTCGACCCCGACCAGATCCTTCAAGGTAGTTCCGCTTCCGNATGTCGACCGCCGACAGGTTGATCACNCGNGAGTGANTCTGCGCGAAGCGGCGATACGCTTCNGGAACGACGGAAANGTCGACGTGGAGCAGNAGCAGATCCACCGGGACCGGCGTGTCGGTCCCGACGATGTCGACNACCTCGGCACCACGACCCTTCCAGAGATCCGCCATCGAATCGATCAGATATCCCTGTCGGACGAGCTTGCTTCCCGAATGATGCAGGATTCCGATGCGAATGCCGTCGAGTCGGGATGTGATGATCGCGTCGGTCACCGGAGCCACTCGGGAAGACGTGCGTTCGCGACGCCGTCCCAGCAACGAGCCATCGAGAAGCGTCCGATGCTCGTCGGCATCCCGACCGCGGTGAACCCGGGATGCCCGGTCGCCGGATACGGCCCACCGTGGACCATCGACGGCACCACCGCGACCCCGGTGGGCATCTTGTTCTCGAGCAGCCGACCGCACCTGGAGCGGAGGACCGCCGCGAGTCGATCCCAGGCGTCATCGTCGCCGTCCCCGGTGTACATGGTGACCGTCAACTGGCCTTCCAACCGACCCGCGATCGCGATCGCCTCATCGACGTCGGAAGCGGCGACGAAGAGTCCGACCGGGCCGAAACGCTCGGCGGCGAGCACCTCGAATCGCTCGAGGAATCGGTTGCCGTCGACCGACAGCAGCGTCGGCTCGAAGTGGTTGCCGGGACCCGCGGGACCGCCGCCGCAATGCACGTCGGCGCCGGCCTCGGTCATCGCCGCGATGCCGGACTCCAACGCGCGGCTCGCCTCCGCGGAGAACAGGACGCCTGGCGCCGCCGATCCGCACGTCGAGATCGCGGCATCGAGCAGCGATTTCGCGTCATCGCCGATCGCGATCAGGATGCCCGGCTTGGTGCAGAACTGCCCCGCGCCCATCAGGATCGAGCCCGCCCACGCCTCGCCGATGCCGACCGCGTCGCCGGACACGGCACCCGGGAGCGCGAAGACCGGATTCACGCTGGACATCTCCAGGAAACTCGGCTTGCCGGCGGCATCGGCCGCCGCCTTGAGGACCAGACCCGCCGCCCGACTGCCGGTGAAGCCCACCGCGGCGATCGCGGGATGGGCGATCAGCCGGAGGCCGTCCTCGGGGTCGCAGTGATGGAAGAACTGGACGGTCGCCGGATGCAGTCCCGCGTCGGCGACCGCTTCGGCCGCACAGGCGGCGAGCATCGCACCCGTCCCGGGATGGAGCGGATGCCCCTTCGCGATGACCGGATTCCCGGCCGCGATCGCGGACGCGAAGTCACCGCCCGAGACGCCATGAAAGGCGAGCGGGAAGTTGTTCGGACCGATCACCAGCACGGCGGCTCCGAGCGGGCCGCGATCGCTGTGGATTCCCGTCGCCTCGTCGATGATCGGAGATCGCCAGGAGTCGGGCCCGACGTCGCGCGCGGCGTCCGCCGCCTGCCGGAGCTGCCCGAGCATTCGATCGAACTCGATGACCCGGAGTCGTGGCTCCAGCGGCAGGCCGGTCTCCCGGTGGGCCATCGTCGCGATCGCCTCCCGTCGGGCGTCCAGTCGGTCCGCGTACGCCTCGAGGAACCGGGCGATCCGTTCCGGCTCCCGATTCGCAGGGTGTCCGACCGCCGCGGTCGAGGCGACGGCCATGCGGTCGAGGTCGGACCACGAGCAGACGGGGTAGGCCGGCTCGATGCGTTCACCCGTCGAGGGATCGACCGCCTGGAACGTACCGTTCCCGCCATCCGCTTCGGTCCAGGCGCCTTCGGAGAGAATCATGGTCATCATCTGATGGTATCGAATCGGTCGGGAGCGACGCTCCGAGTCGTGGCCGTAGCATGCACGCATGACCACTCCCGACACCAACCCTCCGCCGCACGAGCAGGATCCCTACCTGCCCGGCGAGCAGGAAGGCATCCCGGAACTGCGGTTTCTCGAAGGTCCGCAGTCCCGACGTTTCGAGTTCGGACGGATTCTCCGGATCGCGAACGAGTTCCTCCGCGGCTTCCGTCGTCTCCATTTCGTGGGCCCCTGCGTGACCGTCTTCGGATCCGCTCGATTCACCGAGGACAATCCGCACTACCGACTCGCCCGCGAGACGTCGGCCCTGATCGCGAAGGCCGGATTCACCATCATGACCGGTGGCGGCCCGGGGATCATGGAGGCGGCGAATCGAGGCGCGCGGGACGTCGGCGGCCGGTCGATCGCCGCGACCATCGAACTGCCCCACGAGCAGACCTCGAATCCGTATCTCGATCTCGAGATCCCCTTCCACTACTTCTTCGTGCGGAAGGTGATGCTCGTCAAGTACTCCTACGCGTTCGTGGTGATGCCCGGCGGATTCGGCACGCTCGACGAGCTCTTCGAGATCGCGACCCTGGTGCAGACCGGGAAGGTCGTGGATTTCCCGATCGTGCTCATGGGTCGTGAGTTCTGGAGTCCGATGATCGACTTCCTTCGGGATCGGATGATCCGCGAAGGCACGATCTCGGCGGACGATCCCGACCGTCTTCAGATCGTCGACGATCCGGCGGAGGTGGTCGAACTCATCTCGACCGTCGCCCGGGACCGGTTCGGGATCACCTACGGTCCGAAGGCTTCGCCGAGTCGCCTGCTTCTCGAACGGGGACCCGCCCGACGACGGTGAGACGTTCGAGCCGTCGTTCGATCTCGGCCCGGCACCGGTCGACTCGACGCGGGAGATCTTGCGGGTCGGGCACGAACGCGAGCCGTTCGAGCAACGCCCGCTCGTCGGCCGGCAGATCGCGGTCGAGATAGCGAAACGCGAAATCGAATCGCGCCGGATCGTGCTCGATCCGCATGAGATCGCACAGCGGCGACAGCATCTTGGTGCGGTATCCCTCCAGCGCCTCGAGGTCACGACCACGATCGATGGCCTTCCGGACGATCGAGACGAAGAACGGATGGAGCCCGCGGATCCGGGCGAGCCTTCGATCGATCCCGGCGGCGTGGCGGTCGACGTCGCTGCGGGTCGGCCGATCGAACCAGCCGAGGCGATCGACGAGCACCACGGGGTCGCCGTGGCGATCCGTTTCGAGCAGACGACGTTCGGGCGGCGTGTCGGTCGGGACGACGGTCAGATCGATCGCGAGGTCGTCCGAGAGATCCCGGACCAGATAGATCGCCTGGTCGAAGCCGGTCCAGTGCGGTTCGACGAAACGGTACCGATGGCGGATTCCGACCAGGCGATCGAGTCCCTTCTCGAAGGTCTCGAGGGCGACCGCCCGGTCGTCCGGCGTCATCGCGACCATCAGATCGAGATCGCTTCGTGAATCGACCCGTCCGGTGGCATCCGCCCCACCCAGCCACGCGACCTGGATTCCCGGATCGTCGTNCACCAGCCCTTTGATGGCCTGAATCAGCGTTTCTCGATCCATGAGCCCGAATATAGGCGGAAATTCCCAGGTTCACCCGCGAGGCGTGTCACAGCACGACGGGGACCTTCTACAGGCAGGTGTTCACCGGAACTCATCAAGGAAGGAACCCCCATGAATCACCTCACCACCATCACCGGAACCACCAGCCTCCTGCTCGCCACCGGCGTCGCCACCGCCGTCGATCCGGTCGAGCCGTTCCAGGGACTCTCGTCCTACCGGAGCAACGAGGTCGACATCGCGAACCCCCTGCTCGGCACCACCCCTCACTACGTCGTGAACGAGGACACCGGCATGTGGTACGACGCCGGCTACGGCAGCGACGCCGGCAGCGACGGTGAAGCCTGGCAGTGGACGCGGGTCGATGCCGACTACATCGGTGGATTCGTCTCCGCACGGACCAACGAATACGGCGGCTCCTACAGCCTGACTCGAAGCGATGTCGTCGCGACCTTCGAAGTCGGTCGGACCGGCAGCCTGCAGGCGGACGCGGTCTTCCACGGAATGTTCTCGGCCGATGCGGGCGAGGTCGTCGGTACCGCCCTCCTCGAGCGGATCGACGCTTCTGGGGCCACGCTCGCCACCATCCTCGACTGGTCGCACACCGGCGTGTCCGGTGACCAGCCCGAGCTGGAGTACGAGCAGACCGGCCTGCTGCGACCCGGTCGATATCGATTCACCTACGACGCGGTCGCCCACGTCCACGGCGTGGAGATCGGTCCCGACGGCGGCGAGATGACGACCTTCGCCTCGATCATGCTCTCGACGCTTCCGGAATGCGGCGATCCCGCGGCCGGCGACTGCCTCGCCGCCAAGGAGACCCCCTCCTGCGACGATTCGACCTGCTGCGATCTGGTCTGCGAAGCCGACCCCTTCTGCTGCAACGACGCCTGGGACGAGATCTGCGTCGGGCAGGCGTTCACCAGCTGCACCGCCTGCACCGGCGACCTCGACGGGAACGGCGTGGTGGACGGCGGCGACCAGGGCCTGTTGTTCGCCGCCTGGGGCGACTGCTCCGACGACACCTGCAACGCCGACCTGAACGGCGACGGCAAGGTCGACGGCAAGGACTTCGGAATCCTGATGGCCAACTGGGGTGGATGCTGAACCGCACCACCCGACCGATTCTCTCCTGATGGCGAACGAGCCGTCCCCGCGACCTGCGGGCGACGGCTCGTTCGTTCGACGGACACGGTGAAGATCACCAACGCTGCTCGTCGGACGCCGGCAGGAACTCCGGCCGGACGCCGGACTCGCCGTCGACGGTCTCGCCACCCCGGATGGCGTTCGCCGCGAACCCGAGAAACTCGTGCGGAAAGGGAAGGGTCGGTGCCGAGACCTCGTCGAGCCTGCCGGTCTGCTCGGCCGTCAACGTCAGCGTCAATGCGCCGAGATTGTCCATCAGCTGATCCTTGCGTCGTGCGCCGATGATCGTGCTCGCGACGCCCGCGCGGTCCTGGACCCAGCGAAGCGCGACCTGCGCGGGCGAGGCCCCCAGTTCATCCGCGACCGAGACGAGCGTCTCGATGATCGCGTAGTTGCGTTCGTTCAGGTGCGGACTCTCCTCGGTGACCCGGGTGGTACCGACCTCGGGCCGTCGATCGCGTCGATACTTGCCGGAGAGGATCCCCGCCCGCAGCGGGCTCCAGGGCGTGATGCCGAGGCCGTGGGCCCGGGCCATCGGCACGAGATCGGCCTCGACCGTGCGCTGCGCCAGGCTGTATTCGATCTGGAGCGCGCAAAGCGGATTCCAGCCGCGAAGCATCGCTTCGTACTGGGCCTGGACCACCAACCACGCCGGCGTGTCGCTGAGTCCGATGTACCGCACCTTGCCGCTGGTCACCAGATCGTCGAGCGTCCGCATCGTCTCCTCGATCGGGGTGTGCGGATCACGGAAGTGGCACCAGTAGAGATCGATGTGATCCGTGCGGAGTCGCCGAAGCGAATCCTCCAGCTGGTGCATGATCGCCTTTCGTCCCGCACCGCCACCGTTGGGATCGCCGGGGTGCATGTTTCCGCAGAACTTCGTCGCGATGACCACGCGGTCGCGGGCCACGAGCGGCGAGCCGGCGAAGTAGTCGCCGATGATCGCCTCGCTGTGCCCCATGGTGTAGACGTTCGCGGTGTCGAGGAAGTTGCCGCCGGCGTCGAGATAGGCCGCGAGCACGTCGAGGCTCTCCGCCTCGTGGGTGCCGACCGCCTTCCATTCGTCACCGAAGGTCATGCAACCGAGACAGAAGGGCGAGACGCGAAGGCCGGATCGGCCGAGGGTGACGTAGTGATCGAGATTCATGGGGGCTCCGTGGCGGGGATCGAAGTCAGGGAAGTTACGGGATCACCGATTCCCGTGGTAGGGTCGGTGCATGAACTTCCCGCGAAAGTCCATCCTGCTCGCCGCCGTCCTCCTCGTCGGTTGTCGAACGCCGGAACCGATCACGTCGTCGCCTCCGGGGCCGCCGAACATCGTGATCATCGTCGCGGACGATCTCGGAATCGGAGATCTCGGGTGCTACAACCCCGACGCCGCGACCAGCACCCCNAACCTCGATCGCCTCGCACGCACCGGTGCGAGATTCACCGANGCGCACGCCCCGAGCGCGGTGTGCTCGCCGACCCGGTACGGGATCCTCACCGGGCGATACTGCTGGCGAAGCTCGTTGAAGTCCGGTGTCCTCTGGACCGACGACCCCCTGCTCATCGAGACGGATCGCCCGACGATCGCCAGCGAACTGCACGCCGCCGGGTACCACACCGCCTTCGTGGGCAAGTGGCACCTCGGCCTGGGTTCGCAGGAACCGACGAACTGGAGCGGCCCGATCGACGCCGGACCGCACACCGTCGGCTTCGACGAGAGCGTCGGCATTCCCAGTTCGCTCGACATCCCGCCGTACTGCTGGTTCCGGAACGGCGTCGGCGACCCGCCGCCGAGCACCACCATCGAAGGCTCAACGCATCGACGTCGCGACGGCGGCGGATTCTGGCGGGCTGGACCGATCGCGGAGGGCTTCGAACACCAGGCGGTCCTCTCGAAGTCGATCGACGAGTCGATCCGGATCATCGATCGGCACGCGACCGAACGCCCGGAACGACCGCTCTTCCTCGAACTGTGCCTGAGCGCCCCGCACACGCCATGGCTTCCGGGCGAGCCGTGGCGAGGTTCGAGCGGTGCCGGACACTACGGCGACTTCGTCAACCAGATCGACTTCGAGATGGGTCGCCTCTTCGAGGCCCTCGATGCGCACGGACTGGGGACGGACACCCTCCTCGTCTTCACGAGCGACAACGGCTCGGACTGGCCCCTCGCCGACGTCGATCGGTGGGGACACGCGGCGAACCTCGCNTGGCGGGGAATGAAGGCGGACATCCACGAAGGNGGACATCGCGTTCCATTTCTGGTGCGATGGCCGGGCGTCGTCGAATCCGGATCGGTGCGACCCGAATCGATCTGTCTGACGGATCTCTACGCGACGAGCCTCGCCGCGGCGGGCACGGGCTCGAAGACGACGCGTCTCGCCGACGCGATGGGCGGCGAGGACTCGGTGGACCTGCTCCCGCTGCTCGAGACCGGGGATGCCCGGGGACTCGAGGCGCGCGAGGGCATCGTCCACCACAGCCTCGACGGCATGTTCGCGATCCGGGTCGGCGACTGGAAGCTGATCGAGGGCCTCGGGAGCGGCGGCTTCACCGCGCCCANGCGGGCGGCGCCGTCGAACGCCGGTCCGACCGTGCAGCTCTACGACCTCGCGACGGATCCCGGCGAGACCAGGAACCTCGCGAAAACGCACCCGGNCGAGGTCGCCAGACTGCAGGCGATGCTCGACCGGGTGCGTGCCGCACCGCGAAGCGTTCGATGACGATCAGGCCGGCTCGCCGGCGGGACTGCCGACGTACCGCACCACCTGCTGGGGATACGGAATGTTCACGCCTGCGACGTCGAACGCCTTCTTGATCCGCTCGTTGTAGTCGAAGGTGGTCGGCCAGAAGTCGGCGGCATCGACCCAGAATCGAATGACGAGGTCGACCGAGCTNGCGCCGAGGGCGCCGACCACGACCATCGGTTCCGGATCGGTGTGGATCCGCGCGTCCGCGACGAGCAGGTTCATGACGATTTCTCGAGCCTTGTCGATGTCGTCTTCNTAACCGATGCCGACGTCGATCTGNACCCTTCGGGTCGACTGGGTCGAGAAGTTGACCAGCGAGCCGGTGGCGATCGCGTTGTTGGGGATGATGATGGTGCGATTGTCACCGGTGGTCAGCACGGTGTTGAAGATCTGGATCTCCTTCACGCTTCCGGTGTGACCGCCGCCTTCGACGAAGTCACCGACCTTGTAGGGCCTGAAGATCATCACGCTCACCCCGCCCGCGAAGTTCGAGAGGGTTCCCTTCAACGCCATGCCGATGGCCAGGGTGGCGGCGGAGAGGATCGCGATGAAGGACGTCACCTCGACGCCGACCATGCCAGCGACCGAAAGCAGCAGCATGACCTTCAGGGCGATGCCTGCGACGCTTCCGAGGAAGTTGCCGACGGTCGGATCGATGCTCCGCATCGACAGGATCCGGTTGATGCCACGCCGCATGAACCCGATCACGATCCAACCGATGACCAGGACGAGCAGTGCGAGTCCGAGACGCGGGGCGTAGGCGACCGCGAGATCGATCAACTGATTGGTCGCCTCGGAAGCCCACTGGCTGATTTCGCTGGCGGACGGCGCCGCGGCCGCGCTGGAGGTGGTTGAAGGCGCGTCCGCAGCGGTGGCGGCCTGCTCCTGAACGATGAATCCTGAAGTCGACATGTCGGGGTTCCCGGAAGAGTGGTGTGCCGGACCGAGGNGGCCCGACGATCGCGGAAGGTAGTGATTCCACGCGAGTCTGGTCAACCGTTTATTTATCGGTGTGTTCCAAAACCCTTTTTTTCGACGATGGACGAGGGATCGTCGACCGAATTTTCGTCGACGACGGAACCCGGACGCCGGTCCGACGGTTAGCCTTGCCGGCGATGGCGAACATCAACCNAGATCACGTCCGCCGGNCGGCGACCCGCGAGGTCGCCNCACGACTTCGAATCGGGATGCTCGTGCTCGGTGCGCTCTTCGCCGGTTCCGGCCACGCGGCCGAACCCGATCCTCCCCCGAACATCGTGGTCGTCATGGTCGACGATCTCGGGTGGCAGGACGTGGCGGTTCCCCTCGGACCGGACGTCACCGAATTCAACCGACGCTACCGGACACCGAATCTCGAACGACTCGCGAGACGCGGCGTGGTGTTCACGGATGCCTACGCAGCCAGTCCGGTCTGCACACCGACCCGCGCGGCCTTCATGACCGGACGACATCCCGCCCGCTCGGGGATCACCTACTGGACGCTTCACGCCGATCGCGACACCTCCACCAGGCACCCTCGACTCCGAAGCCCGGACTGGCGGCTCGAGGGACTGGCCGAAGGCGAGGTGACGCTCCCGGGTCTCCTGCAGGAATCCGGCTACCGCACGATCCACATCGGCAAGGCGCACTTCGGCGCGATCGGCACCAGTGGCGCCGATCCGACCCGCCTCGGATTCGAGACGAACATCGCGGGGCATGCGGCCGGTGGGCCCGGGAGCTTCTATGGCATCCACGATTTCTCCGCGAAGAAACGACAAGGACGGACGGGTCCCAGTGTCTGGGACGTCCCCGGGCTCGAGGCGCACCACGGCAAGGACGTCTACCTCACGGAGGTCCTCGCGGAAGAGGCCGTCGAGCAGCTTCGACGCGCCGGCACGGACGATCGCCCGTTCTTCCTGCACTTCGCGCCCTACGCCGTGCACGCCCCGATCATGCCGAACCATCGCCACCTCGACGCCTACGGAGATCTCGATCCGAAGGAAGCCGCGTACGCGACGATGATCGAGTCGACGGACGCGGCCCTCGGCCGCATCCTGGAAACGCTTGATGAACTCGATCTTTCGGACCGCACCATCGTCGTCTTCACCAGCGACAACGGCGGCCTCTCGGCCCATGCCCGAGGCGGCCCCCCGCACGTCCACAACGCCCCGCTTCGAAGCGGGAAGGGCTCGGCCTATGAAGGAGGCGTGCGGGTTCCCATGGTGGTCGCCGGGCCGTCGTCCGGCGGCATGCACGCCGATGGCCGTCGGGTCGACACGCCCGTCACGGTGATCGATCTCTTCCCCACCCTGCTTGATTTCGCCGGCGTTCGGATGCCGCCGGCCCACGAGCCCTCGGTCGACGGCGCGTCCATCGCGGGCCTGCTCCGTGAAGGCGATGACGTCGCGCCGCCCCGGGACCGTGGTCTCGCCTGGCACATGCCCCATCAGTGGGGGGCGAGCGGCCCGGGCATCGAACCATTCACCTCCTATCGCCGCGAACGCTGGAAGCTCCTGTTCTTTCACGACGGCCCGCGGGTGGAGCTGTACGACCTTGATGCGGACCTGGGGGAGACGCGGGATCTCGCTCGTGATCGACCCGAGGTGGTCGATCGCCTGCTCCTCGAGCTCGACGAGTGGATGACCGCGACCGATGCCGACCTCTCCCGCGATGCGACCACCGGCGCGACCATCGCGCGACCGGCCACCCTGGTCCGGCCGTCCACCGATTGACGCCGCTTCAACTCGGCGTTGGCCGGGGCAGACGGCGATCACGGTCGGCGCGACGCCGCATCCGCGGCGGGACGATCACACCCGCCGACGCCAGCGAGGCGCGCTCCTCGTCGGTCGCATGCACCGCGAGGTGGGCACTGCGATCGGTTCCGCCGGCAAGATCGATCCACTCCCGCGAACCCGTCGCCGGTGGAACGTCACGCACGCGATCGTGAAGGACATCGAGTCGCAGACGGCGATAACAGGCCCGGTCGTCGAGATGATCGGTGTGGAGCAGGAACACCTGAATTACCGCGAGCCCGTCGATCACCGCATCGAGGGCCGCACCGAGTTCGGCGTCATCGATGGCATCCGGCATCGGTGGATCGATGCCGATCTCGCGGAGTTGATCGAGATTCGTGGTCCAGGGCGCGTGCTCGAGGTCGTACGCGAGCGACCAGAAACGACGATCATCCGTGCCGCCCGAACGACGCGCTTCGAGCTGAAGTTCGTCGATGCGCAGCGCCCGAAGCCTCCGCTTCTCCTCATGGATCCGCCGCAAGGTCCTCTCGTCGTGCATCGCCTCGCTCCCGGCCCCACCCGAACTTAGGCGATCGGATCCGCCGATCGTCGCCGCGGTCCCTTTCTTCGTGCGCGACGTTCGTGGTCGCCGCGTCGAATGAAGTCGGAACGCGCGTCCCGCTCGGCCGAAACAGGTTCGGATCGATGCGGCGGATTCGCGTCACTGTGCCGCCGTGCCGAAACGAAACGACGCAAAAACAACCACCCCGGCGCCGGTAGGCCCCGAGGTGGCAGGAGGAGAAAGAGATGACTGTTCGATTCGTCGGTCGTCCGCCGCGGCGGATTCCCGCATGATCCTGCAAGGTGCTGGTCGTCAAACTACGACCCTGCTGTCTGTTTGTTCGGCTCGTATGTGGTTTTTCTTCAGTCTTTTCCCGGACCGAGCCGCGAAACCACGAGAACCCGAACACCCGGACAACTCACTCCAACCTCCCATCATTCGAAAAATCACGGGTTTNCTGACAGNAAGGATGCNCAAGGATGGCATTCAATCNGCTCTCAGGACCGANGAAGCCACCTTTTCCAGATNCAGTCGATCGCNCNGCCAATCGGAGCGCCCCTNGTCGGAACCCGCAATGATTGCGCCGACGGCCGACTNCGGGTGTTCCNNTTTTTCCTGNGATTTTCCGATGNTCCGCTCAGCGACCNGCCCCGGACGGCCCGCATTCATTGGCCGTCCGCAGNACACCGGAACGCCGGAGATCGTCCTCCCGAAGCGAGGAGACGCCGCGGATCCGCATGTTCGCGACCTCGCCCGGAAGCAGGCACCGAAGGTTCTCGTCGACCCGGACGTCTTCGCCCAACGCGCCTTCATCGAGATGAAGATCGCGAAGAATCGTCTGCGCCGTGATCTCGACCTCGAACACGTTCGACGCGGCACGTTCGATTCGGAGATCGAACGCCGGACTCGGCAACGAAAGCCAGGCGTCCTTGCCGTAGAACCAGAAGGCGCGATGACCGCCCGACTCGGCGACCAGAAGTTCCATCGAGGGATCCGCGGGAATCACCAGATCGGGAAGAAGTGCGACGGCGCGGGTTCCACGCGGCGGAACCTCGAGCTCGAGCGCCGCGGCATCGAGATCGACGCCCGCCATGTCGACCCTTCGGATGCGGACGCCGCCCGAGGAGACGCCACCCCCCCAGGTCTCGTCGGTGTCGTTGACCGCGGCGATCTCGATNCCGGCCTCGCCGACGGAGAACGCGAGCAGTCGAGGCGCACAGGCCGCGCGAGCCGACCACCACGCGGGCTTCGGACGGCCCGCGACGTCGACGAGCGACCAGGAGTGGCCGGTCCACGCATCGTTCAACTGCCAGACGAGCGCACCACCGCACCGATTCGAATGGAGACGCAACCACTCGTAGGTGAAGGTCGTCGCACGGGCCTGCAGCAGCTGCATGCGCCAGATCCGTCCGTCGAGATCGGACGGCGGAAGAAACCAGTCGTCCATCCATCGGTCGTACTGCGCCTGGTCGCCGCCCCAACCACGCTGCCGACCGGCGAAGGCGGCCATCGCTTCCGGCGATTCGCCCGCGAACGGTTCCCGCCCGATCGCGGTCTCCATGGTGCGACGGGCGGGCGGCGCCTGGTGCCCGAACTCGCTCACGAAGCGCGGGATCATCTCCCGCACGTCCTCGAGCTTGAGATCCCACGTGTGACGNTCACCGTGGTCGGGGTCGTTCGGATCCGCGTCCACCGAACCCGACCAGGGGCTGTCGGGAAGGAACGGTCGCGACGGATCGAGCGTCGCCGCGATCCGCGGNAACAGCTCGGTGAAGTAGTGCCGGCCCCAGGACTGGGCCGGATCCATTCGTTCCTTCCATCCCCAGTTCCGCCACGCGAGCACGTTCTCATTGCCACCGCACCACAGGACGATCGACGCATGGGCCGCGAGTCGACGGATCTGGAAGNTCGCCTCCCGTTCGATCNNNTCGGGATACGGCGCTTCCTCGGGATAGGTCGCGCANGCGAACATGAAGTCCTGCCAGACCATGATCCCCCGCTCGTCGCACGCGTCGTAGAAGGCCTGCGACTCGTAGACGCCGCCCCCCCAGACCCGGAGCATGTCGAAATTCGCCTCGACCGCCTGCTCGATGCGGGCGANCACCAGATCGTCCGCCGCNGTTCCGGGAAACAGACCTTCGGGGATCCAGTTCGCGCCGCGGCAGAACATCGGCTCGCCGTTGACCACGATTCGGAATCGGGAACCCTCGGGATCCCGGCCGGTGTCGAGGGCGATGATCCGCAGCCCGACCCGGCGGCGGTCGTGNTCGAGGACGGTCTCGTTCCGGCGCAGGTCGATCTCGAGATCGTGNAGCGGCTGTTCACCCCGCCCCCGCGGCCACCAGCGCTGTGGATCCGGGACCTCCAGGAGGATTCTGACGTGATCCGCCTCGGGATCCGCGACACCCTCCGCCTCGAAGACCCGTCCGTCCGGCGCTTCGAGTCGAGCGGTCGCCCGAAGCTCGCCNTCTTCGGACGTCGCCTCATCGCGCACCACGTCGACCAACACCTCGAGGATCGCGAGCCGATCGTTGCAGGTGGTCACCAGCGGACGCACCGCGTCGATGCGGGCGTCACGCCATCGCTCGAGTCGGACGTCGCCGGGAAGTCCGAGACTCGGACACTTCGGCCCCCAGTCCCAGCCGAAACTGCAGGCCGCCTTTCGCAGATACGAGTAGACGCCCCAGTCGCCATCCGCGTTCACCGGCCGGTCCCCGTACCGCTCGACCCGTCGTTCGAGTTCCGCGACCGGCCCGCGAAGGGCCACCTCGAGGACCCGATGCGCCGCGAACGCTTCCGCGGGAATCCGGTATCGGTGAGCGTGGAACTGGTTCTCGACGTGGCCGAGGATCTCCTCGCCGAGCCGGACCTCCCCGACGGTGTCGATCGAATCGAACACGATCTCGCAGACCGCGTCCGCATCCTCGTCCGNACCGATTCGATCGGCGGGACCGAGGGGACGTCTCCAGGTCCAGTCGGTGCGACCGATCCAGGCCTGTTCGGCCTCGCCGTCGCCGAGATCCGGGTGGGTCAGGAGACCGAGCCGGATGAGATCGAGATGCACGCATCCCGGGACGACCGCGTCGACGCCGTCCGCCGGAAGTTCGATCGGGCAGTCGGGGCCGCCTTCGCGGCGAACCCGCCACGCATCGTTCAAGANCCGGATTTCACGCATGGTCATCCATTCCCGTCGTTCCCGTCGGCCCCCGGGTTTCGTCGGCGTTTCGATGATCGATCACCCGACCATCGTCGAGTTCATCCGCCTGCACCCGGCCCAACAGACGGAACATCCGAACGAGATCGCGCAGACCGCCGATGGTGAACCAGACGGTGACCACCATCGCCGTCCCGATCGCGCACCACAGCCACCAGCCCCACGCCTCCAGCCACGCCGCGTCGGAGATCGGCTCGAGACCGAGNGATTCGGCGAGCAGTTCGCGAAGCATGCCCGCGATGAACACCAGCGTGAACAGGATCGGCCAGGAGATGGTGACCGCCGTGACGATCCGATCCCATCGCGTCATCTCCCGCCCGAACCCCAGCCGTTCCCACCATCGGGTCCGTGGTTCGTCCTCGTCCCCCGGCGCCCTCGATTCACGGTGGAGCATGCGATCGAGATCGAAGGGTTCCCGNGACGTGCACAGGGACACGACGACGTACAGGAGGATCGACAACGCGATCGAATAGAAGGTCAGGATCTGGCCGTTGAGGTCGCGGATGAACCCGATCGACCGAAGGGCGACGCCGGCGAAGCCGGTGGATCCGCCGTGCAGTTCGCAGGACAGCGCCGATCCATCCGCCCCGACCCCGGTCATCGTGGACCCGTCGGCCACGACCCTGAATCGACCGAGTTCACGTTCGTCGGCGGGATCGACGATCGCGATCGCCGCGGTCGCGGCGAGATCACCGTCGCCCGCCGCGAGGTCGTCGATGCGCATGCGGATGCCCGCGTCCGGCACGTCGATGCTGGTGCCCGCCCCGGCGTCCGAAGGCACCACGACGTCGACGCGACCATCCTCGATCGAATCGGATGCGAAGGTCACGACCTCCCCGGGATGGATGATCGCCTCGGGGATCTGCTTCACGATGACTCCGCCGCCCGCGAGGGTCATGCCCGCGATCATGGCGGTCCAGGCCCCGGCGGTGGTTCCCCGTTTCCAGTAGAGGCCGCCGATGATCGCGCTGCCCGCACCTCCCACGAAGATCGCGCCGGTCAGCGCGAGGAACATCGCGACGTACTGGTTCGGGGTGTAGAGCAGGCTGAAGACGAAGGCGAAGATCGCCACCCCGAGGATCGACGTTCGCAGCAGCCAGAGGTGGGCCCGCGGGGAGAGCGGNCGCTTCCGGAACGGAAGCACCACGTCCTGGATGAAGATCGAGCCCCACGAATGCAGATAGGTGTCGTTGGTCGAGATGAAGGCGCCGAGGAGCGCGGCCGCGAAGAGTCCGAGCAGCCCCGAGGGGAGCATCACGCTCGCCGCGGCCGGCGTCCGGACCTCCGCGGCGAACACCTCCGGATCCGCGCCGTCCAGCGGTTGCGCGGCGATGATCGCNTCGATGGCCGCGGCATCCGACGCATGGTCGGGGCTGTTCATCACCACGCGGATGCAGATCGGCAGCACCAGCGTGATCAGGAGGAGGACCCGGAACCGCCAGCCGTTGAGGATGTTCGCCATCTTCGCCTCGTGGGCGTCGATCGCCGCGGCGTTGTAGCCGGAGGTCCCCTGCCAGCCGAGCATCCCGTAGAACAGCACCACCACGCTGATCACCCAGTAGAAGGCGTTGAAATCCGCCTCCTGCCCGAGATCGAACGGGTTCACCATCGACTGACCTTCCGGCGCGGCGAGAAGCGTCTCCCCGATCTCNGACCACGAGTAGGTCGCGAGCAGGAACAACATCACCGCGAGAAAGACCAGCTGCCCGAAGGTCCCCTGCAGGAAGTCCGTGACGATGACCGCGACCTGCCCGCCGAGAAAGACGAAGAACAACGCGGTGACGAGCATGACCGCCATCAGCAGGGCGAAGGTGGGGATTTCCCAGGGCCCCACCGCGGTCACCATGGGGAGACCGCAGAGGGCGATGAAGAATCGCGCCGCCACCGCGGGGAAGATCCCGTAGTTGATGATTCCGGAGAGGAACGCGACCAGCCCGGCGAAGACCCGGAAGCGCCGCGAGTAGCGGATCTCGAAGAACTGCGCCATGGTCAGGGCGCGGGTCTGCCGGAATCGGTAGACCACCCAGCCCGAGAGCGCGATGAGGATCATCGCGGGGTTCTCCATGAACCCCCACCAGATGCTGGTGAACCCGACCTTGTAGTACTGCTGCCAGAACCAGACCAGGGAGATGACCCCGAGCTGGGCCATGCCGTAGCTCACCGCGATCAGGTACCGACCNGCGCATCGATCCGCGGCGAGAAACCCCGAGACCGAACGGGCGTAGCGGTTCGTCGCGATCGCCGCCACGAGGAGAACCGTGAAGCAACCGCCGAGGATGGACCAGTCGAGGGTCGAGAGATGCACGGTTGAATCGTACTCGCCGCCGGGGCGGCCGAACGGTCAGGTCGTGGCCGGGAGCTCGACCTCGACGGCGGCCGCGAGTCCGCGGGTCCACGCCTCCACCTCGTGGACGATCCGTCCGTCGGCATCTTCGTGCCGGGCGGTCTCGATCGCATTCAGCGATTCCCGTCCCCGCGATTCCTCGCCGCTCCCGGGCGCGAGCAGTCGATCTCGAAGATGAAGCGTCCAGCGTGCCCGCTCCTCCGCGTCCAGGGCGTCCGGATGCGTCCGAGCGAGGAATCGAAACGCCAGTTCGGCGAGCCGCTCGTCACCGGCGGTCCGGCTGAATCGCCGAAGCGCCTCGGGGCCGCCATCGCGTGCGGTGCGCATCGCGTGGGAGTCGCCGTCGGCGGGAAAACCGGCGTAGAGGAGTTCCTCCGGATCCACGTTCTCCGTCTCCGGCGGTTCATCCGCCACGAGTCGGAGACGCTCGCGGATCCGGGCATGGTTCTCCCGGACGAAGGCCATCCTCGAGTCGACGAGTTCCCGGTCGAGCCCGATGCCCGCCCAACCCTCGGCGGCGGTGTCGAGCACCTTGGGCGTCGTCACCATGGGGAGCTTGTTGGTCCGGACCCGCCGGACCGGCACCCGTGGCAGATCGGGGTCGAGCCGATGGAAACGGGCGTGCAGTTGGCGAGGTTCGAGATCGAGGATCTCGGCGGGATCACCGTGCAGGTCGAGCACCAGCCGTCCGTTGGTGTCGAGTCGATCGATGGTCACCGCGACCGTCGCGTGTCCACGCGCGGCCCCGATGCCTCGGTCGCAGAGGAGGAACGGACTGCCGTCCACGTCGACGATGTCCGAAACCGCCTGCTTGCGACGAAGCCCGAACGCGTAGTTCCAGAGTTTCGGCTGGGTCCGCCGGAGCAGTCGCGCGAGTTCGATCGTCGCCCGGACGTCCGCGAGGGCATCGTGCGCCGCCGCGGCGTGATCCTCGATCCCGTTCGCGGCCGCGAGATCGCCGAGCGANAGCGAGACGGAACCGTCGTCGTACGTCGGCCACTCGATGCCGTCGCGCCGTCCGGTCGCCCAGGCGAACCGGAANGCGACCAGCAGGTCGAATCGCGCGTTCCCACGCTTGTACTCCCGCTCGTANGGCGGAAGCAGGTTCCGCCATGCCGCGAANCGGACGATCTCGTCGTCGTATCCGAGACTGTTCCAACCGGTCGAGGTGGTCCCGGGCACCGAGAGGACGTCGATCACGGACTCGATGAACGCCGCCTCTTCGAGCCCCGCGGAGGTGTCCTGTGGAACGATGCCCGTCACCAGACACGCGCCGATCGCCGGCGGTTCCTCCACCGACGGACGGCAGTGGAGCTCGACGGGTTCCCCCACCACCTCGAGATCGAGGTTGGTCCGAATCGCCCCGAACTGGGAGGGACGGTCCCGTCTCGGATACGGACCGGAGCGGCCGCCGTCCCACGGTCGGGGCAGGGAACCGAAGGTCTCGAAGTCGAACCAGAGGATCGTGTCGTCGTTCATGCGGCCTCCAACGACGACCCTAGCCGGATTCCGGCGGTCGATGCCGATCACGAACACTCGTCCACGGCGGGATCCGACCGTCAGGAGGTGATCGCGACGTGGTCCAGTCGGTCGGACTGGTGCGCGACGACCTTCCAGACGCCGTCCCGCTTGCGGAGCACCGTCGAGGCGCGGATCGAGACCGGGGCGGTCCTGCCGTCGACGAGGTTGGCACCGGTCTCGACGCAGGTGAACACCGCGAGATCCTCGCCCGTCAGGAGGTGGCGCCGCTCGGGCGTCACCTGGCCGCCGAGATCGAGACTCGCTTGTCGATCCCATTCGGACGCGATCTCGTCCCAACCGACACGATGATCGCCGCCCGGCCCCATGTACGAGACGTCGTCGTCGTGCCACCACGCCGCCTTCATGGGCGCCGCGTCGCCGCCGAACATCGCGAGCAAGGCAGAATAAAAGGCGTCCACGGCCTCTCCGAGGCCTTCCGTTCCGTTCCCGATCGAACTCATGGTGCGTGCTCCGTCTTCGTCTTCGATTTCAAGATCCGGACGATCGCGCATCGATCGTCCCCGCGGAAGAGGGTACCCAGGACGAGGATCCATCCGGGGTCCCGCGGCGTGATGATCATCGCTTTCGCAGTCGGATCGATTCGATGCCGAAGGGACGAAGCGGCAAGTCGAAACCACCGTCGTCGCGCATCACGTACGTCGCCCCGGCGTTCACCGGACGCTCGCGCAGATCGACCGCGGCGGGCTCGGCCCATCCCGGCATGCGGATCGTCGCGACGCCCGAACCACCGTGCTTCTCGACGACCCGAAGCACCACGCCGTCTCCGTCCTCGGCCGGCTTCAGCGCGACGATCTCGACCGCCGCCGCGCCGGTCACTTCGAAGTCGACCGGACTGATCCGATCGACGCCGCCCGCGGAGGCCTCACCCGATTTCAACCGCCGCACCACGAGCGGCTCCGCGAACGCCTCGGCTTCCGCATCGACCCCCGCCACGCCCGCGGTCCGCCGATCGCCTTCATGCGGCATCAACGCGTATCGAAGACGGTGTCTGCCCCGGTCGCAGGTGGGATCGGGGAACTTCGGCGCCCGAAGCAGGCTCAATCCGAGCACGCCCTCGCACGCGTTCCGGCCCACGATGCCCGCATCGAGCACCGCGAGTCCGAGTCCCGGTCGGGAGAGATCCATCCAGCGACGCCCGGGGACCTCGAACCGCGCCTGCTCCCAGCTGGTGTTCCGGTGGGTCGCCCGTTCGAGTTCGCCGAACTGGATTCCGTAGGTCGCGGATCGCGTCCGGATGCAGGTCGGAAATTCCGCGCGGAGAAGCGTGTGATCCTCCTGCCAGTCGACCAGCAGGTTCACGTCGAGTCGATCCGAGTCGGCGTCGAGGACGTACCGGACCACCAGCCGACTCGAACGACCGATCGCGTGTTCGAACTCGATCGCCCCTCGCAGGGGACCGGACTCGATCACCGCGCGACGCTCGGCGGGTTCCACCACCTCGTCGAACTTCTCGTGGTAGTCCCGNTCGACGTCCCACGCCTCCNACCGTCGCGGCCGATCCTCGTAGAGCCGGAATCGATTCATCGGAACCGGGCCGTCCGCGTCGACCGCGTTGATCGTCTCGCCTCCGGCCCGCCGGAGCGAGACGACGCGACCGACCTCGTCGAACGTCGCTTCCACCCGACCGTTCCGCAGCGTGTCGCCGTCGACCTCGACCGGCGACACCGCGTGCAGGTGCATCGCGTCGGCGAGCACCGCGGACACCGCGGGAATCGTCGCCACGGGAAGCAGTTCACCGTCCACGTCGACGATGCCGCCCCGCGGGGTGCTCGCGGGGTTGTAGATCAGGACGGGCGCGTCGAGCCCCGTCGCGTCGAGCGAGGCCGCCCAACCCGTCAGCCCGTCACCGAGCGCCTCGCCACAGGTTTCAGCGACCGCGTCCATCTGAACCCGTGCATCGTCGTAGACCTCCTTGATCGAGGAACCGGGAAGGATGTCGTGGAACTGGTTGAGCAGCACGGTCTTCCAGGTCTCGTCGATTCGCTCCCGGATCTCGACGATGCTCGCGGGACTCGCGGCGGGGTCGCCGCAGGCCAGCAGTTCGATCGATCGAAGCGACGATTCGGCGCGATGGTTGGCCTGCTTGAGCCATTGGTGGGACGTGTAGGTGCCGCGGTGGAGCTCGAGATAGAGCTCGCCGTCCCAGCGGGCCGGCCCGTCGACCTCGGTGCGACGCCGGTCGGCATCGGCGTGCAGTCGACCGCAGAAGTCGTCGGCCCGACCGAATTCGACCCGTGGCAGACCCTCGACGCCCCGGGCCATCCATTCGATCCGTTCGATCTGCTCGACGGTCGGCCCACCTCCACCGTCGCCGAAACCGTAGGGCTGGAGCCAGGTCGGCATCGCCGCCTCGTCGAGCGACGCGACGTTCCGCTCCGCGAATCGAAGGTCCTCGGGCAGGATCGAACTGTTGTAGTTGTGGCCGGGCGTCAGGTGGGTGAGCACGCTCGTGCCGTCGATGCCGATCCAGTCGAAGGAGACGTGCGGAAAACGATTCCGTTCGCACCAGCTGATCTTGTTCGTGATGAAGGTGTCGAGACCCGAGCCGATGACGATCTGCGGCAGGGACGCCGGGAAGCCGAAGGTGTCGGGCAGGTAGAGATGCCGCTGGGCCGCATCGGTTCCGAACGCGGATTCCCACCATCCGGTGCCATGAAGGATCTGTCGGANGAAGCTCTCGCCGCTCGGCGCATTGCAGTCGGGTTCGATCCACATCGCCCCCCCGGGCTCCCAGCGACCTTCACGGACGCGGGTGGCGATCCGCTCGAACAGCGCCGGCGAGTCCTCCCGGATCCAGCGGTACTGCTGGGCCTGACTGCAGAGGAATCGNAAGTCGGGGCAACGCTCCATCAGACGATCGACCGTCGCGAANGTCCGGAGACATTTNCGACGGGTCTCCGCGAGCGGCCAGAGCCAGGCGGTGTCGATGTGGGCGTGCCCGACGGCGATGCAGGTGGTTCCGGTGCCGCNGTCCCCGCCGGCGCCCCGGAGCAGCGATTCGAGCCCGGGAAACTCGGTGTCGAGCGCAGGTCTTGGATCGTGGGCGGGGATCCTCCCGAGGATCGAACGCAACCCGGCCTGAAGCTTCTGTGCCCGCGGGACGTCGGCGGCATGGAGCAGCATGGTGCGTCGGGCGAGATCCCACGCCTGCACGAAGCGCCACGCGCCGTCGTCGTAGGTCACCAGCTCCGCCGCGGACAGTCGGCCCGGCTTCTCCTCNCGCCACCGCGCCTGCACTTCGGGGTCGTCCCACCAGAACGTCGACACGCCGAGTGGCAGGTTGCACGCCGCCTCGACCAGCAGGTCGACGTCCNCGTCGCCCTCGCCGGCCGCGAAGAGCGGCGCTCGATCCCGATTGAAGTCGAATCCATGATGCGGTGCACCATCCCGCCACAGGAGCGCTTCGGTCCCGGCGTCGAAGCGAAGATGGATCTCCCGCCCTCGCATCGCGTCGGTGACCCGGCCGCGAAGTCGGAACCAGGCGGTGCTCCAGACCGGTCCCCATCGCCACCCGGTGGGCACCGCCGTGAATGCGGACGCGTCGAGCCCGGCGATTTCGGCGTACGAAGGACGATCCCGGAACTGNGCCACGGCGATCTCGAGCGGCGCGGCGACCGGGGTCGCCAACGGTCGAAGCACCTCGTCCGCGAACGTCTCGAAGCGAAGCGCGGCGTATTCGAGATCGGGCAGCATGGCGGTCGTCTCCGTGGTCGGGGTGAGTGCCCGGCAAAGGTAACCGCTGCATCCCGTTTCCATTCCGGATCCGANCTCCGGAGGATGCCGGGTTTTCGGACGAACCGAACCTGCTCGAATCNGGTAACGGATGCAGGAATCGGGATTTCGGCCNGGACCGNNGGGCCGCACCTCGGTTTCAGACCCGGAGCCTGTGNGATTTGGTGGAACCTNCATCGAATCGGACCCATATACTCANAGTCNGNACGCGGGNCNAANCCGCCTCGTCCGCANCGCTCCGCNTGAATCTCCTTCACGCATGAACCTCTTCAACTGCATCCTCGGACGGAACGTCATCGCCGCGACCCTCGCGGTGCTGATGCCGCTCTGCTGCTGCGTGCTGAAGACGGCGGCGGCGGTGGTGTCCGACGGGCCGGAACGGATCGTGGCCTCCTGCTGTGCGAGCCACTGCGAGGACGCCGACTCCGGCACGGATCGACCCGCCGACGACTGCGATGACTGCGAAGGCTGCTGCGTGAAGGCGCCGGTCACCGTCGATCACGAACTCGACGACGCCTTCGACCACATCGCCTTCCAGCCCGAACTGACGACCATGCACGCCGAGGCGATCCACGATCTCCCCGGCGTCGATGCCGATGCGATCGAACGGGGCGAGCCGCCATCCGGCCCCGATCCGGCGCGATCCGCCCGCGACCTGCGTCGCGTCGTCGTCCTCCAACGCTGATTCCACACGAACCCGTCGTTCCCGATGATCCCCTCGATCCTCGGGATGTCGTCACGTCGTTCGTCTGGAATCAAACATGTCTTCACTGAAACGTCCATCCAGGATCCATGGCGTCATCGCGGCGTCCATCGGCGTCATCGCCGTCGGCCCCGGCTGCATCTCCAGCGACCCGGCCACCGATCGCCTCCGCGTCGACGAGATCGCCGGCTCGAGGCTCGAGGATCGCTTCGACGCGACGAACGTCGCTCGCTCTCCGGTGCTTCCACCGCCCGCGTGGAACTTCATCGATCCGCTCGACGCCGACACCGCGGTCCGGGTCGCCTTCCAGCGCGATGCGGGGATTCGAGCCGCCCTCGCGGACCTGGATCTCGCCCGCGCCGAACTCGCCCAGGCCGATCTGCCTCCCAATCCCGCGATCGATCTCGCCATCGGCGTCGCGATCGATGGCATGTCCGGCGCGCCCGCGATCGCGGGCGTGACGCAGCAGCTGACCTGGATCTGGACCCGCGACGCCCGGGTCGATGCCCGGGACGCCGCCCGCCGTGCCGCCATTCTCGAGGCGGCGGGGAGCATGATCGCCCTCGATGCCGAGGTCCGACGCCTTCACACCGCGGTGGTCGCCGGCGATGCCATGTACGAACTCGATGCGGCCCACGCCGAAGCGACCCGACGCACCGTCGAGACGGTGGAGAGCATCGTCGACGTCGGCGAAGCGTCTCGCGTGGATCTCGACCGAGCACTGGTCGACGCCGCTGAAAGCGCGGCGGCCGCGACGGCGGCGAGGAGCGACGCCCGACGCGCCAGAATCGAACTCCTGAACGCCATGGGATGTCCGGATCGCGATCCGGCGTTCGAGACCATCGGCACGCTCGATGTCGATCGGTCGATTCCCGACGAACCACGGATCGTCGAACTCGCCCGGTCGGCTCGTCTCGATGTGGCGGCGGCCCGCATGGGCGTGGTCGAGGCCGAGGCCGGCCATCGACTCGCCGGCGCGGCCCGATGGCCGGAAGTCGGCGTGGGCGCGGCGTGGAACCGGAACTTCGTCGACCGCCAGGCGGTGCTCCCGGGCGCGAAGGTCACTCTCCCGATCCTCGACGACGGCTCGACGCAGGTCGCCGCCGCCCGCGCCCGTCTCGAAGCCGCTCGTCTCCATCTGCTCGACGTTCGTCGCGACGCGATCGGATCCGCCCGATCGACTCGGGAGGCCCTCGTCCGGTCGACGAGGCGGTGCGTCGACTACGCCGAGACGGTGCTGGAGCCGGCGATCGAAGCCGAGCGTCTCGCCGAATCCGCGTACCGGGAAGGCGTGATCGATCTCACCGTGCTCCTCCTCGCACAGCAGCGACGCGTCGAGGTCGAACGACGACTCGTGGAATACCGCCTCGCGTCGCAGGTCGAGCGAATCACGCTGGAGGAATCGGTCGGTGGTTCCTTCGACCTCGATCCGCTCCCGCCCGTGATCCCCCCCATCGACGCGACCCCGAAGACCGCCCGCACCCATCCTTCGCTTCCGACCGGACGAACGACCATGGAGCTTTCATCATGAAGAGCCAAGGCATCGAGACCATCCGACCCGACGCGGCGGATCGAATCCCCCAACCCCCACGTCGCTTCATGGCACGGATCGCGATTCCGGTCGCGATCCTGCTGGCGACCGCGGGCCTCCTCGCCTTCGTCGGCTGGGACGCGGTTCGTCCCCGGACCGGCGTTCGCGCGACCGCCGTCGCGATCCGGTCCATCGAAGCCGGTCCGTCCGCGGTGGCGCGGGAGAACGAAGTCCTCGTGCAGGCGCCCGGCTGGATCGAGGCCGATCCGTTTTCGGTCTACGTGCCCGCGCTGACCGAAGGCATCGTGTCCGAGATCCTCGTTCTCGAGGGCGACCGGGTCGAGCAGGGACAGGCCGTCGCCCGCCTCGTTCCCGACGACGCCGAGATCGCGCACCGACGGACCAAAGCGGTGGTCGAGCAGCGCCAGGGTGCGCTGGAAGCGGCGATCGCGGCGCACCGGGCCGCCAAGGTGGAGATCGAGGAACTGGTCGATCTCGATCGACGCGTGGCGGTCATG
>NYVS01000060.1 GCA_002684755.1 Phycisphaerae bacterium
CCGCCTCGTACCGTTCTCGAGCAGAAGGCAGTTGGTGGAGAGGCCGATCCGATTCTCTTCGTCGGGGGTGGTCCAGCCCGACCACATCGCTTTCGGAATGATTCCGAACATGCCTCCGCCGTCCAGTCGGAGCCCGCCCGCTCGGAGAACCCGCCACTTCCAGGTCTGTTCATTCATGTCTGAGAACCTTCATTTTCGGACCATCGATTCCGACATGGTCGACCGATCGGGTGAATCCCGGATTTGGCGGAGAATGGCGGAAAGTTCGGAGCCGGAGGCTTTATTTTATGAGTTCCGGAACGCATCTTCGCCGGAATCTTCCAAGGGGCGGAATTGGCTGAACTCACGAATATATTCAACGACGCACTGACCGGTGACGACGAAGCGGCTCGGCAGATGTGGGTCATGGTCTACGAGGATCTTCGGATCATGGCCGGCAATTCGTTGAAACGAGGGGCCGGAGAGGGTGGGCTCGAACCGACCGAAGTCGTCCACGAGGTATTCCTTCGGATCGCCCGCAACGCGCCTGCGTCCTGGGACAACCGGCGCCACTTCTTCGGGGCCGCGATCCGGGCGATGGAGCAATTCCTGATCGATCGTTCGCGAGGACGCAAGGCGTTGAAGCGGGGTGGTGGGAAGTCTCCCGTCTCGTTGTCGATCTTCGCCGGTGAGCTGGCGGATTACGATCGAGCCACGGAGGTGGCGTCGCGGGGGCTCATCGGCGCCATCGACGATCTGTTCAAGATCGACGCGAACGCGGCGGAGATCGCGCGTTTTCGCTGGTTCATGGGACTCAACAACGAACAGACGGCCTCCATCCTCGAGATTCCGGTGTCGAGAGTGCGTCGTGACTGGACGTTCGCGAAGGCGTTTCTCCAACGAAGACTCGCCGAGGCCGACGAACCGTGAGCATCGAGGACGACGATTCAGGATCGAGCGGAGATCCGACCGGTGACATGGCGTCGCGACGCGGCGCCCGGATCCGAGAACTCTTCGACGCCGCAAGCGTCCTTCCACGCGCCGATCGCAGTGACTATGTGATGGACGCGGAGGATCAGGATTCGATTCGGGACGAAGTCCTCGAGATCCTCGAGTTCGTCGAGGCGACGATCGTGGAGGAACCCACGGCGTCCGACCACGCGACGGAGGACGGCGTCGACAGCCTGGTCGGCAGCCGGGTGGGCGACTTCGAACTGGTCCGGCTCATCGGTACCGGGGGGACCAGCGTGGTCTTCGAAGCCCGGCAGCGGCGTCCCGACCGCGTGGTCGCGATCAAGGTGCTTCGAAGCGGATTCGCGGGTCCTCGGATGCGGCGGCGCTTCGAGCGTGAAGTCGAGATCACCGGAAAGCTCCAACACCCCGGGATCGCCCGCGTGCTCGCCTCCGGCGCCGTCGCGATCGGTCGACGGGAGTCGCCCTGGCTCGCGATGGAATTCGTTCCCGAGGCGCGCCCGCTCACTCGATACGCGGCCGAGGAGAACCTCGGGATCGCAGCGCGAATCAAGCTGGTTCGAGAGGCGATCGACGCGATTCGCTACGCACACGGACGCGGGGTGATCCATCGGGATCTGAAGCCCGCGAACATCCTGGTCGATGGGACTGGTTCGGTTCGGGTGATCGACTTCGGAATCGCCCGTCTCGACGATTCATCCTCGCGGACCGACACGCTCGCGACGATGCCCGGGCAGGTTCTGGGCACCGTTCCGTTCATGGCCCCCGAGCAGATCGATGCGGGGGTCGATGGCGTCGACGTTCGAACCGACGAGTATTCGCTCGGTGTCGTCGTCTATCTCCTGCTCGCGGGACGGATGCCCTACGAACTCGTCGATTGCGGGATCGTCGAAGCCGCCCGCCGCATTCGATCGCTCGAGCCCGCCGCGCTGCGACGACACGCACCCGGGGTCGATCGGGATCTCGAGCAGGTCGTTCGGAAGATGCTCGAGAAATCGCCGGGCGATCGGTATCCGTCGGTCGAAGCCGTCGGCCTCGAACTCGAATCGTGGTCGGTCGGGCTTCCGGTCCTCGCGAGGCCGATCAGCGGGCCCGCGCGACTGTGGCGGTTGTCACGTCGGAATCCGATTCCGGCGGGTCTCGTGGGCACGATGATGCTGATCATCGTCGCGACCGTCGTGATCCTGTCGGTGATGCTGGATCGCGAAACCAGCCTCAGACGCACGGCGATCAGTGCGGCCGCCGAGGCGAATCTGGCGTCCGCGATCTCCGCCCATGCCGCGGGCGACATCGCTTCGATGGAGATTCGGCTTGAAGAAATTCCGGAGTCCGATCGTGGGTGGGTCTATCGCTGGCTGGCCGCCGACATCGATCCAAGCGTGATGTCGATCACCGGATTCTCGGGCGACGTGATCGACCTCGATCTGATCGAGAATCCACCAAGCGGCCCCAACGACTGGTTGATCGTCTCCAACTATCCGGGGCTCTTTGCGGTGGATTCGTTGACCGGCGAGGAGATCTGGTTCACACCATGGCTGGAACCGTCCGACGGGTGGCGACATGCGGTGATCGAATCGCGGGGACTGATCGCAGACGTCGACCTTCATGGACGGGTGAGACTCGTCCGCCTCGACACCGGTACGGGCGTCGCGATGACGATGTTGCCCGAACCCATCGGTGAGATCGTGTCTTCACCGTCAGGCGAGGAGCTTCTCGCGGTCGGTGAAACGGGCAATCTCTACGTGCTCGACGTTCCGACACTCGAGGTGCTTCGAGANACGGACACGGGTTCTGAAAGCTGTCGAAGCGGGGTCTGGTTGGCCGACGGACGCATCGTCGTCGGTACGCGAGAAGGTCAGGTCCTCGTCTTCGATTCGGACCTGAACCCNGGTGGATCGGTCTTCGAGACCGAATCGGTGGCCATCCGGGTCGACAAGACGGATGACGACCGACTGGTCGCGGTCGGATTCGGCGATGGTCGGACGGTCATCCTTCGTGCGCGGGATTGGACGNTCGAGCAGGAACTCCTGGGAGGGAAGGCGGGGATCTTCGGGATCGCCTTCGATCCCGACGGCCGAGCCGTCCACACCGTCGGCACGGATGATTCGATCCGGACCTTCGACCTCCTGACCGGCGAGCAGACGATGATGATCGGGAGTTCNCAGGGATACGTCTGGTCGGTCGCCGCGGATGGCAACGGCGATCATCTCTGGACCGGAGGCAAGGATGGATCGGTCCGGAAGTGGCGACGATCCAGCGGTGGTCTCACGCTCCCGGAGGAGACACGACCCGCGGTCGCGGCGTTCGAACCGAACGGATCTCGTTTCGTGGTCGTGGGTGAGAACGGTCNGATGTACCTCGGCGATGCGGAANTCGGCATCTGGGACCGTTTCTGGCCCGGAGAACGTGGCCTTGCAATCGACGGGCGAGCCACGTCGATTCGCTGGATCGAAGATGACGTCCTGTTCGTGGGTTGCCGTTCGTCCGGTCTCTGGATCGTCGATCCGGTCACCGGTGCATCGCGGAACGTCATCGTCACCGGTTCCGTCTCGGAGATCGTGCGTCATCCGGACGGAGGCGTGATCGTGGGATTCGGGGACGGTCGCCTGTCCCATGTCGACGCGGATGGAAATGTGCTGAGGACGGCTCGGTTCCCCATACCGGATCGGCCCCACGAAATCCCGTCGATTCGTCGCCGGATGGCGGTGAGTCCCACCACGCGGGAGCTCGCGATCGTCTCCGCGAGCAGNCACGGCAAGACGGGCAAGATCGACCTTGATTCATGGGATNTGGTCTGGTCTCCGGAAAAATCGGCTGTGACCTACGACTTCGACATGGACTTCTCGCCCGATGGGGGTCGGCTCGCGGTGGTCGGACGCGAGCGACCCCAGAACGTGGCGGTGTTCGATTTCGAACAGGACGACTACGTCGGTCGAATCGCGGGTCATCTTTCGAATGCGACGCACGTCGAGTTCATCGAGGATGGAACCAGGGTGATCTCCGCCGGACAGGATGGAGCGCTCTTCATCTCGCGTCCCGAAGATTCCCGTCCGATCGCGAANCTGCGNCAGCTCGATCATGCGATCAGGTGGATGACCATCTCGAAGGATGAGACCTTCATCCTGGTCGTGACGGAAATCGGGGTGCACGTCGTTCGCGCGCCGAAGTCGTCGGAGGATCGGACCAGCGTCGCCGATCCGTTCGCCGCGACCGCGAGATGATTTCAGGATCGAAGTCGGGCGAGCCCTTCCTCGAGATCGGACAGGAGATGTTCCGTCGATTCGAGACCGATGGACGCGCGGAGGAGCGTGCCGGTCTCGGTCCAGGGCGTNGCGGTTCGTTCGGTGAGCGGATGCTGGGGAATGAGAAGGCTCTCGAACCCGCCCCAGGAGTAACCGAGCGAGAAGTATCGCATGCCTTCGAGCATCCGGGCCAGTGACGTCGCATCGACGTCGTGAAGGAGGATCCCGAACAGCCCCGAACCGCGATCGAAGTCCCGCTTGAAGATCGCGTGCCCCGGGTCTTCGGGAAGGCCGGGGTGCAGGACTCGTTTCACTTCGGGGCGGGTCTGGAGCCACCGGGCGATCCGGAGCGCCGCCGCCTCCTGCGCATCCAGCCGTACCGCGAGCGTNCGCAGGCCGCGGAGCGCGAGCCACGCGTCGTCGGGACTGGCGCCGTGCCCGAGGTCCATCGCGGTGGTCTTGAGCCGATCCCAGATCGGGCGGGTGCGNGCGGTGAGGGCGCCGAGCATGACGTCGGCGTGGCCGGTCACGTATTTCGTCAGTGCGTGCACCACGACGTCGACGCCGTGTTCGACGGGTCGGAATCCGAGCGGAGTCGCCCAGGTGTTGTCGATCGCGGTCACGATCTCCCGTTCCCGGCAGGCGGCGGTGATCGCCGGCACGTCCTGCATCTCGAAGGTGACGGATCCCGGTGATTCCATGAACACCATTCGAGTGTTCTCCCGAAGGAGCGTTTCGATCCCCGGCCGATCGTCCTGGCCGATCCGGGGATCGTAGTACTCGGTCTCGACGCCGAGTCGGGCGAGCAGGCCGTCGCAGATGATCCGGCTCGGTCCGTAGCACGAGTCGACCATCAGGACGTGATCGCCCTGTTCCACGAAGGCGAGCAGGGCGACGCCGACGGCGGCGAGGCCGCTCTCGACGAGGATCCCACCGTCCGCGCCGTCGAGCGACGCGAGGGACTGCGCCAACGATCTCTCGGTCGGCGTGTCGAGCAGTCCGTAGGTGTACGGTCCGTTCTGGAGATCACAGGAGAGCGCATCCTCGAATTCGGCGACCGTCTCGAAGGTGACGGTCGACGCCCGGGTGATCGCCGGATTCACGAAGCCGTGACCGGGTCTTCCCAATCGAGTGAGATCGGTCCGAATCGTCTCGGCGCGTGTCCGACGGAGGCGTCCGACCTCGTCCGTTCCATCGGGCGATGCGGCATCGTCGTGATCGGGGGTTTCTGGATCCTGCATGGATGAAGAGCCTATCGAGTGTGGTTCGATTCGAGGCCGGATGGGGGATCGCCCCGGCGACTCGAACGGTGATCGATTGAAAACGCCGCCGCTTCGCTCGACACGAGGCGGCGACGTGATTCGACGTCGATTCGAATGTCGTCCTCCTCCGTCAGGCGAGGAGCGAACCGGGATCCTCGAGCAGCCGCTTCACGGTGTTGAGGAACCTCGCCCCTTCCGCACCGTCGACGACTCGGTGGTCGCAGGAGAGGCTGAGGGGGAGNGCCGTGCCGGCGAAGATCATGCCGTCCTTCGCCATGACCTTCTCGAAGGAGCGGCCTGCGGCGAGGATGCCGACTTCGGGATAGTTGATGATCGGCGTCGCGAATCGCCCGCCGTAGCTGCCGACGTTCGAGATCGTGAAGGTGCCGCCGGTCAGTCGCTCCCGCGGGATCGTCCGGTTCTTGCAGCCTTCCGCGACATCGGCGACCGCACGGCCGAGCTCGACGAGCGAGAGACGGTCCGCGTTGCCGATCACCGGAACCATGAGGCCGTGTTCGGTGTCGACCGCACAGCCGAGGTTGACGACGTCCTTGATCAGGATCTCCTCGCGGGCGTCGTCGACGTTCGCGTTGATCGCCGGATGCTTGCGAAGAGCGCGACACGTCGCGGTCATGATGAAGGGAAGCAGCGAGAGCCGGGTGCCGAGCACCTTCGCGTATTCCCGTCGCTTGACCTCGAGTTCGGTGACGTCCACCTCGTCGACCACCGTGAAGTGGACCGCGGTCTTGACCGAGAGATCGAGGGCCTGGGCGATCTTCCGACGGACGCCTCGGAAGGGGATGCGTTCCTTGATGCCGTCGGCGGAGACGGCGGGGAGATCGCGGGGCGGCGAAGCGAGGCTCGCCGCGGTGATCACGGCGGCATCGGTCGCCTCGGTGTTGACGTTCGCGGCGGGAGCGCCGTCGCGTCCGAGAGACGCGTGGGCATGGACGTCGCTCGCGGTGACCCGGCCGCCGCGGCCGGTGCCCGGGACGTGGTCGATGTCGATTCCGAGTTCGCGGGCGACCCGGCGGACGGCGGGGGTCGCCATCGCCTTGCCCTCGGCGACCACGCCGTTGCCGGTGGTCTCGTGTTCGGGATTGCGCGAGAACCGGCTGCTCACTTCGAGGGTGCCGCTCATCGTGCCGACCACGGTTCCCTGATCACCCTCGCCCGATTCGTCGTCTTTCGGCGCCTCGGCGGGGGTGTCCTTCGAAGGCGCCGCGGTGGCGCCGCCGCCGTCGACCTTGTAGGTCACGAGGATCGACCCGACGTTGATGATGTCGCCTTCGCTGCCGCGGAGTTCGTCGATGACGCCGGTCCAGGGGCTGGGGACTTCGACCAACGCCTTGTCGGTCTCCATCTCCGCCATCGTCTGGTGTTCCTTGACCGGCTCGCCGGGTTTGACCTTCCAGCTGATGAGCTCTGCTTCGTGCACGCCTTCGCCGAGATCGGGAAGGATGAAGTGCGACTTGTCGGCGGGTTGCTTGGTGGCGGCCATGGAGTGGATCCGGAGTTCGATGCGCTGGGAATTCGATTCGGGTCGGTGCGGACGAGCGGGCTCAGTACGCGGAGATCTCGTCGATCGCGAGACCGATGCGTTCGGTGTCGGGAAGGTATTCGAGTTCGAGCTTGTAGTAGGGCATGATCGTGTCGAATCCCGCGACCCGCTGGACCGGTGCTTCGAGGTGCAGGAAGCACCGCTCCATGATCCGCGTCGCGATCTCCGCACCGAATCCGCCGGTCTTCGGAGCCTCGTGGACGATCACGCAGCGACCGGTCTTCCGGACGCTGGTCTCGACCGCCTCCATGTCGAAGGGGTAGAGCGTCCGGAGATCGATCAACTCGATGCTTCGCTCGCTCTTCTCGATCGCCTGCATGCACTGGACGACGCTGGCGCCCCAGCTGACGATGGTGAGATCATCACCCTCGCACACGGTGCGGGCCTTGCCCAGCGGAAGCACGTATTCGTCCTCGGGAACCTCTTCCCGGAACGCCCGGTAGATCCGCTTCGGCTCGAAGAAGATGCACGGATCCGGATCCCGGAGGCACGCGATGAGGAGGCCCTTCGCGTCGTACGGCGAACTCGGCATCACGACCTTGAGGCCGGGCTGGTGGATGTAGATGTTCTCGGGGGAGTCGCTGTGCAGTTCGGGGGCGTGGATGCCGCCGCCGACCGGNACGCGGATGGTGAGCGGCACCGTCAGGCCGCCCCGGGTCCGCGTCCGCATGCGGGCGGCATGCGAGCAGATCTGGTCGTAGGCGGGACCGAGGAAGCCGTCGAACTGGATCTCGGGGACGGGACGAAGGCCCGCCATCGCGAGGCCGATCGAGGTTCCGATGATCCCGCTCTCGGCGAGCGGCGTGTCGACGACCCGGTGTGCACCGAATCGCTTGTGGAGCCCTTCGGTGACGCGGAAGACGCCACCGTTGAGGCCCACGTCCTCTCCGAGCAGGAGGACGCGGTCGTCCTTCTCCATCTCCTGGACGAGGGCGAGGTTGATCGCTTGCACGAGGGTGAGGCTGGCCATCGGTTGCGTTCCGTCTGGAATCGGGACGAGTTCGTCCCGTGGGGGGGTGCGGTGAGGAGGAGATCGTCCGGTCTCAGGCGTTGGTCGTCTGGGTGGACTCGATCTGCGAGGGATCCTGCCCGATCGAACTGGTTCGTCGGGTCCGTCGTTGGAGGTCGAGATCGGGGGGGATCTCGGCGTACATCGCGTTGAAGAAATCGTCGCTGTCGGGGGCCTCGATGTTCTCGGCGCGTTCCACGATGCCCGCGGTGTCCGCTTCGACCTTCTCGGCGAGCGCCGCTTCCTTCGAGTCGTCCCAGATGCCGAGTTCCTTCATGTAGCCGCGGACCCGGATCAGCGGATCCCGCTGTCGCCACAGTTCGACCTCCTCCTCGTCGCGGTAGCGACGGGCGTCGTCGGCCGTGGTGTGGTCGCCGAGGCGATAGGTGACGCCTTCGACGAAGAAGGGACGACCGTGTTCGCGACCCAGTTCGACGGCCTTCCGCATGCAGTACACGACGGCGAAGATGTCGTTGCCGTCGCACTGGATGGTGTCCATGCCGTAGGCGATCGCCCGCTGGGCGACGGTCGGCGCGGAGCACTGGATCCGGCCGGGGACGGAGATCGCCCAGTGGTTGTTCTGGCAGAAGAAGACGACGGGGATGTCGAGGTTCGCCGCGAAGTTCATCGCTTCGTGGAAGTCGCCCTCGCTGGTCGCGCCGTCGCCGAAGAAGGTGCAGGCGACCCGCTTCTCGCCGCGATACTTGCTCGCCCACGCGAGGCCGGTGGCGTGCAGCATCTGGGTGCCGATCGGCACCGCGATCGGCGTCACGCAGAGCGACGGATCGATGTTGTTGCCACGCTCGTCGCCCATCCAGTGGAGCAGGATCTTCTCGGGCGGAAGTCCACGGTGGAAGAGCCCGCAGTTCTCGCGATAGCAGGTGACCAGCCAGTCGTCCTGGTTGAGGACGTAGGCGGCGCCGAGCGAGTTGGCTTCCTGGCCCATGTTCTGGGGATAGGTTCCCATCCGGCCGGAACGCTGGAGCTTGAAGGCCACCTCGTCGAGCTTGCGACAGAGCGTCATCTCCTCGTAGAGGCGGATGAGGTCGTCGTTGGGGATCAGGTCCTTCCCGAGTTCGGCGTCGAACTGGCCGTGCTCGTCGAGGATCGAGATCCGCTTGATCTCGGTGGTGAGTGCATTGGTGATCGGCATGAGC
>NYVS01000061.1 GCA_002684755.1 Phycisphaerae bacterium
CCAGGAAGGAACTTCGACATGCTCAACGACGACCTCATCACCGTGGCCTGGACCGCCGCCTGCATCGCCCTGAGCCTGTACGCCTTCCATCGCCGGGATGTCCGAAGAGCCTCGGCAGCCCACTGAACCCCGTTTGACGCCCCGAATCAGGGAATTGGGATCGAGAGAGAGAGAGCGCGTGCCTCCGGGTGCGGGACACGACGCGGCTTCCGAGCCGCGTCGTGTCGTTTGGACCGGTTTGGGACGGGGATCCGGCCCCCGAGGACTGCTAGAATCGGGCTGCGAATTCGCAGCACCTCTGCCGCGACACGCCGACCGGGATTCCAGCGTCATGCGTCATCTCCACGCCATCCTCGCCGCCGCTCTCCTGATGATCGGCCTGTTCCCTGCCTGTGACACCTTCGACATGGTCGAACGGGTCGATCCGGAGAAGAACGCCACGAGCCTCGAGCGCCGGAACTTTGAAATCGACGTGCAGCCGATCATGCGGGGCACCGTCGCGAGCGAAGCCGCGATCGCGGGTGAGAATCCGACCATCGTCCGAGGCTACGGGCTGGTGGTCGGACTTCGGGGGACCGGAAGCCGCCTGATGCCGGCCCAGGTCCGTTCTTGGATGCTTCAGGAGATGGCCCGACGAGGCGTCGGCAACCCCGCGACCGGCTACGGCGACATCTCTCCTGAACGGCTCCTCGATTCCGAAGACACCGCAGTGGTGGTGGTCGAAGGGGTCATCCCCCCCGGTGCCGTCGCGGACAGTCGCTTCGACGTTCGCGTCTATTCCGCCCCGGGTACCGGCACCTCCAGCCTCGAGGGCGGCACCCTCTACACCACGGACCTCCGTCCCGGTGACATCAGCGTCGGTCCCAAGCAGGCGACCGCCCTCGCCAAGGCTCGTGGCCAGATCTTCATCAACCCGTTCGCCGAACCGAATGCCCGGAAGAAGGACACCGTCGACCGGCTCACCGGCCGGATCATGGATGGGGGCATGGTCGACGAGGACATGCTGCTCAAGCTGCGGATGGCGGTGCGAAGCCACGTCCGTGCCATGGCGGTCCGCGATGCGATCAACTCGCGTTTTCCGCGCGAGCCCGGCCAGAACGACGAGACGGCGCACGGCAAGAGCGGCGAGGAGATCAAGCTCACGGTGCCGCCGAGTCACCACGACGACCCCCAGCGGTTCGTCGACCTCGTGAAGCACAGCTCGCTTCGTCCCGAAGCCGTCGAGGCGACCGCGCTCAGCGTGCGACGGGCCCTGCTCGCGAACCCCGGTTTCACCAAGGAGGCGACCCTCCGCTGGCAGGCCCTCGGGCCGAAGTCGATTCCGGTGATCCAGGACCTCTACGACTATCCGGAGGAGGGCCCGCGGCTCGCCGCGCTGATCGCCGGCGCGAAACTCGATGACGCATCGGTGGCCCCCCACCTCGTCGCGATCGCGAACGACGGCACCGTGGAAGCGAAGCTCGCCTGCATCAAGCTGCTCTCGGAGATGGGGCCCAATCCCACGATCGAGATGGGGCTCCGCCCCCTCCTGGACGCGGAGGACGTCGACATCCGGCTCGCCACGTTCGAGGCCCTCGAGGAGCGGGCCGATCCGATCGTCGCGGCGTACGACATCGATGACAAGTTCATCCTGAACCTCGTTCCGAGCGATCGTCCCCTGATCTACGTGGCGCAGACCGGGCGGCCCAGGATCGTCATCTTCGGGGACGGCCAGGAGGTGGAGCGGCCGATGTTCCTCGAGGCGTGGAGCAATCGACTTCTGATGAAGGCCGACAGCGAGGATGGGCGGCTCGAGGGCTTCTACCGCGAGGCCGCCGACCTTCCCGCCCAGATCGACGAAGTCAGCCCCGAAGTGGGACAGTTGGTCGCGTACTTCGGGCATCGGACCACCATCGAGGCCCCCGCTCCGGGCATCGGGCTCACCTACGGCGAGACCATCGGCGCCCTCCATCAGCTCTGGCGGGAGGGCTACCTCACCAGCGACTTCAAGGCGGAGCAGGANCGGGTNCTGGCCGCNATCNTCCGNGCCCAGANGACCGAGGANNNCCCCGATCGGGNCGAGTTCGACGCCGANCTGCCGATGGTCGACGAGGANGAGGACGGAATCCCGGACGACCCGATCCCGAATCGGCTTGAAGCGCCTCGCAAGGGCGGCGATACTGTTCCCCGGTGAGGTCGGAGTCTTCGGCCCCGGATCCCGGCTCGGATCCGGGTGAGGACACCCTCGGCCCCCACCACTGCAGCGGACCGGAACGCGGCTTATTCCGTTCCGGCCTCGGCTCGCGTGTCGCCGGCTCTTCGCCGCCACGACGAGCATGCCCGCCACGGCACGGATGTGTGGCGACATCGACAGGAGGTCGATCNACGTGCGACTCGCCAAACTCACGCTCTCGGGATTCAAGAGCTTCGCCGACCGGACCGANTTCACNTTCGANGAACCGATCATCGGCGTGGTCGGNCCNAACGGNTGCGGNAANTCGAACGTCGTCGACGCCGTNAAGTGGGTGCTNGGCGAACGCAGNGCGAAGAGCCTNCGNGGNTCCGCGATGCAGGACGTCATCTTCGCGGGAAGCGCCGCCCGCAAGCCGATGGGNATGGCCGAGGTCACCCTNACCTTCGAGAACCCCNGNCTCGAACGNCCGCTCGAGGCGATCACCGCGGCCGGCGAACTGCCCGCCGGANCTCGANCCNGACATCGATCNNGANCGNTCCGCNGANNCGNNGANCGANGNGCTNGACGAAGACGAACTCGCGCTCGCCGCNGGNGACGGACAGGTCGTCGANCGNACGCGGGTNCGNGANCGANGGCTTCCCATCGACACCGACGAGGTCTCCGTNACNCGNCGNCTCTNCGCNGACGGNCGAAGCGGNTACCTCATCAACGANCGCAAGTGCNGGCTCCGGGACATCAAGGAACTCTTCCTCGACACCGGNGTGGGCACCAACGCGTATTCGATCATCGAGCAGGGCAAGGTCGANGCNATGCTNCTNGCNAACCCGATGGAGCGTCGCTCCATTCTGGAGGAGGCCGCGGGCGTCGCGAAATTCCGGCAGCGGAAGCTCGAGTCGTCACGCAAGCTCGACGCGGCGGAACGAAACCTCGTGCAGGTGCGTGAGAAGCTCGCGAACACCGAGCGTCGTCTTCGGATCGTCCGGAGTCAGGCCGAGAAGGCGGAGCGATTCCGCGGCCTCGACGATCGCCGCAGGACGCTTCGGACCGCGATCGCCCGGGACCAGTTCGAGGAGTTCGACGATCGGCTCGCGGGTCTGACCCGCCAACTCGCGGCGATCGAGACCGAGCGTCGCGGGCTCGCGACGAACCTCGCGGAACTCGAGGAAGCCAAGCAGGCCGCCGAGATCGAGCGGCATCAGATCCAGGAAACCCGCCACGACCTCGAGCAGGAGCGACTGACCGAGCGAAACCGCCTGGATCAGGCGGGGCAGCGAATCGAACTGACCACCCGCCATCGCGACGACGCCGAAAAGGCGATCGCCGACGAGACCCGGCGGATCGGCGAACTCGAGGTGCAGGTCGAGGCCCTCGGACGCGATCTCGCGGAGGTCGAGGCCCGGATCGACGAGTCCGCACAGGAAGCGGCGGCGGCGGAGGCGCGACTCGCCGATGAGACCACCCGTCGCCATCAGTTCGAAGCGGCGCGCACCGAGGCGGTCGCCACCGTGGAGGATGCCCGGGANGGACTCGCCGCGGCCGACCGGGACCGGATCCGACTCGAGTCCGCGGTGCGGGGCGTCGATTCCCGGGGGACGGAACTGCAGGAGCGACTTCGCCGACTGGCCGAGAAGGCCCGACCCTTCGCGGCCGATCTTGACATGCATCGTGTCCAGCGATTGAAGGCCGGCAACCGCGTCGACGTGCTCGTCGACCGGATCCAGCGGCTCGATGCCGATCTGCGCGGCGAGGAGGAACGGATCGCCCGGCTGGATGATCGGCGAGCGGATCTCACGGGGCGGATCGCCGGCAACCGCGACGAACGGACCGGAACCGAGACCCGCCGTCGCCTCCTCGAGGAGATGGCCACCGCGGGTGAAGGCATCGGTGACGCGGTACGCGAGGTACTCGATCTCGTCGGAACGGTCGAGGGGATCCTCGGCCCCCTGGCCGACCACATCGACGTGAATCGAGACGACGCAGAAGCGATCGAAGCCGCCCTCGGCACCCACCTGCAGGCGGTCCTCGTCGAGTCGTCCGCCGTCGCCGACGAGATTCTCCGGCGACTTCCCAGGCTTCAGGGACGGGTCGAGATCCTTCCGATCAGCCGATTCACACCGGGGTCCGTCCCGGCGACGCGGATCAACGCCGCGATTCGAGCGACGGAAACCCTGGTCGAAGCCACGAGTCTGGTCCGAGCGGCCTCGCGGATCCGCGGGGTGATCGAACACGTGCTCGGCGACACGCTCGTCGTCGATGACTTCGCGACCTGCCGTCGGCTCGCCCACCGAGGCGTCGGCCGGCGGCTGGTCAGCCGGGACGGTCACGTGCTGGGCGCCGCGGGCGAAGTGGTGCTGCGGGCCGCCGCCGGCCGCGAGGAAGGTCATGGATTGCTGGGCCGGAAGGCCGAGCTGACGGAACTCGAAGGAATCGGTTTCCGGCTCGAAGAGATGCGGCAGGAGCTCGAAGGCGAGGCATCGACGCTCGACGCGGAACACTCGACCCGCGGTGAATGCCGACGCGATCTTTCCGAGAAACTCCGGGCCGCCAGGGCCGAAGAGGTCGAGCAACGATACGCGATCGATCGAACCTCCCAGATGATCGACAGAATCGCCCGCGAGCGTGGCGAACTGGAAGGCGAGCAGTCGGAGATCGTCGATCAGCTCACGTCCGTCCATCTCGAACGACGACGCCTCGACGGTGAACGGGCGATGGCCATCGAACACGAGGCGACGATCGCCGCCGACCTCGAGGTGTCGCGGGCCCGACTCGCGGAGGTCTCCGAGGCCTCCGAGGCCGCCANGGAATCGGTGACCGCCGAACGCACCAGGCTTGGTGAGATCAACGCCCGGCTCGAATCCACGCGTCGGGAACGAACCCGGATGTCCGCGGCCCTCGAGGAGTCCGATCGACAGCTCGACCGGGGACGGGAACAGGTCGCGGAACGCCAGGGGCGGATCGGCGAGTACCTCGAGGCCATTTCGGCGGCGGAGACCGAGGTCGCCGCCTCGACCGCGACGCTGGACGGCATGGACGGCCGGTTCGTCGAGAACGATCAGGCCATGGAATCCGCAGCCCGTCATCTCGAAACGACCGCGACATCGCTCGAGGCGGCGCGGGTCGAAGCCGGCCGACTGGATCGCGACGCCCACGCGCTGGAGATGTCGCGACGCGAGATCGAGATCAAACGGGAGGGGCTCGAGGAGTCCGTGCTGGAAGAGCTCGGCCTCGATCCTCGGCAGCTGCTCGCGGCGGCCCCGTCGCCGGGCGAGGGCGAGGAGGAGATCCCCTTCGACCGCACGGCGGCGATCGAGGAGTCCGAAACGCTGCGGGTCGAGATCAAGCGGCTCGGCAATGTGAATCTCGACGCGATCGAGGAGCTTCAGGATCTGGAGGTCCGCAACGAGGATCTCTCGACCCAGCTCGAAGACATCGATTCCGCACGCGTTCTGCTTTCGGATCTCATCGAACGGCTCGACGCCGCCTCGAGGATCCGGTTCGAAGAGACCTTCAACCGCGTCCGCGAGAACTTCGCGGGCTCACAGGGCATGTTCCGCCGGCTCTTCGGCGGTGGCAGCGCCGACCTGTACCTGCTCCCCGATGACGAAGGTTCGATCGACTGGCTGGAGTCCGGCATCGAGATCCGGGCGAAGCCTCCCGGCAAGGAACCGAGGGTCATCAGCCAGCTCTCGGGCGGCGAAAAGACGATGACCGCGGTCGGCCTGCTGATGGCGATCTTCCAGAGCAAGCCGTCACCCTTCTGCATTCTCGACGAAGTCGATGCGGCCCTCGACGAGGCCAACGTCGAACGGTTCTGCAACGTCGTCCGCCAGTTCCTCGACCAGTCCCACTTCATCGTGATCACCCACCACAAGCGGACCATGCAGGCCTGCGACCGGCTCTTCGGCGTGACGATGCCGGAACGTGGTGTCAGCCGTCGGGTGACCGTCAAGTTCGACGAGGTCGGACACGACGGCCGGATCGACGGCGAAGCGGTTCGTCGGGCCGATGAGCAGGTCGAGCAGGTCGAGCAGGTCAAGCAGGTCGCCGCCCCGCCCGAGATCGAGACCGAAGCGATCGATCCGTTGTCGCTCCGTGGTGGTGCCGCGACCGCCCCGCCCGCGCCCGAGATCGAGACCTCCGGAAGCCGACTCGCGGAGGCCTGGGAAGACTGATTCTGGGATCTTTCCAAGGATCTTCCCAAGGATCTTCCCGGGGGTTCACCCGCTGGTCGGCGCCCCTTGACTCACCGCGAGTCGCGACCGAACCCGGGAGGCCAGCCGGTCGAAGGTCGCCGAGAGCGTCTCGAGCCGCTCACGGCGCTCCGAGGCCGGATCAGCCGTCGCGAGGCTCGCCGCGAGCGCCGCGACGTAGCCACAGGCCTTGTCCTGAGTGAGCAGGATCCGCCGCTCGAACGACGCGCCGCCGGAGATCAGCAGTGCGACCGTTTCGCGGTTGGCGATTCTGTTTCGAGCATCGGTTTCGATGATCGGGAGTCCGTCGGTCTCGGTCGAGATCGCCGGCGGTCCGGCCAGAAGTCGTCGGAGTCCCTCCGCCCCGGCGTTCGCCGAGGTGGAGATGTCGCGGAGCAGCGTCGCAGTCGCCTCGGAGGGCGATTTGATCACGAGCACGTCCGCGACCTTCGATTCGTCGGCGAGGAGATCGAGAAGCAAGGCATAGCCGTGGTCGAGTCGGTGATCCTCGGCGTCGATCGCCCCGTCCGTGCTCGCGAACGGGGCGTCGAGGGTCGGCCGGCAGGCCCCGAGCATCGACGCGGACATGGACGCGATCGTCGAGGCGACCAGCAGCCTGACCAGGGGACGATGGGGAGCGGCGTGCGGCATGCCCGGACCGTAACACGAGAGGTGGTGCCCGTCAGGTTCGGAGGTCGCGGACCGCGCGATGCGTCTCGGCGTGAAGATCGGCGGTGAGGGTCGGCGTCGCCGCGTAGCCTCCGGAGAGCACGAGCGTCGTGGGGAGTCCCCGTTCGAACAACTCGCCGAGCACCCGGTGCTCCCTTCGGCGCAGGCCGTCGCGGGTCATGGCCAGGCGTCCGTAGCGATCCCCCAGCACGACGTCCACGCCGGAGAGGAGAAAGACGAGATCCGGACGGGCCCGATCGATCGCGTCCCCGAGGTGTCGCTCGAGGAGGGCGAGATACTCGAGGTCGCCGCAGTGGTCCGGAAGCGGCACGTCCAGATCGCTCGGCGGCTTCCGCATCGGAAAGTTCCGGGCCCCGTGCATCGAGAAGGTGAAGACCGAGTCGTCGCCCGCGAAGCACAGGGCGTTGGCGTTTCCCTGGTGGACGTCGAGGTCGATGATCAACGCCCGGCGGATCTCCTCCTCGCGCTGGAGCACCCGGATCGCGATCGCCACGTCGTTGAGCACGCAGAATCCCTCGCCGTGATCCGGGCACGCATGATGGGTGCCGCCCGCGAGATTCCCGCTCACCCCGTCCTCGAGCGATTGCCACGCCGCGAGCATCGTGCCCCCCACCGCGAGCCGGGAGCGGCGGACGAGAGCCGGCGACCACGGAAGCCCGAGCCGGCGTTCCTCGGCGGATCCGAGTCGTCCGTGCTTCAATCGTTCGAGGTAGTCGTGGTCATGGGCGAGGGCGATCTCCGTCCACGGCGCCTCCTCCGGCGACATGAGCGTCTCCTCGCGGAGGATGTCCTCCTCGAGGAGGATCCGCCGGAGCGCCGAGAATTTCTTCATCGGGAAGGGATGCCCCTCGGGAAGCGGGATCTCGTAGTCGACGTGGAAGGCGCACCGCATCGTCGAGGCCCCGTGCTCAGCCGAGGCGGCGCACGAGGGCGTCCGCNAACGCCTCGGTTCCGAGGGATCCACCCAGGTCGCCGGTACGCTCGCCCTCGCCGACCGCGGCGTTGTATGCGATCTTGATCCGGTCCGCCGCCGCCTTCGCCGCGGCGTCACCGGTACGGGTCGCGATGTGGTTGAGCATCATCACGCCGCTCATCGTGATCGCCAGTGGATTCGCGAGTCCCTTGCCGGCGATGTCCGGCGCGGATCCGTGGACCGCCTCGAAGACCGCGTTCACCGCGCCGAAGTTCGCGCCCGGGGTGACGCCGAGTCCGCCGACGAAGCCGGCGCAGAGATCGCTCACCACGTCGCCGTAGAGATTCTCGCAAAGGAGGACGTCGAAGTTCGTCGGGTCCTGCACCAGACGCATGCACGCCGCGTCGATGATCAGTTCCTCGTATTCGATGTCCTCGTAGCCCGCGTCGTGAACCTCCTTCGCGCATCGAATGAAGAGGCCGTCGGTCTTCTTCATGATGTTCGCCTTGTGGAAGACCGTGACCTTCTTCCGGTCCCGGCTTCGGGAGTATTCGAACGCGAATTTCGCGATTCGGTAGGACGCCTTCTCGGTGGCCACCTTGAGGCTGGTCACCACGCCCGGCGTGATTTCGTTCTCGATCCCTGCATACAGGCCTTCGGTGTTCTCCCGGACCACCACGAGATCGACGTCCCGGTACCGCGTCTCGACGCCTTCGATCGATCGAACCGGTCGAACGGCGCCGTAGAGGTCGAGGGTCTTTCTCAAGGCGACGTTCACGGAGGAGAATCCGCCGCCGATCGGCGTGGTGCACGGGCCCTTCAGGGCGACGCCGACCTGCTGGATCGCGTCGACCGTCTCCTGGGGGAGCAGATCGGAATGACCGTTCTCCAGCGCCGCCACCCCGGCGTGGCACGGGATCCACTCGATGCTGGAATCACCACCCTCGAGGGCCGCGTCGATGATGCGGCAGGCCGCCGAAGTGACTTCGGGGCCGATGCCGTCGCCGGGAATGAGAACGGATCCGTGTTGCACGCGTGGATTCCTGCCGGGTTGGTGAAGAACCCGAGGCTGGCTCGCGGGGCGAACCGTCCTGCCTCGGGACGAGAAGGATACGCGACCACACCCCTCCCCGGCGCGGTTCCGGTCCGCTAGGGTGTCCGAATGCCCGGATCGGAAGGACAACCCGTGGACCTCGCGGTGATCGGAGGCGGCATCGCCGGACTCTGGATCCTCGACGCGGCGGTTCGCGCCGGTCGGAACGCGATCCTCGTGGAGGCCTTCGAGCTCGGCCACGGTCAGAGCGTCGCGGCCCAGGGCATCATTCACGGCGGCCTCAAGTACACCCTTCGTGAACGGGATCTCGATGCCGCGGGCGCGATCGCGGACATGCCGGGCTTCTGGCGGGATCGCCACGAATCGAACGACGGACCGGGCCCGGATCTTCGCGACGCGCGGATGAGCACGCCGTGCACCTGGATGTGGCGAACCGACTCCCTGGCCTCCCGGCTCGGAATGCTGGGGGCGAAGGCCGCGCTGCGGACCCGACCCGAGACGGTTCCGGAGTCGGATCGGCCGGCCCTGCTCCGGACCGCATCCGGTGCGGTGCTCCGGGTGGCCGAACCGGTCTTCGACACCCGGTCGGTCCTCTCCGCGATCGCCGACGCCCATTCCGGACGGATCGTCGGGGTCGACGGGCCCGAGGGGATCGAGTTCGCTTCCGCCGGAGGCTGCGTCGAACGGATGATCCTTCGATCGGGCGATGCCGAGGTCGCGGTTCGTCCCGCCTCGGTGGTGCTGGCCGCCGGCGTCGGGAACGAAGGGCTCCTNGCGCGACTCGGGCTCGATGCCGAGGTCGCCCAGCGACGTCCNCTTCACATGGCCCTCGTCCGGTCGNGATCCCTTCCCGAGTTTCACGGNCACTGCGTCGACGGGAACAAGACCCGGGTCACCATCACCAGCGCCCGGGACGATGCGGGGCGGACGGTCTGGCAGCTGGGCGGCGANCTCGCCGAGCGGGGCGTCGATCGCGACGATGCCGCGCAGCGGCGTGCGGCGTGCGACGAGGTTCGCGGCGTTCTGCCCGGACTCGATCTCGACCGCATCGAGGATCTCGAATGGTCGTCGTACCGCGTGGATCGGGCCGAACGACGAACGCGGGCNGGACTCCGACCCGACGACGCCGAAGTCATGTCGCTGCACGATGGACGGCTGATCACGGCATGGCCGACCAAGTGGGCCCTNGCGCCGAGGCTCGCCGCGGCGGTGCTCGAGGCGACGGAAGGCACGGTGGAATCGANGNCGGAGACTCCGACGCCCCAGCATCCTCCCGCCGAGTTCGAAACCCTGCGCCGACCCCGGGTCGCCGCCTTTCCGTGGGAGGAGCGATCGTGGACCAGCCATCACGACGTCGTCTCGGCCGAACCGGCCTGATCCCGAGTCCCATCGGATTCGGTGCCTTCAAGATCGGCCGGAACGAGGGCGTCAAGTACGAGCACGCCTATGCCCTCCCGGACGAAGTCGACTGCGGTCGACTTCTCAACCAGGTCCTCGATCTCGGCATCGACCTCGTCGACACCGCGCCGGCGTACGGCTCGAGCGAGGCGAGGATCGGCCGGCATCTCGCCTCCCGACGAGACGAGTTCATCCTGTCGACGAAGGTGGGCGAGACGTTCGAGAACGGCGTCGGGCGGTTCGATTTCTCGGCCAGGGGCGTCCGGACGAGCATCGAACGCAGTCTCGATCGACTCGCCACCGATCGGCTCGATCTGGTCTTCGTCCACTCNAACGGCGATGATCTCGGCATCATCGAAACGACCGCGGTCCTCGAAACGCTGGTCGAACTCCGGGACCGAGGCGATCTCCGGTTCATCGGTTTCAGCGGCAAGACCGTGGAGGGTCATCTCCGCGCGATCGAGTCCGGCGTGGTCGACTGCCTGATGGTCGAGTACCACCCGCTCGACGAGCGTCAGTCCCCGGTGATCGACGCCGCGTCGGCCGAGGACGTCGGCGTCGTCATCAAGAAGGGCCTCGCCTCGGGCAGGCTCGCGCCGGATGAAGCGATCCCCCGCTGTCTCGCCCCGGCGGGCGTGTCGTCGATGGTCGTCGGATCACTCACCGCNGCCCACCTCGAACACGATCTCGCGATCGCGACCACGGCGCTGGCGGATACCTGATTCAGTCGTCCGTGCCGTCGGCGGAGCGATCAGGCGTCGTGCCCGGATCGACGCCGGTGCTGCCCGGACCGCCCGGCTTGAAGTGGTGGAGCATGTCGGGAAGGCGTTGCAGTGGAATGCACCATCCTCCCCGGACGTCGTCGAAGAGGACCCCGAACACGCCGACCCGCTGCAGCGGCACGATGCGGCGCACCGCCGATTCGACCTTGAACGAGAGGATCGACGGCTTGTCGCCGATGGCGAGCACGCCGTGCTTCCGGGCGTACTCGTCCGCGCGGCCCTTGGCGGTGAACGCCATCGCGAACGGCTTCTTGTCGACGATCACCGCGAGCGGCTGGACGTTCGGGAACTTGCCGGTTCCGACGAAGTACCAGCGGGGAAGCGCGAACGCCATCGCCCAGAGTTNGTTGAGAACCGACGTGTCCGTCCGCCCCTCCATGGCCAGNTCGTCCATGCGGGTCGGGAGAAGATCGGCGGCGAGCCGATCGGCTTCGTTGGATGCCTGTGGATCGGTCATGGGATTCGCAGCTCCATGCCCACGGTGAGCCGGGCGGGNTCGTCGCCGATCACGTCGAGATTCGCCTCGTGGATCTCCTGCCATCGCGACGCCTTGCCGAGGTACTCGACCGCGATGTCGCTGAGCGTCTCGCCGGAGCGGACCACGTGGATCACCACGCCGGTCTCGGTCGGCGAGCTCCGCTCGATCGAGCGAAGCGTGTCCTTCGGCGGAAGCTTGATGATCTGGCCGATCTGCAGCCGGGTCGGATCCACGGTGGGATTCGCGATCGCGATGAGCGACTGCTTCCGAGGGTCGCCGAACCAGTCGGTGGCGATCCCCTCGAAGCTGTCTCCCGCCTGGATCGTGTAGTCGGTGTACGCCGAAGCCGGGAGATCGGCGGCGGATCGACCTGCGAGATCGATCGGGTTCGAAGTGGCCCGATCCTCGTCGTCCGCGGCTTCGAGCTCGGCGGGATCCGGTGTCCCGGGTCGACGCATCAGTTCACCACGGAGTCGGGCCGCGATCCACCGGGCCTGCTCGAAATCGAATCGATCGACGATCTTGCCGCGAGGCGGGATCGCGACTTCGAGGGTCGGCATCGAGACGGCCTCCCCGTCGACGATCCACGCCACGGTGCCGCCCACCATCGGGAAGCTCGCGGTTTGGATCTCGCGGACCGCGTCGTCTTCAAGCAGGAAACGGACGCGGGGTCGGCCTTCGCTGTTTTCGACGACTTCCGCGCCGAGGATCCGGCCGTCGAGGCGGAGTCCGAAGGCGTCGTCGTCCCGGACGAGGAGGAACTGCCGGTCGCCGTTCGGCTCCGTTCTCATTCCGGTGACGATCCCCTGCAGGGCGCCGTCGCCGTCGACCCTGCACCAGTCCGCGATCGGAACCCAGGCGGTTCCCTCCGGCCCGGCGGGTCGCGGGTCGACCGAGGCGACGAGTCCGGCGCGAGCCGCCTCGAAGTCGATCGCGGAGTCTTCNGGCAGAACGGCCTTGAGCACATAGATCCCCGAGGCTCGGACGCCCTGGCTTCGACCGTAGGCCGGTGAGCGCGACTCGGTCGTCGCGTCGACCGTGGTTTCCGTGTCTGGTCCGAGGGCCGGATCGATGATCGACCCGGGCGTGTCGTCGGTGNCGGACGCATCCGGATCACCCGTCATGTCGTCCATGACCACCGCCGTGACATCGTCGTCCGNGCGTGGCTCGGTCGCGGGCGTCGAGGCGTCGGTGGCCTCGTCGATCGAATCGCGCACCACCACCGGTTCGTCGACCGGGACGGGTTCGCGGTCTTCGGTGTCCGCGGCGTCGGATCGGTCCGGGGTCGGTGTCGATTCCGAAACGGGCTCCGGGTCGGCGAGCGGTCCGGGCTCGGACACGGTGTCGACTTCGGACACCGGATCGCGCGTGATGCTCGCGTCCTCGGACCGATCGGCGTCCTCCAGGCTCGCGAAGTAGAAGCCGATGGAGATGAACGCCACCAGCAGCAGGGCCACGGTGAGTCGGAGTCCGCTGTTCATGAAGAGCCTCCCGTCTGCGTCGGCCCGCCAGGTGCCGACCCAAAGGTTCGTTTCGGATCCGATCGAATCGGGATCCGATCTTCGGTTGCCCCCCCGCCCGGTGTCAGCCGGTGGAGAGCGAGGTCGAGTCCCGAGGCCTGGAGTCCTCGGGTTCCTTGGCGCCGACGCTCCAGGTGAGCGGTGCCGCGATGACGACCGAGGAGTAGGTCGCCGCGATCAGGCCCACGAAGAAGGTGAAGGCGAACGGCCGGATCCCGGTGCCACCGAGCGAGTAGAGCACGATCGCCGAGGTGATCGTGGTGCCACTGGTCATGATCGTGCGGCTGAAGGTCTGGTTGATCGAGTTGTTCACCACGCCACGGGACGCGTAGCTGAGCTTGCCCCGGTTCTCGCGGATGCGGTCGAGGATGACGATGGTGTCGTTCAGCGAGTAGCCCACGATGGTGAGGAGGCCGGCGACGACGTTGAGGTCGATGCGGAACTCGTCGAGGAGGCGGAAGCCGCCGATGCTCCGTTCGCCGATCGTGAGACTGAGGGCGATCGCCCCGAGGCAGATGCTGATGTTGAAGACGAGGGCGGCGATGGCGCAGACCGAGTACCGGAGCGAACCGAACCGGAACCAGATGTAGACCAGCATGCCGAGAAGACTCAGGATCACCGCGACGATCGCGCTGGCCGCGAGGTTCTGGGCGACCTTCGGCGAGAAGCTCGACTGGTCGAGGCTGGCCTCGCGGGTGAGCGCCTCCTGGAGGAGTTCGTACTCCCGCTGGGCGAGTCCGCGGTCCCAGGTTCCGAGGGCGACCTCGAAGCTCGAGAGCGTGTCGTCGAAGACCATCACGGCGATCTCGCCGTGGGCGCCGTCCGCGGCCCTGTCGAGGCCGATGACCTCGACGTCGCGACCGGCGGTGTCCGCGAAGTCCGGCTGGTTNCGCATCCGCTTGATGCGTTCGGCCGCGTCCTCGAGGGTGATGGGCGGCGTGATGCCGTCGATGACCACCGCGACGCCGCCGCGGAACGCATCGACNGGGACGCCCGCTCCGGCACGTCCGATCGACTCTCCGAGCGTCTTCCGCTCGAGCGAGAAGGTGTGACCGCTGTGGTCCGGATCGCCTTCCGCCGCGAAGTGCACCGGCTGGGTCACCGCGAGTTCGTCACCGAACCNGTCGACGATCGCGGCGACGATCGCGTCCGCGATGTTGTCGTCCTCGCCCATCGACGGCGGGTTGGCGACCTTGACCTGGAAGCTCGCGGCTTCGTTGCCTTCGGTCGTCGTGCCGACGGTGAGGATGGTGGCGTTCGAGAGCTGGGCGAGGGTCGGGTCGTCCGGATTCTCGTCGCCGATGGCGTGGATCCGGTCCTCGACGTCGCTGCGGGAGAGCAGGAGCCGTCCCACGAGATCGCGTTCCGAGCCCGCCTGTTCGCCATCGGTGGCGGCCCGGGTGGTCATCTTGACGCTGACGCCGCCTCGGAACTCGGTCTCCAGCACGTCGGCGCCCAGCGAGAAGAAGAGCGCGAGCGAGCCGACCGCGAGAATGGTGCTCAGGAGCAGCATCGGGCCGCGGACCGAGATCCAGTCGATCTTCGGCTCGAGCAGACGATGGATCGCCGGGAAGACGGTCGGGAGCATCGGGAGCGACCGGATCTTGAAGATCTCGGTGCAGACCGCGAAGAGCACCCGGCTGACGAAGAGCGACGTGAAGAGCGTCGCGAGCACGCCGATCGAAAGGGTCAGGGCGAAGCCCTTCACTTCCGTCGCGGCGGTCTGGTAGAGGATGAAGCAGACGATCAGGTTCGTGATGTTGCCGTCGAGAATCGCGCTCGCGGCCTTTCCGAAACCGAGTCTGATCGCNTCCCGGAGGTCCTCCTTGTTGTTGACCAGCTCCTCCCGGATGCGTTCGAAGATCAGCACGTTGGCATCCACCGCCATGCCGACTGTCAGCNCGATGCCGGCGAGTCCGGGCAGCGTGAAGGTGCCGTCGATCATCGCCATGATCCCGAAGATCATGGCGGCGTTGATCATCAGCGAGATGTCGGCGATCAGGCCCGCACCGAAGTAGTACAGGATCATGATCAACGCGACGATGCCCACGGAGATCGCGACCGCTTCGAGACCACGGACGAGGTTGTCCTGGCCGATCGCCGGTCCCAGGATGCTGGTCGAGATCGGTTCGCTGCTGAGGCGGGCTTCGAGGCTGCCGGCGGCGAGCACGCGGATCAGATAGGTGATCTCGGCTTCACCGAAGTTGCCCGAGATGATGCCGCTCGAACCGATGGCGGAGTTGAGATTCGGNGCGGTGTAGACCTCGCCATCGAGCACGATCGCCATCGGCTGGTTGACGTTCGGGGNCGTGAGCCGCCGCATTCGACCGCCGCCGGCGCTGTCGAGGCCGAAGGACACCGCGGGTCGACCGAGGTCGTCGATGGTCCGACTTGCCCGGCGGATCGCCCAGGAGTCGCCGTCGGTGTGCGTCATGCTCTTCTCGGGCGTGACGTAGAGGAGGACGTACTGCTTGCCGTCCTTCTCCGCCGCCACGAGCCCGTAGCGGTTCTTGAAGTACGAGACGGGGTCGCTCAGCAGCGCCTCGATCGTCTCGGGCTTGTCCTCGTCGGTCCACTGCTTGAGATCGTTGATCGCGAACCAGCGGGCGATCGGGGAATCCGTGTTGTTCGGTCCNCGCTCGGCNAGTTGCTCNCGGAGCAGCGTGACCGGAACGTCCATCGCGCCATCCCGGACCGCGATCCGGAACTCCAGCACGCCGGCACCACGAAGCAGTCGCTTGAGNTCCTCGGGNTCGTCGAGCCCGGTTCGNTGCGCCTCGAAGGCGGCATAGGTCGAACGAAGTCGNNCGATCTCGGCCTGGAGGTGCGGGAACTCGGCTTCAAGTTCGGCGAACGCGANGGCCCGCTCGCTCGTGGAGGCGTCGAGTTCGCCGTCTTCGCCNCGCTTCTTCGCGATGCCGCTGAGGGCGAGGATGTTGAAGAGTCGATCGTCGCCGAAGGTCTGGGAGAGAATCGTGTTCTCGAGNGTCTCGACCGTGATCTCGGATCGGGCGATCCGATCGAGCAGGCCGTCGACCGTCGTCTCGTCGACCGGATCCGCGGCTTCCGCGACCGTGAGTTCGGCGCGGGCGGTCCGAGCGTCGTTCCATGCCGTCTGGAGCCGGTCGAATTCGGCGCGGCGGGCGGCGGTGCCCCCGAAGCGTTCCGCGGCGTCGCCGGCCTCGAGGGCCGCTTCCAGCTGGCTCGGACGGATCCTGGAGACGGCGAGCAACGCATCGAGTGCGTCGCGNTANGTCTGCTGGAGCGCCCGGACGTCGTCGTTCGGCAGCGGCATCACGACCTCGATCCGGTCACGGCCGACCGGCTGCATCGCGATGTCGAGGATGCCCTGCGGATTCACCCGCTGCTTCAGCACGTCGATCGTCTGCGCCAGCACCTCGTCCGGATCCGAGTCGTCCGCGACCTTGACGGCGTAGATGAGGCTCACGCCGCCCTGGAGGTCCTTGCCGAGTCGGATCTTCGTCTTGGGCGGATAGACCGACCAGACGCAGACGCCGACGATCAGGCCGATCAGGACGAGACTGAGAGGGATGTTGTTCTTCATTGGAGAGATCGACGAACGAAGGTTGTGGAGACGGGATGGGCGTGTTCAGGATCGGTCGGCGACCGACCGGCGGATCATTCGGAGTCCAGGACCTGCTGGACGGCGTCTCGCCCGAAGGTCATCCGGGTGTTGCTGCTCTCGTCGACCTTGAGGACGACGGTGTCGGNGTTCAGCTCGACCACGGAACCGATCACGCCACCGATGGTGCGGATGCGGTCGTGCTTCTTGACGCTGCTGAGGAGGGCCTCCCGCTTCTTGCGTTCCTTCCGCTGTCCGAAGACGCTGAAGAGAATCATCACGAGGATGAGCGGCAGGAACATGAAGAGCAGGAAGTCCCCGCCCCCCGGCTCGGCCTGGGCGGTGGCGTTGGGGTCTCCCCCGGCGGCACCGTCGGCGGCGATCGTTCCGGTTCCCTGTCGGCCCAGCGGCGGCGACGCCTGGGCGAAGAGACCGGTGGCGGGCGGGAGGGAGATCGAGAGGTCGGCTTGGTGGGAGGCGATCATGAGGTCTTCGAGCCTTCGGCATCGGGTTCCGGCCCCGCACCGCCAGAGGACGATGCGACCGACGACCCGTCGGCGGCCTTCCGAAGGCCGTCGGGGTCGTCGAGAACCGGCCATCGGCCGGCGAGCGAAGACCAGGAATCATCCCGGATCGCGGCTCGGATGTCCAGCAGCAGCCTTTGGAAGTGGCGGATGTTGTGCAGGCTGCAGAGGATCGGCCCCACCATTTCGCGGGCGAAGAAACAGTGCCGGAGGTAGGCCCGGCTGAATCCCCCGCCGCAGGCCGGGCAGTCGCATTCGGGGTCGATCGGGCCCTCGTCGTCTCGAAATCGGGCGTGGCGAAGCCGGATCGGCCCCTGGGTCGTGAACACCGACGCCATTCGACCGTTCCTGGTCGGCAGGACGCAGTCGAACATGTCGACGCCGGCGGCGACCGCCATCACGATGTCCCGCTCGTAGCCGACCCCCATCAGATATCTGGGCCGATCTTCCGGAAGACGGGGGGCGGTGAATTCGACGATTTCACGGATCAGTTCAGGGCCCTCGCCGACCGCCACGCCGCCGATCGCGTATCCGGGCAGGTCGAGGCCGCAGACCCCGTCGATCGACGCCGCGCGTCGGTCGAGATCGGTTCCGCCTTGAACGATGCCGAAAAGCGCCTGCTCGTCCGGTCGCTGGTGGGCCCGGACGCACCGCTCAAGCCAGCGGATGGTGCGTTCGTTGGCGGTCCGAAGCCGCTTCTCCCAGTCCTTCGGAGTCGGGATCCGCGTTCTGGGACTCCCCGATCCGTGGCGGGCGTGGGGCGACGGTGGACAGTCGTCGAAAGCCATGATGATGTCGGCGCCGATCGCGTTCTGGACCGCCATCGAGGACTCGGGGCCGAGATGGACGCGGGCGCCGTCGACGAACGACTTGAAGGTCACCCCGTCCTCGTCGATCGCGTTGATGTCCGACATCGAGAACGCCTGGTAGCCGCCGGAATCGGTGAGGATCGGTCCGTCCCAACGCATGAACCGATGACTTCCGCCGAATCGTTCGAGCAGTTCGGTCCCCGGCCGGAGCATCAGGTGGTAGGCGTTGTTGAGCAGGATCTCGGCGCCGGTGTCCCGCACCTGCGAGGGCAGGACGCCCTTCATCGCGGCCGCGGTGGCGACGGGCATGAACGCCGGCGTGTTGAAATCACCGTGCGGCGTGGTGACGACGCCGGTTCGCGCCGAATTCGTCGAACAGCGGGACTCGATCCTGAATCGCAGTGGCCCGCTCAACGTCGGGACGCCTCGCGAAGGATCTTCTTCTCCTTCGCGGTGAGACTCTGCAGCCCGTCGGCGTGGATCTTCGCGAGGATCCGGTCGATTTCGACGTCGGACACCTTCGAACCCCCCGAGCCGCGAACCTTGCCCGCTCGATAGGCGGCACCGCTCCGGCTGGTCGGGTCGTACCGGCCGAGGAAGTCGAAGAACCCGTGCAGACTGTGCGGGTGACGGATGAACCAGAAGCCCGCGACCGCCCCGCCGATGTGGGCCGCCTCACCGCCTGCGTTGTCGCTGCCGAAGACCACCGAGAAGAGGGCCAGGCCGACCAGCCCGTACGCCATGGTCGAGAGCCGCATCGGGATCACGAAGAACAGAAGCACCCGCGCATTCGGCATCAGGAACGCCGACGCGATGACCACGCCGAACACGCCCGCGCTCGCCCCCACCAGCGGGAGGCCGGGATCGTTCACGAGCAGCACCGGGAACTCGCGACCGGTCAGTTGCAACGCGGTCCAGCCGGCGAAGTTCAGCAGCAGGTAGGCACCGGCACCGGCCATGCCGCAGAGCAGATAGAAGGCGAGATATCGCTTTCGACCGAGGTACTGCTCGACCATGCTCCCGAAGAAGTAGAGCCCGATCATGTTGAACAACAGATGGGTCAGGTTCGCATGCAGGAACTGGAAACTGATGAATCGCCAGAACTCGAACCCCCGCAGACCCCAGAACTCATCGAGCTGGAGCAGCGCCCGCGCCGTCGAGAAGTACCCGTAGGTCCAGATCGGCCCCTTGATCGCCACCTCTTCGAACAACTGCACGGTTCCCTTGCGGGTGTTGCCGTCCTCGTCCCGGATGGTGTAGGTCCCGGTGGCCAGCACCAGGCCGTTCTCGGTGGTCTCGAGCACCGGGAGCGAATAGAAACCTCGAGGGTTCGCGGGGAGTCCCTTCATCGCCGTGGGCCTGCCGCCGTCGGGGGCGATGGTGAAGACGGGCCAACGGCCTTCCTTGAGCATCGCGAGCGAGGGGAGCTGGAGGGCCGCTCGGTCGACCGGATCGAGCACGGCGCCTTCGGGGAGTTCCGGTGCCATCGAACGGAGCGGCGCGATGGTCGCCGGCAGGAACACGTCGAGCACGAACACCGCGACGCAGATGGTGATCAGCCAGCGGTTGATCGACCACGAGCGCGGGCCGCCACCACCGCCGACACCCGGGCGGAATCGCCCCGGCTCGCCGCCTGGTCTCGCGTAATCTCGGTCGTAGACACCCATAGGGGCTGGATTCTAACCAGCGAACGGATCAGCGGTCGGGATCGTTCCCCTCATCCGCGTCGGATTCGTCACGGCGGCGCCGGGTCGCGGCATCGAGCTCGGCCCGTTCAGCCGGGGTGAGCGACGCCAGGCCTTCGGCGTTGATCTTGGCGAGGATTCGATCCATCTCCGCCTCCGACGCATCGACCGCGGCGATCCGCCGTTCATCGTCTNGGCGGANGGACTCCGCATCGGCNTCNGCGGACTGCTGGTCGAGCAGCGCGTCGAGCCGGAGGTCGACCACGTCGGGTGCCCCCCCGCCGACGGCGTCCGCGACCGCTTCCAGGCGTCGATGCTCCCGATGGAGGCATGCGGCCGACAGCAGCGCGACGAGGACGAGCACCGCGTTCAGTCCGAGGATGCCCACGACGGCGAGGAACGCNGTGGTGATCACTCCGACGCGATGCGTGTAGCGACGGCTCCGNGCGTTGCCGACTCGTGGCCGGATCACCGCCTCCAGNATCGNGGCNCCGCGAAACGGCGGGGCCGGCAACAGATTGGCACCGCTGACGAGGATCGCGGCGACCCCGAAGAGGTACATCGACTCGAGCCAGGCGGACGTCGCGATCTCCGGGGAGTAGATGCCCGTGAATCCGAACGGATCGGGCGAGGGGGCGACATTCGTCGAGTAGAGGATTCCAGCCATCGCACCCACCGCGAGGACGAGCGTCACGAGCGGNCCCGAGACNGAGATCAACAGCGCNGATCGCCAGTCTTCCGGCATCGCGATGGTCTCCATGCCGCCGAGGGGTTGGAGCACCATTTCGGGCATGTCGCCGCCCAGTCGTCGGGCGGTGAGCATCGTCGCGTATTCGTGGATGAAGACGCATCCACACAANGATGCGAGAAACACCGCCGCCGGAAGCGGCCCGAGCAGGAAACTCGAATCACCCGCGAACCAGCCNGCTCGGAACAGGATGGTCACGACCGTGCCGAGCAACACCGCATGGGCGCGGACCACGGTGCCGCCGAGTCGGAACACCGGCACCGACCAGGTGAGCGGATCGCCGAACCGTGGTGCGGAGGCGAGCCCCTTCAATCCGCCGCCAGTCGAGCGACCGCCGTTCATCTTCATTGAAGCCATGCGGCGACTCCCGAACGGTGGGCGCGAAAGAGATGCCACGCCGTGATGCTCTTCCCGTCATCGAGGCTTCCGTCGAGGATCGCGGCGTCGATCGAGGCCGGGGACATCGGAACCACCTCGATCTCCTCGCCCGGCTCGAGTCGNCGTGGAACCGGCTCGAGCCCGGTCGCGACGAAGGCGTGCATGCGTTCGTCGCAGAAGCCCGGACTGGTGTAATACGCGCCGATCGAATGAATTCGCCCCGGCCGGCGTCCGACCTCCTCTTCGAGCTCCCGCCCGGCGGCGAGATCCGGGCGTTCCCCGGGTTCGAGCTTCCCCGCGCAGAATTCGAGCAGCATCCGGCCCACCGGCAGGCGTCCCACCCGGATCATCAGNATGGTGCCGTCGGCCTCGATGGGGATGATGGTGACCGCCCCGGGGTGCCGGACGATGTCCTTTCGAATCCGCCGGCCCTCGAGGTCGAATTCGCGACGTTCGACCCGGATGACCGGACCCTCGTGCGTGATGACCGGCTCGCTGTCGATACCGGCGGGGATCAACCGGTCTCCGGATCGAAGGTCATCATCCATGTCGTGACGCGTTTGCATCTGGCGCTCCTCCGGAGATGATACGTCCATGCCTTCGAATTCCGAGGAATCAATCCCGCCGATCGTCTCCCTTCGTGGGATCAGGAAGGACTTCGACGGCCGTCCCGTGCTCCGGGGACTGGATCTCGACGTCGAAACCGGGCGTTCCCTGGTCATCATGGGGCCGAGCGGGTGTGGCAAGAGCGTTCTCCTGAAGCACATCGTCGGGTTGCTCCGCCCGGATTCGGGCGAGGTTTGTTTCCATGGCGAACGCATCGAAGCGATGAAGGAACGCGGACTCCGCCCCATCCGGCGGCGGATCGGATTTCTCTTTCAGGGGGCGGCACTCTTCGACTCGATGACCGTCCGCGACAACGTCGCGTTCCCGCTGCTCGAGACCGGGCAGGCGGGGCCGGACCTCGAGGAGCGGGTGCGGGAGACGCTCGACCGGGTCGGGCTCGCCGACACCCTCGACAAGATGCCCTCGGAGCTTTCCGGCGGCATGCGGAAGCGCGTGGGCCTCGCTCGGGCGATCGTGCTCGAGCCGGAAATGGTGCTCTACGACGAGCCGACGACCGGCCTCGATCCCATTCGCGCGAACGTGATCAACGACCTGATCGTCCGGCTTCAGCGCGAACTCAACATCACCAGCGTCGTCGTGACGCACGACCTCGACTCGGCCTTCCAGGTGGCGGACCGGATGGTGCTGCTTCACGAGGGCCGGGTTCGGATGGACGGGACGCCGGACGAGATGCGCCACACCACCGATCCGGTGGCCAGAGCCTTCCTCGAGGGGCGTGAGATGGTCGAGGGACCCTCGGACGATTCCGNCNCCGTCGTGCAGGGATCTCCGGAACCTGAGACACTGCCATCATGAAGGACAGGTACAGAGACGCCATCATCGGCCTGGCGGCCATCGCCGGAGTCGCCGCCTGCGTGACGATGCTGCTGGCCTTCGGCTCGCTTCGGGAGATGACCCGCAACGCCTACGAGATCACCGTCCGACTCAATCGGGCCGGCGGGCTTCGCTACGGAAGCCAGGTGACCCTCGACGGTGTTCCCATCGGGGTCGTGGAAAGCGTCGCGCTCGAGATGGAGGCGTTGCGACCGGTCCGGCTCCAGTGTCGCCTCGACGAGTGGGTCCGGATTCCCGTCGATCATCTGGTGCAGGTGGAGACGGCGCTCATCGGCGGCGGGACCAGGCTGGCCGTGATGTCGTTGGATCCCGTCCAGGGCCGCGCGGTCTTCGATCCGTCCTCGGTTCCAGTGCTCACTGGCGAGTTCCTGTCGCTCGACGAGACGCTGGTACAGGCCCTCGATTCGAAGATGCTCCCGGTCACCGAGAGCTTCCGAGAAGTCGGCACCCTCGCGGGAATCTACGGCGACCTCGGCCAGCGAATCAACGAGATGATGGCGGCGGACGCGGAGGATGAAGCCGGGCTCGCCGCTTCGGTGGTGCGGATCAACCGAACCCTCGCGGAGGCGGAACGTGCGTTCCAGGCCGCAGGCGACTGGCTCGCCGACGAGCAGCTGCAGGAGGACGCCCGACAGGCGGTCTTCAAGGCCAATCTCTTCATCGAGCGGGCGTCGACCGCCGCGGTCGCCGCGGGCGAACTGGCGACCGACCTGGGACGCGAGGCACCGGCACTGCTCGCCCGACTGGGATCGACGGCGGACTCCGTCGATCGAACCCTCGACGAGGTTCGTGGCGTTCTTCGCCAGATGGGCGAAGGAGAAGGCACGATCGGAAGATTGCTGCAGGATCCCGCGCTCTACGAGGATCTCGACGATGCCGCCCGTCGACTCGACGTCACCCTCGCGACCCTTCAGAGCCTGATCGAGGCGGTCAAGGCGGAAGGCGTCAAGATCGAGTTCTAGCGGACGTCGCCTTCGCACGTTGGGCAGCCTGTTCGTCGGTTCGTGATCATCCCGTGCATGGGATGGATCCGGCGTTCCGCGGGCACCGTGGAAATCACCTTCCGATTCCGGGGGATGAGATCGCCGGCATGCGATGCCGATCCCCGCGTGGGGCCGGATCGACGTTCTCGGCCGAGCAGGCCGCGGTCACCGAACGGGTCGGACGAAACACCTGATCGTCATGACGAAGCAGCCATGAAAAACGACGGGACCGCGGCGATCACCGCGGTCCCGTCGTTCATCTGTCGTGCTGCGATCCGTCGAACGTCCGANCGATCACTCGTCGGTGATGACGGAGACTTCGACGCGTCGGCTCTTCGACTTCGAGCCGAGCGGGACGTCCGGACCGAAGGTCGCGTAGCTGATCGAATCGTCGTCGAAGCCCTGGGCGTCGAGGAATCGTCCGACCGCGTAGGCCCGCTCGAAGCCGAGGTGGTAGTTCGACTTGAATCCCGACTTCTTGATCGGATCGGTGTCGGTGAATCCGGTGATCCGGACCTTCGCGTTCGGGAAGGACTTGCGGACTTCCGAGGCGATGTTCTTGAGCGTGGACTTCGCCGCGTTCTTGAGCGACGTGCGTCCCGAATCGAAGAGNACGTCGCCGTCGATCCGGACGATCATCTCGCCGCCGGACTGGAACACNTCGACGCCGGGACCGAAGGCGTTGGCGACGGGCTGCGCGGCGCTTTCNTCCGCGAGCGAATTCGCNTCGCCGAGTTCGTACTCGAGCTGCCGGCTCCGGGCTTCCGCGTCGTCGAGGTTCTTCTGGGTGCTGGCGAGATTGTCGCGGAGCTCGCGGTTCTCGTCGAGCAGCGCCTGCTGGTTGGTCTTGTTGCCCGTGTCGCAGCCGGCCATCGAAGCGGCGGCGGCGAGCACGCCGATGAGGAGAAGTCGTCCGTGCATGTCGTTGAATCCTTCCGTGTTCACCTTCGGGATACGACGCCGAAGGGTCTTCCTTGACTCGGGGGGGCTTCCGCGGCCCCTTTGGAATCACAATCCGAGGGAATCCGGGTCTTTTCGGATTCCGGGCCGAGTGTATCGCGGCTCGGTCAGTTCGGGGGCTGAAGCAGCATTCGCTGCAGTTCGTCCACAAAGGGACGTGCGACCATCACCAGCACCGTGGCGGCGGCAAGGTGCGGTCCATACGGGAGTTCCCGCGTCGAACGACCCCGAAGCGTCGCCACGAACCGGGTCACCGCGATCCAGGCCAGTGCGATGAACGGCGCGAGGAAGAAGATCCGGATCGGGTCGATCCAGCCCAGGGCCGCGCCGATCCCCGCGAGGAGATGCACGTCGCCCATTCCCATCGCCTCCCGGCCGAAGGCGAGGGTTCCGAGGATTCTGATCGCCCAGACCAGCCCCCCACCGATGAACCAGCCGAAGACCGACGCACCGAGGACTTCGAGGAGATGCGGCGGAGTGCCGTCCGACTTCAGGAGGGTGTGGATCCCCCATCCGAGGAGCCCCCCGAACAGGATCGGGAGCAGGAAGAGGACCTCGACGCCCATTTCACGACGCCCATGCGGATACTCCGCGAGCACGTCCCCCTCCGGCACGAAGTCCTCGTAGTCGGCGAAACTCCGGCGAATCCGACCGGTGCGGAGCAGGAAACAGGCGATCAACGTCCCCCCTGCGGCCCCGAGCGCGATCCAGATCACCGGCCAGCTCGCCAACGGAAGCGGAAACGACGCCATGTCCGTCGACGGCGACGAGAGGATCGCCTGAAGCCCCCAGCCGGCGAACGCCGCGATCGTCATCGCGGTCGTGATCCCGGCCGGGATCAGGAACGTACGGGCGTCGACCACGGTGGCGGCGACCAGGGCGCTGAGCAGTGCGACCATCACGCCGTAGGCCGGCCAGGCGGTTCCGAAGCGGGAAAGCGTCCACCAGTCACCACCGATCTCGGCGACCCAGGAACCACGGGGCGGCCAGAAGAGGACGAAGTAGACCGTCGCGAAGAGGCCCCCCATCAGCAGTTCGACGAGCGGATACTGGATGCTGATCCGTCCTCGACATCGCCGACATCGACCAAGAAGCAGGAGCCACCCGACGATCGGCAGATTCTCTCGCCACGTGAGTCGCCAACCGCAACGCGGGCACCGGCTGGGTGGACTGACCACGCTCCGGCCCGCCGGCAGGCGGTAGACCACGACGTTCAGGAAGCTGCCGACCGAGGCACCGAACGCGAAGAGGAAGATCGCCGTCGCGATCCGTGGCGACCAGATCACGAGCCAGTCCGGCAGCGTGCCCACGACGCCGAGGAACGTCATCGGTGACGCCTTTCGAGGCGTTCGTGGTTTCCGGCGGATCGACTCATCGAATCAGGCGTCCTCGCCCGCGTCCGACGCATCGGCGTCGAGCTCGACCTCCGCGATCTCCGTCGCGGCCGCATCGAGAATGGACCGACATCGCGTGAGCAGCGCCCGGCCGCGGCCGTAGGCTTCGAGGCTCTCCTCGAGGGGGATGTCGCCCTCCTCGAGTCGATCGATGATCGATTCGAGTTCCGACGCGGCCTCTTCGAAGCGGAGTGGTTCGCTGGAATCGTCCTCGGCCTGCTTGCGGGTCTTTTTCGCCATGGTCGGACTCTATCAGGCCCCGGGATCGGAACCCGAATCGCCGCGGACGCGATCGACGGTGGCGTCGAACTCGCCCCGGGCGAGCCGGGTGGTGACGGTGACGCCCGCCTTGAGCCGGGAGGCGTCCCGGACCGGACGCCCCTCGGGATCGAGCGTGAGGGAGTACCCCCGATCGAGGACCTGTTCGGGCCCGACCGATCGAAGTCGTCGGGCGGCGTGCTCCACGAGGGTGCGGTGGCGTTCGAGCCGCGTCGTCATGGCGCGATGAAGCCGATGGGCGGCGGCTTCGATCCGGCTCGTCGCCATCGCGGCTCGATTCCGCGGACTGGAGGCGGTGAGTCGTGACTCCGATCGATTGATCCGCGTCGTCGAGGCGGCCAGTCGAGCTCGAACCGCGAGGTCGAGTCGGGCCTCGAGCGTCTTCACCCGCCGAAGGTGCGGATCGACCAGGCGTTCCGGGCGTCGAAGCAGTTCGTGGCGGGCGGATGCGGCGAGCCTGGCATCAGCGCGTTCGAGCCGTCCCTCGACGAGCATCCGGAGGCGTCCCAGTCGCGCGTCGAGCACGCCGCGATGCTCCCGGGCGTCCGGCACCAGCTGCATCGCGGCCTGCGTCGGCGTCGATGCCCGGGCGTCCGCGGCCAGTTCGGCGATGGAGGTGTCGGTCTCGTGTCCGATCGCGGCGATCAAGGGAACCGGAGGCGGGCCCCCTCGTTGGTGTCGTTCGATCGCCCGTCGCCGCGAGTGATGGATGGCATCGGCCACCTCGCGTTCGTTGAAGCACCAGAGATCCTCGATGCTCCCCCCGCCCCGGGTCAGCACGATCGCGTCCACGCCGAGGGCGGCGGCCTGGTCGCGGGCGGCGTGAATCGCCTGCGCAATCCGGGGGGTCGCGGGCGCTCCCTGCACCGGAACGTGATGCATCAGCACCTCGAATCCGGGCCATCGCTGTCGCGCGGTCGCCTCGACGTCGCGACGGGCGGCCCCGTCCCGGCTGGTGATCATGAGCAGGCGCCGAGGGAACTCCGGCATCGGAAGCCGGGCCGCCGGATCGAAGTACCCGGCCTCCGCGAGCGTCGATTTGAGTCGCTCGAATCGTTGATGGAGGTCGCCCTCGCCTTCGGCCCGCAGCCGACTCACGATGAGCGAGAGCCGACCGCCTCGGTCCCAGTATTCGAGTCGGCCCGTGGCGACGACCATCCGCCCGAGTTCCGGTGTCGCGCATTCGCGGTCGAGCCGTCGCCGCTGCGCGAAGAAGGAGCAGCTGATCTGCGCGTCGGTGCCGTCCTTCAGCGTGAAGTACCAGTGGTCGGCGAGCCGGGGGGAGCCGACCTCGCCGAGGATGCTGATCTCCCGACCGCCGTCGATCTCCCTCAGCGATCGGTTGAGCAGCGTCACCGCCTCGCGGACCGAGTACGGCCGGGGCGTCGATGGTTCGGCGGGCGACGCGGGCGCCTCGGTGTCGTTCCCCGCGGACTGCACGAACAGCATCGCGTCGGTGATCGATCGTCGGTTCTTCGGGGGTCTGGATGCCACGGACGTATGCTACGTCTCCGAACCGAGCCGCACCGGATCCCGAGATGACCGACGTTCCAGCGATCAAGATCGACGACCCGATCGAAGCCGTTCCCGGCGTGGGCCCGAGGACCGCGGCGATCCTGCAGCGACTCACCATCGGCACGGTCGGTGATCTCCTCGATCACGTCCCGATCCGCTACGAACAGGAGCATGCCGAGGCCTCGATCGCCGAGGTGGACGCCTCCATCCCGGACGAGGACGGAACGACCGCGAACGTCGCGGTCCGTGGGGAGATCGCGGCGATCAAGGTTCCACCCGGGCGGCGTCCGAGGATCGAGGCGACCCTCGAGGACGACTCCGGCCGGATCCAACTCGTGTGGTTCAACGCGCCCTGGCTCCGGAACAAGCTCCGGCCCGGCATGGCGGTGGTCGCCGAGGGCCGGGCCAAGCGGTATCGCGGTTATCTCCAGCTCGCGAACCCCCAGTGGCGGACGGTCGACGACGCCGAGGATCTTCCCGCCCGGGATGCCCGCCTTCGGCCGGTCTACGGCGCGAGCGAGGACCTCCCCAGCCGACGGATCGAGGAATTCGTCGAACGGATCCTCGAACCGGTCACGATGGCGATGGAGGATCCACTGCCGGAGCGATTCCGGCATGCGCGGGCCCTTCGGCCCCTCGGCGAGGCGTACCGAGCCATCCACCGGCCCGACTCCCGCCGCGATGCCGCCGACGGTCGCCGGCGCCTCGCCTACGACGAGCTCTTCCTGCTCCAGCTCGGCGTCATGATGAAACGTCGACATCTCCGGTCGACCCTCACCGCGGCCGCCCTCGAGACCACGCCGGACATCCAGACTCGGATCCGCGATCGATTCCCCTTCGACCTGACGCCGGACCAGGTCCGGGTGTGTGGAGAAATCGGCAACGACCTCGCCCGGAGCATTCCCACCAACCGGTTGCTTCAGGGTGACGTCGGTGCGGGCAAGACCGCGGTCGCGGTCCACGCGATGCTGCTCGCCGCGGCCCATGGTCACCAGGCGGCCCTGATGGCGCCGACCTCGATCCTCGCGGAACAGCACCACGCCTCGATCGGACGGATGCTCGAAGGCGCGTCGCTCGAGATCGGACTGTTGACCGGCTCGACGCCGCCCGTCGAGAAGCGGCCGCTGCTCGAACGCATCGCCGATGGAAGTCAGCGGCTGCTGGTCGGGACCCACGCCCTGCTGTCGGAGAAGACCGAGTTCGCGGATCTCGCCCTGGTGATCATCGACGAGCAGCATCGCTTCGGGGTCGAACAGCGGTCGCGACTCCGTCGGCCCAATCGAGACGGCCGGGTTCCCCACGTCCTCGTCATGACCGCGACGCCGATTCCCCGGACGCTCTCGCTCACGGTCTTCGGTGACCTCGACGTCTCGGCGATCCGGGAGCTGCCGCCGGGACGATCACCCACCGTCACCCGGGTGGTCACGCCGAGCAAGGCCCCGGACGTCTACGGATTCCTCGCCGATCGCGTCGCGGCGGGCGAACAGGGTTTCGTGGTGGTGCCCGCGGTCGAGGAATCCGACGCCGGCCTCGCGGACGTCGAGAATCATCGGGCGATGCTCGAAGCGGGACCGCTCGCGGGACTTCGTCTCGCGGGCGTTCATGGACGGATGAAGCCCGCCGAACGGGAAGCGGTGATGAGCCGGTTTCGGGCCGGGGAGATCGACGTCCTCGTGGCCACGGTCGTCATCGAGGTGGGCGTCGACGTCCCGAACGCGACGGTGATGGTGATCGAGCATGCGGAGCGGTTCGGCCTCGCCCAGCTTCATCAGCTCCGGGGTCGGGTCGGCCGGGGGTCCGCCCGCGGCGTCTGCGCCTTGATCGGCGAGCCGACGACCGAAGAGGGACGCCGTCGCCTCGAGGCGATCGCCTCGACGGACGACGGATTCGAGATCGCTGAACTCGACCTCGGGATTCGCGGTCCGGGCGAACTCTTCGGCGCTCGTCAATCCGGACTTCCCCCCTTCCGCGTCGCGGATCTGCTCGCCGATCTCGATCTCCTGCGCGTCGCGCGGGAGGACGCCTCGAGCTGGATCGAAGAGGATCCACGGTTGCTGGGGCCCGATGCGGTGACCCTCCGGCGGCAGCTGCTCGACCGATACGGCGCGACCCTCGGACTCGGCGACGTCGGCTGAGGGGCGCGGCGGCGTAGGATGTCCGCATGAGCAGCAACGAGGACATCGGGTCCATCTTCGAGGAGATGGCGACGCTTCTGGAACTCACCGGGGCCAACGGGTTCCGCGTGAACGCCCACACCAAGGTGGCCCGGGTCGTCGAGGGGCTTTCTTCGGATCTCGCCGAGGTCGCCCGCGGCGAGAAGGGCCTGGCCGAACTCCAGAAGATCGACGGCATCGGCAAATCGAGTGCCGAGAAGATCGTCGCATTCGTGGCGACCGGGACGGTGCCCGAACTCGAGGACCTGCGGTCCGAGGTGCCCGACGGGCTGCGGACGGTGATGCAGGTGCCGGGCCTCGGACCCAAGACCGTCCGCCGGTTCTGGCAGGAGGCGTCGGTGGAATCACTGGCGGATCTCGAGGCCGCCCTCGACGACGGGCGACTCGAAGCCCTGCCGCGGATGGGCCGCAAGACGCTCGACAACATCCGGGCGTCGATCGACTTCATGAAGTCGGCGGGCGACCGCCGTCGGCTGGGCGACGCGATGCCGCTCGCGGAACGCGTGGTGGCGGTGATGGAGGCGGTGCCGGGCATGCGTCGCGTGGCCTGGGCGGGAAGCCTTCGGCGCGGGCAGGAGACGATCGGCGACGTCGACATCCTCGTCAGCACGGACGATCCCGAGGCGGCGAGCACCGCGTTCCGGGAACAACCCGGCGTGAGCCGGGTGCTCGTCGCGGGCGAGACCAAGTCCTCCGTCCGGCTGGAAGAGGGAATCCAGGTCGATCTCCGGGTGGTGCCCGAGGAGGTCTGGGGTGCGACGCTGATGTATTTCACCGGCAGCAAGGATCACAACGTGGCGCTTCGGGAACGGGCGATCGCCCGGGGCCTGCGGCTCAACGAATACGGTCTGTTCCCCGAGGACGACGAGGCGACGCCGCCCCAGCAGCGCGGAATCGCCCCGGTGGCGGCCTCGACCGAGGCCGAGATCTACGAAGCGCTCGACCTCCCCTGGATTCCGCCGGAACTCCGGGTGGATCGCGACGAATTCGACCGACCGATTCCGGGCGATCTGGTCACGGTCGAGGCGATCCGGGCCGAACTCCACAGTCACACCATCGCGAGCGACGGCAAGCTCTCGATCGACGAACTCGCCGCCGCGGCGATGGCCGGCGGTCGTGAGATCCTGGCGATCACCGATCACTCCCGATCCAGCGCCCAGGCCAACGGCCTCGACGTCGATCGGCTCCGTCGCCACGCGGACGCGATTCGCGAGGCCGATGCGCGGATCGACGGCATCCGTCTGCTCGCGGGCAGCGAGGTCGACATCCACGCCGACGGTTCGCTCGACTACGAGGACGACGTCCTCGCGATGCTCGACGTGGTGGTCGCGAGCCCGCATGCGTCGCTCCGGCAGGAGCCCGCGGTCGCCACCGCCCGCCTCTGCGCCGCCGCCCGACATCCGCTGGTCTCGATCATCGGTCACCCGACCGGACGAATCATCGGAAGTCGCAAGGGGCTCGAGCCCGACATCGAAGCGGTCATCGCCGCCGCCATCGAGGGTGGAACGGCCCTCGAGATCAACTCGAATCCACTGCGGCTGGATCTCCGCGACATCCACGTCCGGGCCGCGGTCGAGGCCGGTTGCCTGATCTCGATCAACACCGACGCACACCGCGCGGAGCATCTGGAATTCATCCGGTACGGCGTGCTGACCGGTCGGCGCGGCCGGCTCGAGGCCGAGGGCTGCATCAACACGTGGGCGCCGGACCGGCTGCTCGCGTGGCTCGCCCGGAATCGCTGAGGCGACGAACGGACGGCGACGCGTGCGACGCCGACCGTTCGCCGCGTGGCGGCGTCATCCCTTCGAGTTCTTCGCGTTCCGGGTCCCCTGCTTGGTGACCTCGGCCTCGCCGCTCCACGCGTCGAGGCTCTGCGCGGTGTTCACGAGGTTGAGCTGGAAGACGAAGCTGGACTGCTTGGTGGAGCCCGCGGACGTCCGGATCTCGAGGATCTTGCCGTTGATCACGAAGTAGGGAAGCCGCGGGGCGTCGTCGCCCGCCTTGAAGTCCTCGTAGTCGGCGACCTCGTTCGCCCGGGCGTCGCTGCTGGCGAACGCCACCTTGCCGGACTGCTGCAACGCGATCTTGATCTTCTGGGTGAGCAGGTCGGTGTCGATCCGCTGGGTGGTGTCGTTGATCACCCGGGTGACCTCGACCCGGGCGGGCTTGACCGGCGCGGTGTCGAGTGCGCCACTGGCGAAGAGCTGCTGGAGGACCTGGTCGGCGGCGTTCGACCAGTCCTGGACGTCGATCTGGTCGATCGAGACGATCTTGTCGCGATCATCCGTGACCACCCGGGCGTTCTGCTGGCAGCCGACGCCGCCGAAGGCGCCGATGGCGAGGGCGATGACGAGCGAGGAACTGGAGAGGACGTGATTCATGGTTGGCTCCGAAGCCGGTTCAGTCGGCGTTGGTGAGAGTCAGGCGGAAATCGGCGGCGCGGGGATCGGTCGCGGTGGCGGTGATCGTGACGAACGCGCCGGCGGGCACCTGTTCCTGACGGAATCCGGTGGTCGGTCCGAAGAGCATCCGGCCTTCGGCGTCGAGGAACTCGAACTTGTAGTCGAAACGGGTGTCGAACGGCAGGGGGTTCTCCACCTCGACGTCGATTCGCAGCAGATCGTCGCTCACCGCCGTCTCCCGGACCACGCGAATGTCCGCATGGGTCGACAGCCAGCCGTCCTTTCGGATCCGCTGGTTCGAGGTGACGGTGTTCGCGTAGCACCCGCAGAGCATCAGGACCGCGAGGACGGTCAGCAGGCGTGGCGTGGATTTCATCGGAAGGATCCTTTCAACGGAGGAACGGGGGCGATGGGATGGCCGGCCGCGAGCGACGCGGGCTCGCCCGTGAGTCTGAAGGAATGGGTGATGGCGGGACCACCGGCGCGAACGCTTCGAACCACGACCATGGCGTCGCGATCCGCGGGGACGTCGACTTCGTGGGTGCCCGCCTCACCGTCGATCACGACCCGCCCGTCGGCGGGCGTCGGGATTCTCGCCACGGCGTAGTACCGGGGCAGTGTGCGCCAGGTTCGAAGGTCCGCGATGGTCGTGGCGTATCCGTACACGTTGGTCGCCACCATCGTGGCCAGCAGCGCCCAGCCGTTGTCGCTCTGTTTCGCGGCGAGGTTCGCCGCGAGCGAGGCGGCGGCCTTCGCGACCGCCGAGGCGATCGCCCGGCCGGTGATCAGCGGCAGCTGGGCCTGGAACTCGTGGGCGACGACGCTGCCCATGTCGCAGACCACCGCGGTGTCCGCCGTCGCGTCGCCGCCGCGAATCCGGACGCCGGTGGCCGCCCCATCGACCTGCACGAGTTTCGGCAGGGCGATGCCGATGAACGGCATCTCCGGAATGAACGCGGGGATTCGGAAGGAGACCTCCTCGCGGCGGGGCGCGAAGCCGCTCTCGAGCACCACCCACGTCTGGGGGGAACGGACGCCGGACTCGATGAAGGCGAGATCCGAGTCGACCGCGGCGTTGTCGCCGAGGGTCCCCCGCACCCGCCGAAGGAGATCGATCGATCGATTCCGATCGCCCGCGCCGCCGCCGTCGACGTGGAGCAGCACCGCGGTGAGCCAGTCCGTGAAGGGGTTGGTCCACCCCGCATAAGGCTTGAAACGAGCCTCGAGATCCCCGTAGGCGGCATCGAAGCCCGATTGGAAATCCGGGTCCTCGCGGATCCGGGCGAGATCGTCGTGCTCCTGCTCCATCTGCGACCGGGCCGCCTCGATCTGATCCGCGAATCTGGCTTCCGCGTCCTCCTGCGCGAACTGAGCCCGCTTGAGTTCGACCCGCGCCGAGTCCGGATCGCCCGACGCGAGGGCATCGAGGGCTCGAAGCGTCGCGCACATCACGCGGTCGTACGACGTCCCGACGTAGTCGAGCGCGCGTTCGTTCACCGCGACCGCGGCGAGCGTGTCGACGAAGGTCGGCGACCCGGGGTCCGCGGTCCGCTTCATCGTGTCCCAGGCCCGGCCGAGCGTCGCGTCGCTCGCCTCGTGGCGACCGGCGATCCGCTGGACGGTTCCCAGTTCGAGCGCGTCGATGATCTCGTTGCGATCGGTGTCGTCACCCGCCACCCGCGCCGCCGACTCCACCGCGGCATCCCACCGCCCGGCCTCGAGATCCGCGAGGTAGCCGCTGGCGCGATCGTTGTGATTCGCGCAGCCGGCGAAGCCGCCGAACGCGGCGATCACCGCGAATCGGACGCTCGCGTCGCGAATCCGTCGTGTCGATCGGCCTCGACTCACCAGCGGTTCCAGAAGGAGTTCCACTGCTCGATCACCGGCGCCTGGTCCGTGTCGACCCGGATCGATTCGTCACGTCGCTGGTCGATCCGGAATCCGCTCTGTCGCAGGAACTGGGCGAAACCGCGGATCCGCGCGACCTCGGCCGCGGTGAGTGCGGCGTCCCGCTTCAATCCCTCGAAGATCGTGGCGTTCTCGACCCATCGCCGTCGCTCCTCGTCGTCGAGCCGGAGCCCGACCGAGATCCGCTGCGGGGCCGATTCGGTCCCCTGCAGGACCATGATGGAACGACTCCACGCTTCGGCCCCGTTCCGGGTGATGGTCATGCGATGCGGACCGCGTTCCGCCGCGATCCCGCAAGGGGTCGTGCAGACGACGAAGCCGTCCAGCGCGACCTCCGCGCCACCCACCAGGACCGGAAGATCGGTTCCCGTGATCCGCCAGCCGTCGTCGCCGTCCGGGACGATCTCGGGAACGCTGAGTCCCTCGATGATGACGTCGACCTTGAGGAAGCCGAGGTCGGGCCCCGCGGCGTCGCCGCCGCCGAACATCTCGCCCGCGTCCGCACGCAACTGGCTCGCGATGGTCCGGGATGCTTCGGTGTACAGCCGGCCCGCGAGGTCCTCGTCGACTTCGACCCGCGCGGCACCGCCCCCGTCGGACGCCATCGAGCCCGCGCGAACGGTGAAGTAGTCCCCCGCCTCGGCGGCCCCGGTCCCGCTCGAAAGCAGTCGCCAGCCACCGCGGAGCACCGTCTCCCGCATGCTGGTTCGCTGGCCGTTGACCTCGACGCGGCGAATCTGCTGATCCATGGTCGCGAGGTCGACCAGCATCACCGAACGCGCTCCCACCGCCGCGGCGATGCGGACGATGGAGGCGTCGGATTCGATCGCGGCGTCGGCCTCGCCGGGCCGGATCGATTCGACCAGATCCGCGGGTCGGACCGCCGCCACGCCTTCCGCGGCGAGGGCGCCGCCGATGTTGGCGGCGAGGGCCGTCGCGGTGTTCGCAGGCAGTCCCTCGACGTCCCCGCGCACCACGATCGCNACCGGCCCCAGCGACGCGAGTCCTGCAGGCCTGCCGGATCCGCGGCCGGCGTCGCCACGGNCGTCGTCGTCGGTTCCCTTCGCTGCGGGCCNCGTTCCGGCNGCGGCATANTCCGCGGGTGGTGACCATCCCTCCGGGGCGGGTCGGATGACGTCTCCCTTGCCGGCATCACCGGCGGTGAGCCGGGCTCGGGAGAAGCGCGGACCGACGTTCGACACCACCACCGCGCCGCGTTCGGTCTCGTCGTATCCAAGCGTCTCGCCGGTGTCCGGATCGACCAGCGGTTCCCCGCGGGAGGAGACGATCCAGGTGGANCCGTTCTCGACGCAGCCGCCGTCCCCGCGATTGAACGTGACCACGCCNTTGCCGATCGCCAGCACGCTCGCGGGATAGGCCGTGTCGAGCACCCGGCAGGTGACCAGCGCCGAAGCCTCCGCGGCCATCTCACCGATCAGCCGGTTCGTGGCGTCTCCACCCTTNGGCAACGCCCGATCGTTCTCGTCCGCCGCGTTCGTTCGTTCGATGGAGACCGATGCGGTCTCGCCGACGACGCCGGTCGTGGTGTCGAGAATCTCCACCGAGAGCCCCAGTCGGATCGTTCGTCGCTCGATCGTCCGTTCGATGCCCTCGAATCGGCGGGTCCGCGTCATGTCCTCGAAATCGACGATCCGGGGCACCGCGAGCCACCGGACGCCGGCGACCCGCAGGGCGCGGGCGCTCGACGGATCGTCGGCATCGATGAACCCCGATGCCGCGAGGCTCTGTTCGGCCAGGACGGTGTCGAGCTGGGAGCGGGTCACCATCGTGAATTTCCGGGTCGCCGCGAGGTCGGTGGCGAGTCGGGCCTCGATCGCCTCCTGCAGTCGCGCGAGGGTGACGGCACGGCCTTCGGCCTCCGCGGCCACCTCGGTCGCCGCCGCGATGTCGACCGGGCCGACCGCGAGGGAATCGGGACGNTTCGCCGCGCCGTTTCCGAGACCGGTCTGGGCGGTGGCGGCGGAGCAGGTCGCCGCCACCAGCGTGGCGAGCAGGATGCGTGACCAGCGATTGCGGATCCCGGCNAGGACGTGATTCGGCATGAGGACCTCCAGAAGTGCCGGACGCGGGATGCGCCGGCGAGGGCATGTTCGGCGTCCGGCGACGTCGGGTCAACCATTCGTCCGTATATACTCCGCGGTTCGCCCGGATCGGACGCTGGTCGTTTCTTCGCGTCCAACACGCCCTTCCATCGCCCGCCCCCTTCATCCCCCCTCGCGACACATCGATGCTCGACGCTCTTTCCGACCGATTCAACGCCGCGTTCAGAGGCCTCTCCGGACGTGGTCGGATCTCCGAAGCCAATGTTCGAGAGGCGATGCAGGAGGTCCGCACCGCCCTGCTGGAGGCGGACGTCCACCTCGACGTGGTGAAGTCGTTCTGCAAGGACGTGATCGACGATGCGGTGGGCTCGGAGGTGATCCAGAGCCTCAAGCCGGGTCAGCAGATGATCGAGATCGTCAACCGGCGACTCGTGGACCTGATGGGGCCCGTCGACTCGCACCTGATGCTGGTCGAGCCCGGACCGACCGTCTTCATGATGTGCGGTCTCCAGGGCAGCGGCAAGACGACGACCTGCGGCAAGCTCGCGGCCCTGCTCAAGAAGCGCGGCAAGCGGGTGCTGGTGGTGGCCGCCGACCTGCAGCGTCCCGCGGCGGTCGAGCAGCTTCGGATCACGGTCGAAGGCGTCGAAGCGTCCGCCCCGGGATCGGGCGAGGTCGCGTTCCACGGCGAACCGGAGAAGTGCGCCGAGTACGGCAAGGCGGTCGGTGCCGCGGTGGGCGTCTGCCGGCGTGGCGTCGAACGCGGCCGCAAGGAGAAGTACGACGCGGTGATCCTCGACACCGCCGGACGACTCCACGTCAACGACGAACTGATGAAGGAGCTCGAGGCGGTCAACAAGACCCTCACGCCCCATCAGGTCCTCCTCATCGTCGATGCGATGACCGGGCAGGACGCGGTCAACAGCGCCAAGGCGTTCCACGAGCGACTCGCGGTCGACGGGGTCATCCTNACCAAGTTCGANTCCGACACCCGCGGCGGCGCCGCGATCTCGGTCAAGCACGTCACNGGGGCCCCGATCAAGTTCATCGGCATCGGTGAGAAGTTCGACGCGCTCGAGGAGTTCCATCCCGAACGGATCGCCGGCCGGATCCTCGGCATGGGCGACGTGGTGAGCCTGGTCGAGAAGGCGCGGGACGAAGTCGACGAGGCGGAAGCCGAGAAGATGGCCGAGAAGCTCTCCAAGGGGCGGCTCGACATGAACGACTTCCTCAAGCAGATGCGCACCCTTCGACGCATGGGCCCGATGAAGCAGCTGCTCGGAATGCTTCCCGGCGTCGGTTCCGCGCTCAAGAACGTGGACATCGACGATGCGCAGTTCGACCGCCTCGAGGGCATGGTCAATTCCATGACCGCCTCGGAGCGGGAGGACGTGAAGCTCCTCGGCAAGAGTCGGAATCGCCGCATCGCCCGCGGCAGCGGCACCCAGCCCAACGAGGTCGGCCGGCTGGTCAAGCAGTTCGAGATGGTTCAGAAGATGACCCAGCAGGTCTCGGGCATGGGAATGAAGGGCAAGCTGAGCGCCGCCCGGGAGATGGCCGGTGCGGGCGGCATGCCCGGCATGGGTGGCATGCCCGGNCTCGGCGGCAAGGGATCGACCAAGACCCTCGGCGTGAAGCAGGGCTACAAGCAGCGGAAGAAGGGCAAGCGACGCTGAGTCGCGANCNCGNGATCACCGCGTCGGCCNGTGTCCGCCGCGCGATCGGNCGATTCCGGTTCGCNCGTCGCCCGCCCGCTCGACCGAGGCCTCACGATCTTCCGACCGGGAACGGATCGACGGCGCGACCTTTTCGCCACGCCTCGATCCTCGGCATGACGATCTCCGAGATGAGGATCTTCACGCAGGCCGCGGCCGGGACCGCGAGCAGCATGCCGTAGATTCCGGCGAGCGTTCCTCCCGCCAGCACCGCCACCACGATCGCCACGGGGTTCAGGTTCGTGACCTTGCCCTGGATCAACGGCGTGAGCACCCAGTCGTCGAGCGTCTGGCCGACCATGTAGACCGCGGTGGGCCAGACGAGGATCCCCCACCAGACCATCCGTTCGGACTCCGGCAGTGAGAACTGGTCGACCGCAAGCAGCGTGACCGCGACCGGAACGCCGATGACCGAGAGGTAGGGAACGGCGCAGAAGACGCCGACGAGCAGGCCGAGGGCGAGGGAGTACGGGACCCCGACGATGAGCCAGCCGATCGCGAAGATCGTGCCGAGGATCGCGCTGATCACGAGCCGTCCGCGGACGAATCCCGCCACGGCGCGATCCATCTCCTTGATCAGGTGCACGATCCGGTCTCGATTGTGATCGGGAATGAAGTCCTCGCCGAATTCCAGCACCTTCGGATAGGCGGTCGCGAAGTAGAAGAAGTAGAACGGCACGAGGAACACCAGAAGCCCGAGTTCGATCGACCCGAGCACCAGGCCCCACACCTGTTTCGCACCGGCACCGACGACGCCGAGGGCCGAGACCCCGAGCGTCTTCGCGCGATCACGCTTCTCCTTCGCGGCGGCGTCTCCATCGACGAGGCCACCCGAGAGCTGCCGTGCCACCTCGTCCCGGATGAGACGCTGGAGTCGTTCGTCCTCCGCCTGCGCCGNCGACGAGTCGGTCGTCCCGGCGGGACCGGGCGTCGTGGTCGGCGGATCACCGTCCGTCTTCACGGTTTCTTTCGGCGTGGTCGGCGTTGCCGTGGCGCCGGTCGGTTCGGCGTCGTCCCCGGGGGTATCACCGAAGACCCGGCCCGCCCAGGGGAGCTTCTCCTCCAACCAGTCGATTCCGTCCTCCACCTGGGTCCGCATCTCCTTGGGGAGAAGCGTCACGCCCTTGTCGAGCAGATCCGCGTAGCGGCCGCTGCCGGCACCGGAGATGAACGAACTCGTCTGGCCGATCACCAGGAACAGCGTGGGCACCACGACCGTCACCACGCCGAGCATGAACAGGGCGAGGATCAGGGAGACCGCGGCCGTCCTCGACCAGCGGAACCAGCGCTGCAATCGTCCGATGATCGGCTCGAACAGGTAGGCGAGTCCGAGCGCGAGCAGCAGCGGCACGGTGATCGCGCTCATCGCGTAGCCCAGCCAGAGGATCGCGAGCACGGTGGCGACGAGCAACACGTCGCGGACCGCCTGGATCTGCCAGATGTGGAGCTTCGAGGCGTCGACCGGTTCCTCGTCGGGCGTCGGCTTTGGATTCGATTCCATCCGGGCAGCCTAGCCGCTGCTGCGATCCGCCGAACGCTCCTCGCGCCTGATCTCGAGCAGGCGATCCTTGACCGCGGTCGGTGCGAAGACCGTCGCGAAGGGGCGCACGCCGAAGAAATCCTCGAGGACGTCGTCGTCGGTCCGACTCATCATGCCCTGCTCGATCATCGCGAAGACGATCCGACCGAAGTCGTCGGTCCTCGTGATGTTCCAGTGCCGAAGCACCGCCTCGGCCATGAGGCCGTACTTCCGGATCGAATAGTCGAGCAGCCCGAGACTCAGCTCCCGGCCGTCGACATGCCGGTCGAGGACCTCCTCCTCGTCCACCGGACCTTCGGGCATCTCGCCATGGAGACTGCGCACGGTGTGGTCGAGACCTTCACGGACGAAGGCGAACGCCTCCATCGGATAGGGCGCAGACCCTTCAAGGGCGGCTCGGAGATCGGGTTCCTCGTTCGAATCGCTCACGGCGAGATGATATCCGAGGAGGCGGAGGGAACGCGATCCGACGCCGGCCCGCCCGCCGCGATCCCGCGGTCCGGACCGAGCAGCCACCGCGGCGTCGATCGCCCGGTGAAGAGGCCTTCGATCGGCTCCGCGGGATCGGTGGCGATCGCAAGCAATCCTGCGACCGGGCCCGGTTCGAGCGTGAAGGCGGCGGGATCGAGCCCCAGTCCGATCGCGCCGGCGGTCGTGGCCATGCGAAGAAGGACCGTCGGGTCGAGGTCGCGGGCGCCGTCGCGGAGAAAGCGGACCTCATCGAGCGTGCCGAGGCGATCGGGCGTGTCGAGGCACGGCATGCCGTCGGTTCCCAGCGCCACCTCGACGCCGGCCTCGAGCAGTGATCGCCAGGGATGACCGTTCCGTCCGGGCCGTGGATGACCGAGGAATCTCGAGGCTCTCGGGCAGAACGCGACGGTGAACCCGGCTCGCGCGAGTGCCTCGAATCGACGGCGTCGAACATCCTCGTCCTCGGCCGGCATCGCCGGATAGTTGAGATGGGCGACCAACCATCGGGCCGCGGGCGAGGTTTCGAGCAGCTGGTCGATCGGATGGCGACCGGAGACCGCCACCGCGCCGGCGTCGTCGGTGATTCCGCCGATCCGCTGGAGCAGTTCGAGAAACGGGCCGGTTCCGGTGGTCGTGAAGATCGCTTCCTCGGGAGTCTCCGCGAGGTGGGTCGACACCGGGCGACCGGTCTCGGCGGCCGCGGCGTAGACGGCGGGACCGCAGCTGTACGGTGCGTGAGGCTGGATGCCCAGGCGGAAGCCCGGGGATTCACGGACTGCTGACGCCTCGCGCCCGAATCGACGGATGGCCGACACCGTCGCCTCCACCCGGCCGCCGATCCCGAAGAATTCGACGAACGCGGTTCCCGCGAGATCGGATTCGGCGAGCGTCGATGCGGCGACGAGCCCCCGGTCCCCGCTGATGTCTCCGACGGCGACGACCCCGCCCGCGAGCGACGCGTCGATCCCTGCTCGAACCGCGTCGGCGATGGCGGCCGTTTCGGTGGGCCGACGGGTCCGGACTTCCTCGAGCCAGGCATCGAAGCCCGCCTCGCACGGCATCGGCCCGAGGGATGTCAGATCGAGATGGGCGTGCGCATTGACCATCGCGGGGCACACGAGCTCGGTGGGGAGCTCGATGATCTGATCCACGCGGGGGGCTCCAATGGCCGCCGGAGCGTCCACGGCGACGATTCGGGCGTCCTCCACGAGGATCGCCGCCGGTGCGATCGCCTGCGACGCATCGATCGCGGCGGCGGCCCTCAGAAGGACCCGCCCCTGTCCGGGGATCGCGTCGCGGGGTTCAAGTGAGGTCAATGGTTCGGCCGATCCTTTCCACAGGCGACGGGGCAGCGATCCGCCGCTCGATCTACACTCTAGGAGACGCATGGAACGGTCGCCGGGCGATCGTCCAGGCCGTCTCTCTTCGATTGCTCCGACCTCTCCGGAATACCACCGATGCCACGACGCCGTCTCCGTCTCCTGCTCCTCGCGCCCATCGCCCTCTCCGCCGTCGGCTGTGTGCCGCAGGAAAAGTACGACGACCTCCTGAACGCCTATCGCGCCGAGGAGCGAGAGGGCGTCCAGTCGCAGGCGGAACTCGAGGCGATGAAGCAGAACGAGTCCATGCTCCGCGGTCAGCTCCAGAAGGCGGTCACCGATCTCGATCGGGCGATGTCCCAGCTCGAGGACCAGAACGGCGAGATCTCCCAGCTCCGCGGCGACTTCGAAGCGATGCTCGAAACGGTCAGCGGTCTGGACACGGGTCCCCTGCCCGCCGATCTGAACGCGGCGCTGGTACGCCTCGCTTCGCAGAACGACCTCCTCGAATTCGACGAGCGAACCGGCATGCTCCGATTCTCGAGCGATCTGACCTTCGATCTCGGCTCCACGACCCTCAATCCCGCCGCGAAACAGGCGATCGGGGCCCTTGCCGGCATCCTTGAGACCAAGGACGCCCTCGCCTTCGAGATCCGGGTGGTCGGACACACCGACAACATGCCGATCAGTCGGCCCGAGACGCGGGCCAAGCATCCGACGAACATGCATCTCTCGACGCACCGTGCGATCTCCGTGCGGGACGCCCTCGTGAAGGATGGCATCGCGGCCAATCGGGTCCAGGTGGCCGGGTATGGCGAGTTCCGTCCGGTGGCCGAGAACGGCAAGCGAGGTTCCGCCACGAATCGTCGCGTCGAGATCTTCCTCACGCCGATGCCGGCGGTCATCGAGATCGTGGAGTCCACCTCGGTGGACATCATCGAGCCCTCGCGTCCCGCCGCGACCGAAGAGGAACCGCTGAAGTAGCGCGATCCGAGCACTTCTTCCCGCAACCGACGACGCCGGAGCCACCATCAGGAGGCTCCGGCGTCTTGATGTTGGGAAAAGTCTGATTTCAAGCCTTGTCGTCCGGTAGGTGCCCTCCTACGCTTCGGGACGAAGACTCAGGGGTGTGGAATCACTGAACAAATGCAGAAATAGCCTTTTCGATGGGATTAATCCCCTCGTGAGGCTAGATTGAAGTCCGGACGCCCGTTCCCAACAGGCGGTTTCTGCGCTCTTGGTCTCAAATCGTGCCCCATTCCGGGGTTCCGTCTCCCGTTTCTCCATCCCCGCACCATCGAGATACCTCTCGAGGAGTAACAGATCCAATGACCCGATCTCTCGCCCTGCTGACCGCCGCCGCCGCCACCAGTGCCGCGTCCGCCGGTCTCGCCGACGTTCGGATGAGTGAGTTCCGAATCGCCCAGCCAGGCCTCGACGTCGACCAGTACGTCGAGTTCGTCGGCGAACCCGGCGCTTCGCTCGACGGCCTGCAGTTCGTCGTCGTCGGCGACCTGGAAGGCGCCTTCCCACCAGACCAGAACGGTGGCGTCGAAATCGTCGTGGATCTTTCGGGGGTCATTCCCGCCGACGGCATCTTCCTCCTCGCCTCACCGACCTATTCCCTCGGCGGCGCGGACCAGACCGCCGATCTCGACTTCGAGTCGGGAGAGAACCTCACGTTCTTCCTCGCCGACGGGTACACCGGCACGGTGGGCGACACCGTCGATTCGAATGCCGACGGCGTGCTCGACAAGGGCGCGATCTCGGTCGTCGACTCGCTCGCCGTGCTCGCCGACCAGAATCCCGACGGATTCGGTTCGGAGTTCTACTACAGCGACACCACCATCGGCCCCATCGCCGGCTTCCCCCCGCTCCACGGATGGCGCTGCAGCGACACGCTCGTCTGGCGTCCCGGTTCGGACGCGGTCGGCGGTGACAACGAAACACCCGGACTCCCCAACGCGACCTGCGACGGCGGTGGCGGCGGTGGTCCGGACGGTCTGATCCTGAACGAACTCCGGATCGACCACTCCGGTGCCGACAACGACGAGTTCTTCGAGCTCAAGGGCGATCCGAACGCCTCCCTCGACGGGTACGCGGTCATCGCGATCGGCGACGGCGCGGTCGGCAGCGGTGCGATCGAGAGCATCTCGCTCCTCGACGGCTACCAGCTCAACGCCGAGGGCTACTTCGTCGGCGCGAAGAGCACCTTCACCCTCGGGATCCCCGACGGGATCTTCGACGACCTGCAGTTCGAGAACAGCGACACCGTCACCATCTTCCTCGTGTTGAACTTCACGGGTGAACTCGGCGGCGACATCGACGTCGACGACGACGGCGTGATCGACTCGTTCTTCTGGGACGAGATCCAGGACGGCGTGACCATCCTCGAGACCTGCGAGGAACCCCCCACCACCACGGAATGGGGCTACGCCGCGGTCGTGGTGCCCCCGGACGGCATCTACGCGGCCGGCGGCATCTTCCGATGCGAGCCGAGCGGCGACTGGACGGTCGGTGGCTTCTCCTTCGGCGACTACTCCCAGGAGCACACGCCCGGCACGATCAACATCGAGTGTGATTCGATCGGCTGTGGCGGCCTCGCCCGAAGCTGCTTCGAGGCCCAGGACGGTCCCGGCTGCAGCGACATCGTGATCTGCGAGCTGGTGTGCGAAGCGGACAGCGCCTGCTGCTCCGCCGAATGGGACACCAACTGCGCCAGCCTCGCGACCGCCTACCTCGCCGACGGCGATCCGCCGGCGGTCGCGATCAACGAGTTCCGAACCAAGCAGCCCGGTGGCGATGACGACGAGTACGTCGAGATCATCGGCGATCCGGGTGAGAGCCTCGACGGCTTGAGCGTGGTGTTCATCGGTTCCGACGGCTGCGAGCCCAACGGGGTCGTGGTCCACCAGTACAACCTCATCGGGCAGACCATCCCCGGCAGCGGCTACTTCGTGATGGGTGACCCCACCCTGAGCCTCGGAACCGGCTCGCCGGACTACCCGATCGACATCGAGCTCATCGACGGTGGCAACCTCACCGCCGCCCTCGTCTGGAACTTCGTCGGCGCCCGCGGCGGCGACCTCGACATCGACAACGACTGCACCCTCGACTCCACGCCGTGGGATGCGACCGTCGGCGACGTGGTCGCGATGTTCGGCGACTCCAGCGAGAACTGCATCTACCTGAACGCGATCGAGGTCGGCCCCGACGCGATCTACACGCCCGCCCACGTCTACAAGTGCGCGAGCGGTGAATGGGACTTCGGCGCCTTCGATCCGTCGCTCGGCGTCGACACGCCGGGACTCGCGAATCTCGAGTGCGGCGCTCCGCCGGCACTCTGCGGCGACCCCGCTTCGGGCGACTGCTTCGAAGTCGGTTCCCCCGGCTGCGACGACGAGATCTGCTGTGACCTGGTCACCAGCCTCGATCCCTTCTGTGCGACCGATTCGTGGGACGAGACCTGCGTCTCCCATGCGTTGAACATGTGTCTCCCCCTCGGAAACGCACCGGACCTCCGCATCGCGGAGATCCGGATCGATCAGCCCGGTGCCGACGTCGACGAGTTCATCGAGATTCGTGGCGAGCCCGGAACCGCGCTCGACGGCGTCTCCGTGCTGGTGATCGGCGACGGTGGGGGCGGCTGCGGCAGCCTGGAAGTGGCCGTGCCCCTCGGTGGCGTGACCATCTCCGGAAACGGCACCGCCCTGGTGTCCACCGATTCGTTCACCCTCGCTTCGCTCGAAACCGTGCGTCGCTTCGCCTTCGAGAACAGCGACAACCTCACCTTCCTGCTGGTGTTCGGTTTCGTCGGCGAGTCGGGCATGGATCTCGACACCGACGATGACAGCGAACTCGACGTCACGCCGTGGGAATCGATCATCGACTCCGTGAGCCTCGTCGAGACCCCTGACGAGGGCGACTGCTACTACAGCCCGGTTCAGATCGGTCCCGACGTGGACATCGACGACAACGCCTTCGTCCCCGCCCAGGTCTGGGCGTGTGACGACTCCGGCGTCTGGAACATCGGCACCTTCGATCCGGCGAGCACCGAGCCGCCCGCCGCGGACACCCCCGGCGTCGTCAACGCCGATTGTGGTGGCGGTGACGATTGCCCCGGCGACTTCAACAGCGACGGTGAAGTCAACGGATCGGACTTCGGATTCCTGCTGGCGGCGTGGGGCCCGTGCCCCGGTTGCCCCGAGGACCTGAACGGTGACGGCGAAGTCAGCGGTGCCGACGTCGGACTCCTTCTTTCGGTGTGGGGNCCCTGCCCCTGACCGGAACGGTTCGACGGGCTGGAACCGTCCACCCGATAACGACCGCGAGCCGGGCGATCCACTGGATCGTCCGGCTCGCTTTTTCATCCTCAAGGCCGCAAACGAACGTTGGAACCCTCNCGAACCCCNCNGAATCNGGATCTTTTCACGTGTGCGGGCGTCATTAGGGTCTAGAATCNNTNGACGTNNNATTTTTTTGCAAACCCGGAGNTAAAAGAGACATGCGACGCGTTACCGAACTGCTCGGAGGCTGTGCGGGCCTCCTCCTCGCCGCCGGAGTCCACGGACAGTCTTGCGACACCGTGCTGAACACCGGCAGCCTCGATCTGACCCAGGGCGGCGTTTCCTGCGCCGACACCGGCATCACCACCGCCAACTTCTTCGCGAAGAGCTACGACCTCAGCGTGCTCCTTCCCGGTGAAGATTTCGAGCTGAGCTGCATCGAGTTCGGTGCGACCAATGGCAACACGACCGCGCTCGAAGCGACGATCACCGTGTACGTGGACACCGACGGCGGCGACCCCCGGGCGCCGGGCGTCGACATGGAAGCCATCGGTACGACGACGCTTGAACTCGCGGGAGCCAGTGGCAACGTGCTCCTTCAGGCGTCCTTCGATCCGCCGCTGTGCCTCGGCGCCGGTGGGACCTACGTGGTCGAGATGGGCATTCCGCAGGCGACCGACGGCTTCGCCTCGATCGCCGGCAACGTCGGCCCCGACAACCAGACCTTCATCCGAGCCGACGACTGCGGTCTCAACGAGTACGTCAGCTACGCCTCCATCGGCTTCGACACCCAGTTCTGGGCCCAGCAGCTCATCGGTGAAGCGGGCTGCGACGGCGTGGTCTGCGACTGCTACACCGGAAGCGACTGCTTCGTGCCCCACGAAGAGCCGGGCTGCGACGACCCCATCTGTTCCGCGACGGTCTGCAGCTTCGACCAGTTCTGCTGCGACGTGACGTGGGACGACAGCTGCTCCGCACTCGCCGAGGCCTACTGTGGCGTCAGCGGTTTCCCCTGCGACTTCCCGACCGCGACCTCCACCGAGACCGAGCCCTGCGGGCAGGACACCAACGGCGGTTGCAACATGGACGTCCCCGCCTTCGAGTCGATCTCGGTCGGTGACGTGGTGGCCGGCACCTACTTCGCCGACGAGACCGCGGAGGTCCGCGACACCGACTGGTACGAGTTCACGATCGAGGAACGCTCGATCGTCACCTGGACCGTCTGGAGCCGGGTCGCCGTCGACAACTTCATCATCAACGACCAGTGCGACGATCTGCTCGCGATCGTCGCGGTCGGCAGTGGCGAATGCCCCAACGTCAACACCGCCTGCCTCGAAGCCGGTACCTACCGCGCCTTCGTCGCCCCGGTCGTCGACGGAAACCTTCCCTGTGATCTTCCCGAGTTCCCGGAATACGTCGCCTCGCTCGAAGCCGAGCCGGTCGACGGCTGCCCCGGATTCGACGAGTGTGCCGGCGGTACCGAGTCGATCACCCCGAACAGTGGTCTCGAGCTCACCGCGGGCGGCATCAGCTGTGCCGCGGGCGGCATCACCACCGAGAACACCTGGGCGGTCACGATCGACCTCGCGACCGGTACCACCGGTGGCTCCGACGTCTCCGTCTCCTGCGTCGAATTCGGCGTGAACAACGGTGGCTCGGCCGTTCCGGCCTCGGTCCAGCTCTGGATCGACACCGACGGCGGCGACCCGGTCCAGCCGGGCGTCGACCTCGAACTGATCGGAACGCGGGAAACCGTGGCGGTCACCGGTGTGAACCTGCAGCGGGCCTCCTTCGATCCCCCGATCTGCGTCCCCGCGGACTCGCAGCTCGTCGTCTCCCTGAGCATGGAGCCCAGCACCGACGGCTTCGCGACCTTCGGCGGCAACAACCTGCCCTCCTCGAGCGGCACGTTCATCCTCAGCGACTCGTGTGGCCTCGCCACCTTCACCAACCTGATCGACATCGGCTTCCCCGACATCAACTGGGTCGTGGACGTCGAAGCCGACCTCGAGTGCGGTGGTGGCAGCGACTGCACCGGTGACTTCAACGGCGACGGCGTCGTCGACGGAGCGGACTTCGGGTTCATCCTCGCCGCCTGGGGCCCCTGCCCCGGCTGCCCCGAGGATCTGGACGGCAACGGCACCGTCAACGGTGCCGACGTCGGCCTCCTGCTCGCGGTCTGGGGCCCCTGCCCCTGATCGAGTTCGGAACCACACGCTGAAATCCACGGGGCGGCCTTCGGGCCGCCCCGTGTTTCATTGGGGGATTGCCGCATCGACGGCCCCCGGACGCCTCGATCCGTCATACGCTCTCATCGATGCCGAACGCTTCACTTCCAATCGCACTGGTGCTTCCGGCCTGGCTCGGATCGTTGATCGTCCGGTTGTTGGCGCCGGTCGGCGATTTCACGAGATTCTCGCTGTCCGTTCTGGCCTGGACCATCGCAAGCCCCCGGTCCTGGATGAGCCGGCGTCACATCGCCCCCCCGATCTTCACGGTCGGGGTCGCCAGCATCCCGGTCGTGGCGACGACCGGAATGTTCATCGGGATGATTCTCGCCCTCGAAGGGTTCGCCCAGTTCGATGCCCTCGGCATGGCCGACCGCATGGGCGGGATCATCAACTCGAGCGTCGTGAAGCAGATCGGTCCCGTACTCGCCGCGGTCATGGTCGCCGGGCGGGTCGGTGGCGCCCTCGCCGCCGAACTCGGGACCATGCGGGTCACCGAGCAGCTCGATGCGATGCAGGCGATGTCGGTCGATCCGGTCCGAAACCTCGTGGTCCCGCGGTTCGTCGCGTGCGTGGTGATGACACCCATCCTCACCATGTACTCGAACGCCCTCGGCGTCTGGGGGGCGTGGGCCATCCTGACCGGGCTCTTCGGGGTCAACACGGCCGACTACTGGTATTACACGGGACTCGTCGTCCACTGGTGGGACCCCGCCGCAGGACTGCTCAAGAGCGTGTTCTTCGGCGCCGCGATCGGCCTGGTCTCGTGCTGGCGTGGCTTCAACTGCGTCGGTGGGGCGAGCGGTGTCGGTCGCTCGGCCACCAGCGCCTTCGTCACCAGCTTCCTCGCGATCATCGTCATCAATCTCGTGCTCGCGAGTTTCCTCAACGAGCTGTACTACGTGTTCTTCCCGACGGGGGTCCGATCAGTGCTCGGATGAGCCGACGGCACGATCGCAGGAACCGGGTCGGGATCCCGTTCGAATGCCAGTCCGAGCCCGCACCGGACCAGAGGCCCAAGGAGTCCGCCCCATGCATGGATCGATCGGCCTGATCATCGCGTCGATGCTCGTCGAACCGGTGTCCCCCATCGCGTCACCCGCGAACCCGACGCCCATCCGCACCGCGGTGGTCGAGACGCAGGATGCGGATCCCTGGCCCGGACGACCGAATCCACCGCTCTATCGCGGGAACCCGCGTGGCTACACGGTCGGCCTCTTCGTCGACTTCGGGACCGAGCGGTTCCTCATGGCCGGCGGTGCGGTCACCATGGAGATCGCGACGATCGACACCACGATGGTGGCCGACCTCCGCGGCCTCGAGGCGTCGGTCCGCATCAACGGATCGCCGGTGCCGTCGGGGCTCGAGATCGAGGGTGATCCGGCGGCCGGACAGCAGCGCGTGACCCTCCGGCTTCCCAAGGGTGAATCGACCGCCGCCATCTCGACCCGTGCCTCCTGGCCGGCCATCGCGTTCGACATCGTGGTCGACGAGAAGGCGGCCGCACAGGTCACCTGGCCTCGGGAATGGCCCGATTCGGTGCGTCCGTATCTGGCGGCGAGTGATCTCATCCAGTCCGACGACGAGATCTTCAAGACGTTCATCGAACGGACGACCGAGGGAAGACTGCGGCGGACGCCGATCTACGTCGCGGCGAAGGAACTCGTCCGGAGCACGATCCTCGAGTTCCGGAACGTCGAAGGGAGTTCCCTCCGGCGCGAAGGCGACGGTCGCATCGTCGGGTTCCAGCTGCAGGGTGCCGCGGCGGCGACCTCCGCGGTCCAGGTCACGCCCGCCGACATGGTCTGCACCTGCGTCGCGGTCCTTCGGGCCGCCGGAATCCCGGCCCGCCCGGTGATCGGCATCCACTCGGGCGACGGCGACGCCAAGGATTCGAAGCGGCCGAAGGGGCGACGGACGTTCTGCTGCTGGGCGGAGTTCCATCTTCCCGGGGCCGGATGGGTTCCCTTCGATCCGTTCGAGATGCGCGGACAGGGACTTCGACAGGCGGACATCGCCCGTCCCTGGCGCTGGTTCGGCAGCATCGACAGCATGAACAGGCGGGTCGGAATCGCGGNACGNCTTCGCGCCCTTCAACCAGGGCCGCGTGCTCGGCTATCCCGCCGGCTGGGTGTATCGACTCGAATCAAGCGACCCGATCATCGGTTTCGGTCTNCCGATCACGTCGATCCAGATGATCGGTCGAGGGCCGGTGCGTCCCTGATCCTCGGAGAACTCGACGCCAAAAACGGACACGTCCCGATGCGGGACGGGCATCGGGACGAGTCCTCGGGAGCAGGCTGGAGCCGGGCAGGTCCAGCCGTGATTCACCTGNGGTTCAGGATCGCGGCGTGATCTTCGTCGAACCGCTGCGTTTCCGGCCCGTCTTCGAGACGCTGATGCCTCGGCCCGGCGTTGCCGTTCCGCGGCCTCGATTCCGCTTGTTGCTTCGAATGCCTCGGTTGGAGTTCGTGCGTCCGAGTTCGATCACCCGTCGTCCGGTGTCGCCGCCACCCACGCGGACCGGCGACTCGACGTCCCGGCGTTGGACGAAGTGTTCCGGATCGCCGCCGATCACGAGGGCGGTCTCGAAGATCGCCTTGTCGCCCGAGGTGATCCGTCCGTGATGACGCATCGTGAATCCGCGTTCGATCGCGGGGGCGTCGAATCCGGGCCACGGCGCTCCGAAGTTGGAATCGGCCACCGCGGTTCCNGCGCCGCCGCCGCCCATCATGAACGGCCCGGTGTGCAGTCGCCGGGCGGAGGCTTCGTCGAGCCCGATCTCCCAGAGCGATTCGCCCATGGGGACGTCGATCACCCCGCCGGCCTGATCCATCTCCAGCGTGACTCGAACACTGCCACCGAGTTTCGANGCGTTCGAGATCACCGGGTTCAGCAGGAAGGCGGCCCGCAGGTCGTACACATGCCGGTCCGCGGTCAGGTTGTGGATGGAAGCCTTGCCGTCGAGCCGGGCGTCTCCGGTCGGGTCGAGATCCGCGGTCCAGTTCCAGGCGATCTTGAAGTCNCCGGCGGGATCCTCGTGTTCGCCCACGAATCGGAGGGCACCCTTGACCATGGCACCGGGGGCGACGAGGCGCCGAGGGGCCCCATCGTCGACCCGGATCTCGATGATCGCCCGATGGTCGGAGTTCGTGGCGTCCGAACCACCGTTCCCGGCGGCCTTCACCACGGAGGCATGTCCCCCGAAGAGGAGGGCGATGCATGCGAATGTCGTTCGAAGACCCTTCATGTGCGTCCCATTTCCCTTGATCCGCAGCCGGTGGCCCATCATCGGACTGCGGTCCTCGAAACCCTCGATTTCCTCAGGGCGGATGGCAAGTGATTTCGAAACGGTTCGGGGCACGATGGTGGATCTGGTCCGGTCGTACCGGTGTTGCCGGTCTTGATGACGCACACCCACTGCCGTGAGATCCCGGCCGTACCGCGTCCGGGATGTTCAATGGAAATCACGACTCCGGAGCCCCGTGGTCCGGATCGCCTCCTCGCCGGGGCGATGTTCTCGAGTCCGGGAGACCACCAGATGAACCACATCCCGTCGACGCTCGATCCGACCATCCGCGATCAGGATCCCGGCGTGTCGGATCGTTCTTCGATGCCGGGCGTACACCCGGGGCTTCACGATCAGATTCGCGATCCCGGTCTCGTCTTCAAGCGTGAGAAAGACGATTCCGCCCGCGGTCGAAGGACGCTGCCGGACGAGGACCACCCCCGCCACCGAGATCCGTGTTCCGCCGGGACACGTCCCTTCGTCCAGCAGCTCCGATGCGAACCGCACGCCGAGCGTCGCCAGATCGCCACGCATGCAGGCGACCGGATGTCGATCCACCGACAACCCCGACGAGGCGTAGTCGTCGACGATCGACTGGAGCGCGGTCGTCGGAGGCAGGATCGCCGATGGCTCCTCGATGCCGCCTCCCTCGGTTCGGCGAACCGGATCGGCGACGTCGCCGCGCCCCTTCGATGTCGTTCCCTCGGTGTCTGCTGCCACGGCTTTCGGCTCGTCTTCCGACTCGGCTTCGATCCGGCCGTTTTCCGTCTCTGGTGTTCCGGTTCCGACGATCCGGTCGAAGAGCGGCAGGTCGTCGTCGTCCCATCGCTGAAGTCGCCACAGCGCCTGTTGTCGATCGATTCCAAGCGATCGAAAGGCATCGGCGCGGGCGAGGCGACGAAACGTCCCCGCGGAGGCGCCGCTCGCCCGNCGAAGCGTGTCCAGGCAATGGAACGGNCCATCGCGACGAACCACGTCGACGATCCTTCGAGCCTCGGATTCGACGAGNCCGCGAACCAGTCGGAGCCCGAGNCGGATCGACGGTTGGTCGATCGCGACGGAGGGTCGGGTGGCCGTCCGGGCGGCCCCGGCGCCCGAATCGACGACATCCCAGGGGCACGCCTTCGTGCGTTCGAGCGTGCAGTCCCAGTCCGACGCCTGCACGTCGATGCGTCGGATCTCGACCCCGTGTTCGCGTGCGTCCCGGATGATCTGGGCCGGTGCGTAGAAACCCATCGGCTGGCTGTTGACCAATGCCGCGGCGAACGCCGCNGGTTCCCGACACTTGAGCCAGCCGGAGGCGTACACCAGCAGGGCGAAACTGGCGGCATGGGATTCGGGAAAGCCGTATCCGCTGAATCCCCGGATCTGGGTGAACNCCTGTTCGGCGAAGACCCGGTCGTATCCGCGAGCCGCCATGCCGGCTTGAAGTCGTTCCCCGAAGGCGGCGATCGCATCTCCCTTTCGTTTCCACGCGGCGATGGCCCGTCGCAGNTCNTCCGCCTCGCCCGGCGTGAATCCCGCGGCGGCCACGGCCAGGGCCATCGCCTGTTCCTGGAACAGTGGAACGCCGAGCGTCTTCTCGAGAATCCGTCGAACCGCCGGATCGGGATAGGCCGGTATCTCCTCGCCGTCCCGGCGACGGAGATACGGGTGCACCATGTCACCCTGGATCGGTCCCGGGCGGACGATCGCGACTTCGATGACNAGATCGTAGAAGCACCGTGGCCGAAGCCTCGGAAGCATGGACATCTGGGCCCGCGACTCGATCTGGAACACGCCGACGGTGTCGGCCCGGGAGAACATCTCGTACACGTCGGGATCTTCGGCGGGGATCGCATGGAATTCGAGCCGGGGCCGCGACCGGGGCCCGTCGGTGGCGGGTCCGCCGCCGAGCCCGCCACCATCGCCTCCGGAGCGATCCTCGTTGATCAGATCGATGGTCCGACGAATGCAGGAAAGCATGCCGAGCGACAGGCAGTCGATCTTGAGCATGCCCATCGCATCGACGTCGTCCTTGTCCCACTCGATCACGGTCCGATCCGCCATCGCCGCGTTCTCGACCGGCACCATCCCCCAGAGCGGGCCGTCGGTGATCACGAAGCCCCCGACATGCTGGGACAGATGGCGTGGAAATCCGAGCATCGCTTCCGCGATCTGGAAGATCCGGTGAATCGTCGGATCATCGGGATCGAGCCCCAGTTCACGAACCCGTTCGCGATCCGCGACACCGTCGATCCACCATTCGATGTCGGTGGCGAGCCGATCCACGAGATCCCGGGAGAGTCCCATCACCGTGGCGACCTCCCGCATCGCGCTTCGTCCGCGGAAGGTGACCACTTCCGCGACGAGGGCCGCTCGATCCCGCCCGTACTTTTCGTAGACGTACTGGAGAACCTCCTCCCGTCGTTCATGCTCGAAATCGATGTCGATGTCTGGTGGTTCGTCGCGCTCGCGGCTGATGAACCGCTCGAAGAGCATGTCGATCCGAGTGGGATCCACGGCGGTGATGCCCAGGCAGTAGCACACCGCGGAGTTCGCCGCCGCGCCGCGTCCCTGGCAGAGGATCGACCGTGATCGGGCGAACCGGACGAGATCCTCGACGGTGAGAAAGTATCGCGGGTAGTCGAGTTCCTCGATCAGTTCGAGTTCGTGTTCGAGCTGACGGCGCACCGAATCGGGGATGGTCGGACCGAACCGCGTTCGAGCCCCGCGTTCGACGAGATCGCGAAGATGCGCCATCGGCGTCCGTGCCTTCGGGACCACCTCGGCGGGATACCGGTATCGAAGTCGATCGAGACGGCAGGCCCGGCTTCGTTCGGCGATCTCCAGCGAGCGTGCGACGGCTTCCGGATGATCCGGAAATCGAGCCGCCATCGACGCAGCGTTTCGAAGGCGTCGCTCGTCGTTCGGCCAGAGTCGTCGTCCCGCGGTCTCGATGACGCACCCCAGTCGGATGCAGGTGAGGACGTCCTGGACGGACCGACGCTCGGAGGCATGGAGATGCACGTCGTTCTGAGCGAGCAACGGAACACCCAGGCGTCGCGAGAGATCCGCGATCCGCTCGACGTGCAGGTCGTCGTCGGCGCCCCCCAGCCGCTGCACCCCGAGCGAGAGGGCGTCACGTCGCTTCAGGTCGCCGAGCGTGGCAAGGCCCTCGACCACCTCGATTCGAAATCGATCGATCGACTGCGCGGGAAGCACGGTGACGGCGATCCCGGCATGGTGCTGGAGCAGGTCGTGCACGGTGAGCAGGCAATGCCCTTTCGGTGCGGCTCGTTTTCCGATGGTCAGCAGCCGGCAGAGCGTCCGCCATCCTTCCAGATCCAGCGCGTGGATCGCGACTTCCACTCGGTCGGATGGTGGCGTCAGCGGATTCCGGCGTTCCCAGTCCATCTTCTCCGCACCGGCCTTCCGGTCCCGCCACAATTCGACCCGGGCTCCGGGAACCAGATGGATTCCCGCCTCGCGGGCCGCGAGATGGGCACGCACCATGCCGGAGACCGTGTGACGATCGGTGATCCCGATGGCCGGCGCGCCGAGCGCCGCGGCCGCCGCGACCAGTTCCTCGGGATGACTCGCGCCGCGAAGAAAGGAGAAGTTGCTCGAGACCACCAGGTCGACGAAGGCGGTCCGGTCCTCGAGCACCGGACCGGCGGCCGGGCCGGGCGTCGATCTCGCACGCCGTCGCCAGGGATGCATCTGGAACTTGTCGGGAGGCTGGTCGGGCATCGGATCAGGCCCACGTCCCGTGCAGGAACCATCGGCGATCGGATGAGGCCCGGAAGATCCAGATCCAGGTACCGGACTCCAGTTCGACGCGCCAGTAGTCACGGCGATGCTCGCGAAGAAGTTCGCCTTCCCGAATGGAGCCGTTTTCCGATGACCGCCACCAGGGGGCTCCGATCCGTTCCGGTCCACGTGCGAATCGCACGGAATACGGCCTGCCTTCACGGGACACCGCGACGGGAATCCCCTCCTCGGATCGCACCTCGATCGAAATCGGCGGTCGATGGATCACCGTCGGCCGCACTTCGTCGCCGAGTACCGCCGCCGTTTCATCCGAATGCCCGGTCTCCGCCTCCGTCTCCGTCTCCAGCGATGTTTCGTCCACGCAGACGATTCGGGATTCGTCCTCCGGCACGTGACCGGACGACGCGGACATCCGCTGGACGGTGGCGGGACCGAAGCGAGCCTGGACGGCCTCGATGAACTCCGTCACCTCGACGTCGACCCGGTCGCCCCGCATGCCGCCCTGCCCCGGTCCCGTCGATCCGGATGATCCGGTCGAATGGATCATCGGCGATGATTCATGCGCGAGTCGGCGATGCCGCGGAACCTCCAGCTCCAGCGCATCGACTCCGTCATCGAGCGGCATTCGTTCGATCGCCGGTTGGAGCATCGTCCAGAGNCGCCCGCGGCGACGAGTCGGCCGGCGTGGCTCCACGACCTCGATCCAGTCGCTCCGCATCGGGCGTTCGGCCTTCAATCGAATCACGCACGCTCCGGACTCGAGTCTTCCAAGTNCGCGCCGAAGATCCTGAAGCAGATCGGCGATCGCGATTTCGATCGCTTCTCGAGACCGGACNGGGCCNTCGAANTCGCGTCGCACCGAGACGGTGGTGGGCGGACGCACCGGATCGAGCATCGTCGGGATCCGGCCCGTCGCCTGATCGATCCGATGAAGCACCGTCGGGCCGTATCGAGCGGGCAAGGCGGTCCGCGGAAGCCGACGGAGCTCCCCCACGAGCCGCACGTTGACCGCACGCAACGCCTCCAGCGTGTCGAGGTCGAGGCCGATCGCCTCGACGGGAAGTCCGGCAAGACGAGCCACGTGTTCACCCGGAGGAATGATCCGATCGTCCGGTGGTGCCGGGTCGCCGATCGCCGCCGTGGAGGACCCNGGCGTCTCAGGACGGTCTCGAACGTCCTGAGGCACGTCGAACGGTCGCCAGGCGTCTCGATACCCGGCCCAGGCCCGNGCGGCCACCGCGGTATCCGCGATGGCCGTCGACAAGGTGAAACCATGGCGTGTGAAACATCGCTCCATTCGATCCAGNAGCCCCGCCTCGCCGCCCTTGCGCTTCAGGAGTCGATGACAGCCGGAGAGATCGAGCAGGATTCCATCTTCACCATCCACCACGGTGACCGGTGCGAAGCGGAGGCAGGCGATCGAAAGCCGCCGAAGATCGGCCAGATCACGCCGAGGCGTCGATGGCGACTGCAGCATCGACTCCGGATGAAACCCGCTCGACGGATTCGAGGCCATGAGGGCCCGCGCCTCCGCGAGCGTCATCATCCGACGCACTCCCAGNCGTGCCGAATTCGAACAGCAGTCGATCACTCGTTGGACGTTGTGCCGCAGGTCGACCACCAGCACGTGTTCGGCGACGTCTTCCCGGCGTTCGCGGATTCCATCGGCGTGCTTCGTGACCGGGCCACGAGTCCGGTTCCGGGGCCGGTTCCGGGAAGAGTCCGTCGGCTTTCCTTCCGATCGGCGTCGGTGTCGCCGNTTCGCAAGATCCGTGGGCAGGTTCGGGAGTCTGATCGAGACGAATCTCCGAAGCATCGGCTTCCTTTTCAATCGATGGATCGACGGTGGGACGGTCGTGGGTCTCGACGACGTTCGCTTGCACGGGATGTTCGATCGGCCAGTCGTCGGAGACGGTCCCCTCGAGGCATCGACCCTGGATCGGAGCGGACTGGGGCATTCGGCAGCGAACCAGTCGAAGCCGCCAATGCCTCGAATCCCGGGCGGNNGTGGATTCCACAGGCGGCGAGCGACGCGTGATCGACACCGGCTCGACCATCCATCGAGTCGACGCGGACGANCGAATCCGGGCATCCCTCGGAGGGCGGACCACCATGATCAGGATCGCCGACTCCCCTCGACGGCGTCGTTCGAGCAGGCCCAGTTGGATTCGTCGACTGTCGAGGGCGTCGAAAGCGCTTCCGTCGACGATCACCGAGTCGATCGCGGGCGTTCGAATCGCGGTCTCCAGGCACCATCGCCTCGANGCCCGATCNTCCTGGTCCGGAAGGATGAAGATGGATCGCTCGAGCAACCGGGCGTCGACGCCGCGTGGCGTGTTNCGAAGATGGTTCGACTTCCCGTCTTCGNCATGGTCCGTGGCCGGTGCATCGGCGGTCGCACTGGAACGNCTCGATACGAGATTCCACGGGCCGGGCAGGCACCGCCGCCCGATCCATGCGATGTTGGGAGCGGATCGCCCGAGGGCGTCGTGTTCGTTTCGGAGGCGGTGAAGGATGCCGATCGCCGGTCCGAGGCACGGCACCCAGTCGACCACCGCGTCTTCTCCGTTCGNTGTTCCTGAAACAGCGAACGGATCGCCGAGCCACTCGTGCATCCCATGCCGGATCANCCCNCCACCGATCGCCGNATCGATCGCGTCGCATCCGGTGGAGACACGTTCCCGCTCGCTCGCTCGCGTGCCGAGCCCGCCATCATCGCCATACGCCGAATCGGCTTCGAGTTCGGTTTCGGTCTGGGNGAAGGCGACCTTGTCCGCGATTCGCTCGNCCGGCTCGAGANCGNCAGNTCCCNCCTCGGCGCCGGAGGCCGTCTCCAGACGCCATCGGGCGAGCAGTCGATCCTGNCGCTCGAGGCCCCCGCCACCGACGACCAGCTGATCGATCGCTTTCTGGATCCGTTCGATTTCGGTGCGACTTGATCTCACGGACCGGTCGAATCCGATCGGCTCACCCGAATCACCCGGCGCGGCTGGCTCGATCCCGGGCGACTTCCCCTCTGATTGGAGGAATCGACCATGCTCGTCACCCTGTCGNCCGAATCCGCGGTGTTCCATTCGATGTCATCTCCACAACCACAGCCCCGCGAAGTCCTTCGCGTTGAACACTTCTCGCCGACGAGCGAACACGCCGCACATCCTCTGATTGCGTGGCCATCCAGGGCCTTCGCCGCGCTTCCAATGCGTGGCATCCGATCCAGGCCTCGGGCCGCTTCAGAGGCTCCGTTTCCGTCAACAGGACAGGAGCGATCCAAGGGCCTGACCGTTTCTGATCGGCTTTTGTTAGGGTATCTTTCGATCGGCCGGTGTCAACCGGGAAATCGAGGTTCGCCGCCGGGCTTCAGACGGCCACGCGGTCGACTCACCGCAGCCAGCGCCGGATCATGCCCCGGACTCCATGTTCATCGAGCCGACTGATCGTCTTCCAGTTNCGAANCGCCCAAGGAAGCAATCCGAACGCCGAGCCCAGGAATCGAATCGGCGCGATTCGCCGATTCGGAACCGGCAGCCCCATCGCCTTCGAGATCCGTCCGGTCAACAGGCGAAGCCAGATGATCTCGGCCGCTCCCAACGGCTTCGGAGGTTCGGCGGCACCTTCGAAACTCGAGTTCGAACGCTCGAACTGCTCGTCTTCGAACTCGGGAAGTTCAAGGTGCCGACGAATTCGAGCCATGACGCCTTGAGGATCGGCTCGAACCTCGTCAAGCCGGACGAGCATCACCGAATCCGGCCAACCGGCGACGGCCCGCATCGCTTCCTGAAGCGTACGGCGACACACCAGACTGGCGAGCATCGGATGATAGAGACGGTGGAATCGATCGCGAATCTCAGGTGCTTTTCGATCGCCCTGGTGCTTGTAGGATCGAAGGAACGCTTCGCGTTCCCGAACCATCACCAACACCCTGGCGTCCGGCATCGCATCGAAGATGCGAACCAGATGCTGGAGGTGATGCGGTGTCTTCTCGACCCATATCCCACGTCCGGAATGCCGCGCGATGGCCTCCCCGATCGACGTGAACACGGTCACCGGATCCACGCCGGGTGAAAGTCCTCGAACCGCCGTCGCCGCCGCCGCCGCGATGTCCCGGCCATCTTCGGACAGCCCGCCCGGTTCTCCGCGGGGCATCAGGGCCTTCTTTTCCAGAAGCGACGCCACCCGTTCCAGGCCGGCTTCATCGAGCCCGCCGGACGCATCAGGTGCCACCCATCCGCGGCCCCAGAAGAGCGATTCACCGTAGGCCGCGACCCGCGGATCCGCATTGAGGGCCCGCATCATGGCGGTGGTTCCACCGCGCGGCATGCCCATCACGAGGCGTGGCGAATCCGAGATTGTCGAGACCGGAATCTCAGTCATCGATGCATCATCCTGAGTCGGGATCATCGGAGCAACCGAGCGGCCCGAAAAGACCATCATCTCGTACCGGGGGATCCAGGAGATCGGGGCCGTCATGGCGGACGTCGTTGACGCGATCACCGACCGGGCGGATCGTCAGGAGATCGACGGGCGCCGGATTCAGAAGCCGCGTCAGTCTTGTTTCGGCTTCGATGTCTTCATCGTCTTCAGCACGATGCTCGAGCCACTCCACCACGTTCGCCGCGTCCAGAAGCACCGGCATCCGATCGTGGATTCCCGCGATCGTGGGATTCGCCTCGGTGGTGAGAATCGCGAATCCCGGCGCCGATCCGCCGCGCTCGAGGATTCCTGCGAAGCACATCAGCGCCTCGTCACCGCGGCCGATCGCGAACGGTTCACGCCGTCGCCCGGATCGACGCCACTCGTAGAAGACCCGGGCGGGCACCACGCATCGCGACGTCCGGGCTGCGGACCGGAACGCGGGTTTCTCGAAGACGGTCTCCGCGCGGGCGTTGATCAAAGGCCGTCCCGGATCTTCGTCATGCCGCCATGGCGGCACGATCCCCCACCGCGCCAGATCGAGCCGTGGGCTTCCTCCCGGAGACGCCACCATGATCGGTGCCACGAGGGACGGTGCGATGTTCCACCTCGCCGTGAAGGCACCCTCCGTGCCGTCGAGGCATCCCATCAGTTCGGCCAGTTCGGCGCCCCCCAGGTCGAGGGCGTATCGTCCACACATGCAGCACTCCGTACGAGATCTCGAATCGACCGAGGTTTCGAAAACCAATACCGTGATCGAATCGAACGGCACTGTCCAGCCTTCCCTTCGATGGAGTCCACACATGCCCCTTCAATCCGCCCGAGTCCGGCTGATGTCGCTGATCACCCCGGCCGTGCTGCTCTTCGGGCTGCCGTTCGGGCCCCCTGCCGCCATCGCCGCCCCTCCGGGCGTCCCCGCGGTGGAGACCGCACCGCCGACCGAGACGCCGACGACCCCGACGACGAGCCCCGAAGCCGCCGCACCGGACCGGCCTGCGCCGGAGGCCGAGGCGGTGGCGATGTTCGATCTGCGACGCCTTCCGGCCGACGCGATCGAGTCATCCGGGATCGCCCCCGCCGAGATCGTCCTGTTCCTGCTCGCCGAGGCGGCGGGTCGGGACGGGATCGTCGAACGACATCGAGACTGGATCGTCGCCCGGGGAACGCCGACGGCCATCGACGCGGTACGAAGAGCGCATGGCGAACTGGTCGGCGCCGCCGTCACACCCGCACGGGTTCGGGCGATCGTGCTCGAGATCGACCGGTCACATCAGGACGCGAAGGAGATCCTCGAACTGCTCGCATCCGGCCCGGTCTCGTCGGAGGCCCTCGCCGGACTCGAATCCTCGCCCGCCGTCGTGGTGCTCGATCGTCCGAGTTTCGAGGATCCCACCGAATCGGCGGAGATGCCGCCCCTGAGGAAGTCGACCGACCGGGCGTTCGAACTCACGGTGGTGCTTCCGAGCGTCGAGCCCGGAGCGGACCGGTACCTGGTCACGTTCGAACGCGCCCGGGAGCGCACGCTGGGCCGTCGCCGTGACCGCAGCGGAGAACGTTTCGAGCTCGAGGTGCCGATCACCACCGAGGCGTTCACCCCGGTCCTCGCCGACCCGTTCGCGGAGGCGGAGGTTCGAGAACTGGACGGCGGTCGCCGCCGGGTTCCGCTCGATCCACCGAGCAATCCGGACGACGCGGTCGCGGTGCTGCTCCGACTCGAACCGCTCGACGCCGCGGAGGCCGGGACCCGCGGGCCGGTCTACCGACCGATGAAGGCCACCCGCGACGGCATCGGCGTCGCCTACTTCGATCGGGAGATCGCGCAGGTCATGGGGCACTTCGCCGCCGGCTGGCTCGAACGCCCGGAACGCGAACGCGAGGAACGCACGGATCTTCTCGTCGACATGCTCGGTCTCCGGCCGGGCATGGCGGTGGCCGACATCGGCGCCGGCTCCGGATACTTCACGCGTCGAATGTCCCCCCGCGTCGGCCCCACCGGAACGATCTACGCGACCGACATCCAGCCGGAGATGCTCCAGATCCTCGGTGATGGACTCCGACGGGAAGGGATCGACAACGTCGAACCGGTGCTGGGCCGGATCGACGACGCCGGACTCGCGCCGGAGTCGGTCGACCTGATCCTGCTCGTCGACGTCTACCACGAGTTCGATCACCCCTGGGAGATGTCGCGGTCGATGCATCGCGCTCTCCGCCCGGGCGGCCGGGTCGCGCTCGTCGAGTACCGCGCGGGTGATCCCGTCGTGCCGATCAAACCACTGCACACGATGACCGAGGATCAGGCTCGACTCGAATACGAAGCGGCGGGATTCCGCCTCGTCGAAAGCAGGGTCGACGGACTGCCGTGGCAACGACTGATGTTGTTCGAGAAACGCCCCGACGCGCCGGCCGAAGCCACGAAGTCGCCGGAGGCCTCCGACACGCCCTGAGCGTCGCCCGGAAGGCCGCTCACCGCATGATCAGCTGATCGATCGCGGTCATGAGTTCGTCGAGGCCGAACGGCTTTCGCAGGAGCTTCACTGATTCCCAGTCCGGCGCCTCGAACTCGTTGTTGCCGGTGATGAAGACCACCGGGACGTCGTCGCCGCGTTCCTCGCGGATTCTCGCCGCGATCACGTCCCCCGTCTCGCCGGGAAGATTGACGTCGAGGACGAGCACCGTCGGCGTCCAGGACTCCGAGATCTTCAGGGCCGTGGCCGCATCGGCGGCATCACGCACCTCGAAGCCTCCCACGGTCATCGCCTCGAGCAGCATCGGGCGGAGCAACGGGTGATCCTCCGCGAGCAGCACGCGACTCGCGGATCGATCCGCGGCGGACGCATCACCACCGGTCGCGTTCTGAACCGCGGACGTCTCCACCTCCGGCAGCACGAGCGACACGACGGTCCCGGTGCCGGGAGTCGATTCGATCTCCAGGACACCCTTGCAACCGTCGACGAAGTTCTTGACCATCGCGAGTCCCAGGCCGTTCCCGGATCGTCCCTTCGTGGTGTAGAACGGCTCGATCGCTCGGAGCCGGACCTCCTCGTCCATGCCCGCCCCGTCGTCTCGAACCGCGATCACGATCCGGGACGGATGGTCATCGCCTGCCGGCGTCCGGTCGACCGATACGTCGATCCTGCCGGAATCGGAGACCGCGTCACGCGCGTTGACGACGAGATTCAGCACCGCCTGCTGGAATTGATTCCCGTCCGCGAGGATCCGATGGTCGCCCGCCTCGAAGTGCTCGCCGATCGAGACGCTCGCGGGAACCGCGGGCCGGACCAGCGCCAGGGTCTCGTGGCAGATCTTCGTGACGTCGATGACGCTTCGGCGGATCCGCGTGGGACTGCCGAGCATCATCATGTTCTGGGTCAGCGAACGACCCCGGGTCACCGCGGCTTGAATGACGTCCAGCGACTCCGTGACCTTCCGAGGCACCTCGGTCTCGAGACTCGCAAGCGAGGCATGACCGCGAATGGCCGCGAGCACGTTGTTCAGATCGTGGGCGAACCCGCCCGCGATCGCACCCAGCGCCTCGGTCTTCTGGGTGGCGAGAAGCGTCTCCTCCATCGCCCGTCTTCGGGAGATGTCCGAGACCACGCCGACCACGCGTCGTGCGCCGCCCTCTTCGCTCGACTCGAAGACCCGCCCATGCTCGCTCACCCAGCGCTCGCGTCCGTCCTCGCCGTTCAATCGATATTCGACGGTGAACGCATCGGCCTGTCCGGAGCGGATCGACGCCCAGCGATCCTCGACGCCCTGTCGATCCTCCGGATGGAGTGACGCGCGATCGGGTGGCGTTCGTTTCGCATCCGCCCCGAGGATCGACGTCGTCCGCGCCGACACCGTCGACGCTTCAAGCCGACCGTCGGCGGAAAGGGTGTAGTCCCACGCGCCCGCGTCGATCGCGTCGAGGGCGAGTGAAAGACGTTCCTCGCCTTCCCGGGCCGCCCGTTCGCTCGCCTTCCGGGCGGAGATGTCCCGGATGAAACCACTGAAGGAAAGACCGGAGGCGGTCGGGATGGGATTGATGGAGAGTTCGACGGGAAATCGGCGACCGTTCCGGTCCTGCGCCTCGATCTCGATCCGGGTCCCCAGCACGGGGCCTTCGCCCGTCTCGACGAAACGCGCCATGCCGCGATTGTGAGCCTCGACGTATTCGGTCGGAATGATCGTGTCGGTCAGCCGCCTGCCGACCGCCTCCTCCCGAGACCAGCCGAACAGCTGCTCCGCCCCCGTGTTCCAGACGACGATCCGACTGTCCGGATCGCAGGTGACCACCGCATCGAGCGCCGTATCGACCAGAAGCCGGATCTGCTGGTCACGTGCATCCGCGGTGTCCATCGCGGCCCGCTCCGCCGTGACGTCGATGCCGACGCCACTGGCGCCGATGACCCGGCCGTCCGCGTCGCACCGGGGCCCGATGCTGACCCGATAGACGCTTCCGTCCACCTGCTGTTCGAACGCGACGCTCCCCCCGTCGAGCACGCCCTGGATCACATCCTGCAGACGACCATCCGACTCGAGGACGTCGACGAGACATTTCTCTCCGGGTTCGGAGGCACCGACACCACCTCCGGACGCGGACCCGACGAGCCGACCTTCGAGGTCGGTCTCCCAGACCACGAGTGGAAGACGTGAGATCGCGTCTCGCGAGACTTCAAGTCGATCGTTCTGGTGCATCGACATCCCTTTCGCAGGCCGACGCTCGATCCGGTGAACCGAGGCCGGCGTACGGGCTCAATGCTCTTCGCGGACCTTGGGCTCGCTGAAGATCGCGAAGATCACGCCGAGTGCGACCGCGAGGGTCGAGATCACCACGAACATTCCCAGAACGTATCCCATTGCCTTGACTCCTTCGGCCCGAGGGCCGCGATTCGAGGAACTCGACCTCCGACATCCGGGAGATCGCCAATACCGAAGGTGGGACTCGAACCCACACTCCCTTGCGGGAAACGGATTTTGAATCCGTCGCGTCTGCCAATTCCGCCACTCCGGCGCCGCCGTCATTCTAATCGGTTCGACACGCGTTCGGCCGCCGAAAGAACGCGATCGGACGCATCAATCGGGAACTTGCGGATCTTCGGACGCGAACGTACGACCCGAGGCCGCCGGGGTCGGCATCCGGGCGGTGAGGATCGCCCGGCCGCCCCACCAGCGAATCCAACTGACGATGCTGATCATCAGGATGCCGACCAGTGCGAGCGTGCGGAACGGGGAGACCCCGGCCTGCGCGACCAGGACCCAGTAGGCCGCCGACGCCAGCGACATCAGCAGGAAGGAGATCGCGTTCGCGGTCGCCAGCACCCTGGCACGCTCGCCCGATGCCGAGCAGAGCTGCTGGATCGCCTGCAGCGGAATCAGGTAGAAACCGGCGCCGACGCCGGCGATGAACAACGCGCCCCCCAGCGAGGCGAGCCCCAGCATCGAGATCGGGGTGAGACCGAGCACGAAGAAGATCCCGCCGAACACGACACCGCCCCGAACCACGAATTCCCCCCGGATCCTCGAGCCCGAGAGACGCCCTGCGAGCAAGCAGCCGATTCCGATGCCGACGGCCATGCTCGCCAACAGCAGACTGCTCTCCGTGAGGGTGAGCCCCAGCGGCGCGGTGTACTCGGGGACCACCATGATCACGATCGCGCCGCCCGCGTAGAACCAGGCCCACGCGACCGATGCCGACCAGATCAGACCCGGCCGTATGGAGCGGAGGGCGTCCAGATAAGGCGAGAACGGGTTCAGGCGTCGTTTCAAGTCCGGCTGCTGGGGCCGCAGGCCTCGAATCATGAAGCTCGAACCAAGGCCCACCAATGCAAGCAGCACGAGCACGACGCCGACCGCGTGCTCGCTGTGTTGAAGCAGCGGACCGCCGATCCCGATTCCAAGCAGGATCGCGATGTTCGTGCTCAGGTTGACGATGCCGTTCGCTTCGCTCAGTCGCGCGTCGCCGACGATCTCCCGGATGGAGCCGTACTTCGACGGACTGAAGAACGCCGACTCCGATGCGAGCAACGTGAACGCGACCAGCACCGTCCAGGGACTGTCGATCCAGAAGCCGTACAACGCCAGCCCCGCGATCGGAACCTCGGCCAGCCGCGTCGCCGTGATGATCCGGCTCTTCGATCGCCGATCCGCGAGTTGCCCGGCGAATCCCAGAAGCAGGACGAACGGCACCGTGAGCAGAAGACTCACGATCCCCGTTCCGCCCTCACCGAGCGTGTCGAACCACTTCTGTCCCTTCGCGAACTGCAGCAGCAGCACCGTCTTCAGGACGTTGTCGTTGGTGGCCCCCGCGAACTGGGTGATCACCAGTCCGGTGAAGTTCCGGTTCCACAGACCGCGTGCTGCGGCCGACTGGACGCCTTCGGGTTGTTCAGGCTCGGTCCGCGGCATCGGGGGAAGGCTACCACTCCGGCGGAAAAATCGTCGGAATCGACTTCAGCGACCGGGGAACTCGTCACCCGGCGTTCGAAGGACGAGATGGGCATGATCGAACGACGGCGAGGTGTTCGAGAATTCGACCAGAAGAACCGGTGAATCGATCCGCCAGTAGTGCGGCCCCGAGCGGGTTCCCGCCCCCGCCCAACCGAAATCGATCCTCGCGGGATCCTGCGCTCGCCATCGCTCGCGGAGATGCCCGGTCGAGGCCTCCGGCCAGAAGTCGAGCAATCCGAACACGATGGCCTCGAGGGCGGCTCGCTGCGGCTCGGTGAGCCGGTCACCACGAAGTCCTCTCCCGTCCGGGCGCCGTGCATCCGGCGTCGTGCCACTTCGGATGTCGCCCGGTGCCGGTCCGATCCCGTTCGCGGTGGCCGCGAGGATCGGATCGAGCGATGCGAGGAACGTCGCCGCCGCCTGATCCTCGATCGCCAGAGGCTCGCCGAACTTCGGATGCCGCGCGGGCGAAGCACCGAGGAAGAACGGCGTCACCGAGACGATCCGTTCGTCGACCACCGCGGTGTTGAGTACGAGATGGTGCCCCTCGAGTCGCCACGCCCAGGCCGATCCGTCGGCCGTCGGATCACCGTGGATCCGGATCCAGTACTCGCCGGGACCGGTCCGAACCCCGCCCCCGCGATTCTCCACCGGTTCGACCCGCAGGACCTCCCGGACGCGGTCGCGCCCCATCGGGCTCAGGGCGTGATCGAGGAAGTGATCGAACGCGGACCGGGAGTCATCCCCGAGATCACCGAGTCGCAGACCGGTCCGCGGCCCGGCCAGATAGGTCCATCGACCTCGATCCGGCGCGTTGATCGGCGCGATCGCGATCGCCCGTTGCGGCTCGGAGAGGGTTTCGATGAAGTCGATCATCGCCGTTCGCATCGATGCCCCGGAGGGCGGAGATGCCGGCGGCGGCCCGGCCATCGCCGCGGCGGGCAAGGCGAGCACGACTGCCGAGACGATCGTGATCAAGCGCCGCACGTGATTCATCGCCCGCATGGTCATGGATCTTTCTTCGTGGATTTCGGCGAATTCGCTCATCATGTCGTGCTCCAGATCTGAGGTTCCGCAAAGCCTACCGGCGATGGAACGCGTTCGGCGGAAGACGGATCGCGACTGGCATCCGCGGGCCGAACCGACGACCATGCGTCCATGGAACCGATTTCGAGCATCGAAGCGATCCGGGACGCCTGGCAACCGCTCAACGAAGCGCATCGCGCCGGTCGCCGGTTTTCCGACGGCGTGCACCTTCGGCTCTATCGCGCCCTGTCCTGGGCGGACCGGGCGGCGGTGGCGGCCGACGCCGACGATGCGGACCTCGCCTTCATCCTCCGCATGATCGCATTCAACGCCTTGTGGGGCCAGGTCCACGTCGACGGCGGCAGGAACCTGCGTCAGAGCGAAGCGTGGCGATGTTTTCTGGTGGATCTCGCGGCACACGACGCCCTCCGCCGCGACCGGATGCTGCCGGCCCTTCGCCGGGATCGGGACCTCCTGATGGAGATCTACGGCAGCCCGTTCTTTCATCGAGACTGGTGGGTGGAACCCGGGGCGGAACAGCT
>NYVS01000062.1 GCA_002684755.1 Phycisphaerae bacterium
TGAAGAGGAACGCCTCGATGAGATCGTCGAGCATGACGCCGAACACCGCGGCCGGAAGGAAGGCGACCACGAGATTCAGAAACAGCTTCCGCCCGATCACGTCGCGACCCAGGAGGCCCTGGATCATCGACCAGACCCGGACTCGATAGAGCCCGATCACCGCGAGGATCGCGCCGCCCTGGATCACGATGTTGAACGCATCCACGGCCGACTTCGTGGCGGCATCGCGGTCCAGCCCGAGGAGGCTCGAGGTGATGATGAGATGGCCGGTGGAGGAGACCGGGAGATACTCGGTGATGCCTTCGACCAGGCCGAGGATGATCGCGTCGAAAGGGGTCATGGGGTCCGATCGATCATGGTGGAGGCGTTGGACATGCAGACGTCATCGGTTCGAGGCAACCCCTTCCTTCGCACTCTTGGCAGGTGGGCGTCGATTCACGACGCCGACGTCTCGTCCGCGAAGCGGGTCGCCCGCGGTCCGGGACCGGTGGAGCGGCTTCTGCGGGTCGTGCGGGGCGATCAGGCTGGAATGGTCCGACAACCCTTCAGTCCGACCTCGTTCCGCCCGATCCCCTTGACGGAGCGTGAATCGTCCAGACGGCGAACCGGCTCCCCGGAGGTCAAACCCATGCAGGTCGCCGAACTCGTCAAGGATCGTTCCGCTCGCACCGATCGTGATCGCCGTCGGCACCGCCGATACGCCGTCCGACCGATGTATTCATCCATCCGGATTCGCACCGAGAACGATCTGGTGCTCGACGGGCACATCCACGATCTCGCGGTCGGTGGCGTGCGATTCGAGTGCGACGAGCCGCTTCCCGAGAATGCGAAGGTTCGCTTCGAGATCGAACTTCCCGGCGGCGCCGCGACGCTTCGCGGTCGGGCGAGCATCATCCGCCTCGCGGACGAGGACGTTCGCACCGGGTCGGTGATCCTCGCGGCCTCCTTCGATCGATTCGAGACGCGGATCGACTCGGCGACCCTCACGCGATACCTCGAACAGGGTTGCCTGCTTCGCGCCGCCTGAGGGGTGCGGCTGCATCTCATTCCACCTTGGATTCCCGAACGATGGCTTCGGCGACCTGCTCGATCGAGCGGTCGCTGGTGTCGATCGTCGTCGTCGCGAGCCGGGCGAGCACCGGGCCACGCGACGCTTCCATCGCCGTCATCTCGTCGAGTGGATCCAGCGTCGTGAGCGGTGGACGGCCGGAATCATCCGCGATCCGGGCGACGAGGTCGTCGGCCGGAGCGTGAAGGCGGATGATCCGGATCCGGTTGGCTTCTCGTTCGGTCTCGAGGCGATCGACCGCGCCGGGGGCGGTCGGCGTCCCGCCGCCGAGGGCGATCACCGATGGGACCGTGGAAGCGAGGGTGCGTTCCAGCGCCGTCGATTCGGCGGCTCGCCAGGCGGCCTCGCCCTTGGTTTCGAAGCAGGTCTGCGCCGTCATCCCGCAGATGGACTCGGTGACGTCGTCGAGGTCGACGAATGGACGTGAAAGCAGACCGGCCGTCACGCGTCCGGCGGTGGTCTTGCCGGAGCCGCGAAGGCCGATCAGGATCAGGTGCATGGGACCCGGGGTGGTCGGATGGGAGGTCAGATGGTGGTCAGACGCTTGCGGCCGAGGGCGCGACGACGGTTGATGATCTTCCGTCCGGCCTTCGTCGACATGCGNGCGCGGAAGCCCATCTTGCGGACCTTCTTGATGCGGCTCGTCTTGCGGGGATAGTGCATCGCCATGGCGGACTCCGGAACCGTGGGGGACAAGGCGGAANAGGCCGCCNGCCCGATTGATCTTCGAACACGNCGGGGGAGGCCCGCCGCGGGGGATCGCGGAAGGTAGCAGGAAGCGTCGGTCCGGTCGACCCTTTCGACGCCAAAATCCTCCCGNGGCCTTGATTTCGACCCCGANACGGCCGATCTGAAGGAAGTTCGGTTCNCCGACCTCGAATTCGGGGGACCCGATATAGACTTTGACGAGTGTTCTTCGTTTCGCGCGTTTTCTCCCGCAGCCGACCCGGAGGGGTTTCGGCTCCCGGAGCAACCGCTCGACTCGCCTTCGTGTGAAATGCCGAGCCCGCCCGGAGATGATCCTGGCGGGGCGGTCGACGGAATCGCCTCCCATGGAATTGATGGACAGGTTGGCCGAAGCGGAACGCCGGATCGGCTATCGCTTTCGAGATCGTGAGTTGCTCGCTCGATCGCTCCGCCACGCATCCGCGGCGGACGACCGGCTCGATTCGAACGAGCGCCTCGAGTTTCTCGGTGACGCGATCCTCGGGGTGGTGGTCTGCACGGAGCTGTTCCAGCGGTTCCCCGAACTGCTCGAGGGTGAACTGACCAAGATCAAGTCGAACGTGGTGAGCCGGCGGGTCTGCGCGGAGATCGCGGAGGAGCGCGGCCTCGGCGAACTCCTCGACCTCGGCAAGGGCATGAACGGTCGGGGCGAGATGCCGTCGTCGCTTCATGCCGCGGTGCTCGAATCGGTGATCGGCGCGATCCACCTCGACGGGGGCTTCGAGCGGGCGAGGGCGTTCGTGCTCGAACTGCTCGATCCGAGGATCGCCCACGCCGCCGAACTCGGTCACCAGCACAACTTCAAGTCGGTGCTTCAACAGGTCTTCCAGCGCAAGGGACTCGGCCCGCCGTCGTACCTCGTGCTGGACGAACGCGGGCCCGATCATGCCAAGTGCTTCGAGGTCTGCGTCGCCGCCGGCGACCGCCGGTTCGAAGGTTGCTGGGGCCCCAACAAGAAGCAGGCGGAGCAGCAGGCGGCGCTCGCCGCGTTGCTTCATCTCGATCTCGCGGTCACCGACGGCGACGGGGACATCCGCCTCGTGGACGCCTGCTGGAACGACGATCCGGTCTCCGAGCACGCGCCGGCCGATTCCAAGGTCACCGAGGTGTCCGAAGGATCCGAGGCCTCGACGCCGGCCGAGCAGGGGTCGACGTCCGACGCTTGAAACGCGGCCGCGTCGTCTCCGCCACGCTCGACGCTCGCGCTCGAGGGTCGCGGTCGGTGGTCAGGACGCCGGCGGTTCGCCGCTTCCCGGCTTCGGAGGCTTGCGGAAGTCGAGATCCTCGATTCGCCCGAACACCGCGGTGGCGATGTTCGCCAGATGCGAGGCGATCCGCTTGAAGTACCGCGTCTGCATGGAGCACGCGACCGCTTCCTGGGTGCTGATGGTGGAGCGATCGTCCAGCAGCTCGATGGCCAGCTTCTCGCACGCCGCTCGCACCGCATCCGCGGCCTTGATCGCGACCTTCGCCTGTTTCGTGTCCGACTCCCGGAACGCGGTGCGGACGAGTTCGAAGATGTTCTCGATGTCGTCCGGGATCGTCCGGATCCGGTCCTCGTAGACCGAGGGGGTCTGCCCGAGGCCGCCGTGCTCCGTCACCTCGTAGAGGTTCTTGCAGTAGTCGCCGATCCGCTCCGCATCCTTGGCGATCGACATCAGGGCGAGGCACGCGGCGATGTCCGCGTTCCGGTTCACCGAGAGATGCGTCACGATGTTGCCGCGGAGCGATCGGAGCAGGCGATTGATGTCCTGGTCCCGCGTGAACACGGCTTCGCGGACGTCGGCGGGATCCCCGCCGGCGAGCACGCCNTGAACCTCGTGGAACATCCACTGGCCCGCGGTGAGCATCTCGTCGAATTCGCGGAACGCCTGATCGAGGGCGTCGCCGCCGCGAAGTGCTGCCAAGAGGGCTCCGAGCATGATGACGACTCCAGATTCGACTCAGTTGTAGATGAAGACTTCGGTGATGATCAGGCCGATCGCGGGCACGACCACGAACACCAGCGCGAGAAAGATGAACGCCCACTTCTTCGACCGGCTCGCGAGCGCACTGTAGGACTTCGAAATCCTGATCGGGATTTTTCGCAGTGGGTACCAGATCAGGTTGTCGGAACAGTTGAAGAGCACGTGGGCGATCGCGACGGTGATGGCGGCACTGGTGGGGTTCGCGAACGCGGCGATCAGGCCGGTCACGGTGGTGCCGATGTTGGCACCGAGCATGAACGGGAAGGCCCGCTTCAGCTTCACCGCGCCGGCGCCGACGATCGGCACCATCAGACTGGTGGTGACCGAACTCGACTGGACCGAGATCGTCGAGAAGATCCCCGAGATCCAGGCGACGAAGTCGTTCCGGAAGAAGACGGTCGAGAAGAGCCCCTCGAGCCGGCTCAGGACCGCACCCTTCAGNTTCTTCACGAGGAAGACGAGGGCCAGGAACAGCAGGAGCAGGCCGACGACCGAGAGCAGGACGGAACTCGCGATCGTCGCGCCGCCGCCGAGCCATTCGGTCACCGTCTGCAGAAAGCCGACCACCGGCTTGGTGATCAGCTTGATCGGGTTGGTCGGCTTGGTCACCTCGTCGAAGCCGAGCAGGCTCGCGATGTAGCCGGCGGTGTTGGCCAGGATCCCCTGGCCGTTCTTGAACATCGTGCTCGTGATCCACTCGACCGGGAAGAGCGCGAGCACCGTGAGGATGTTGGGGACCGCGTGNAGCAGGGCCGCCGAATAGGCCCTTCGGAACTGTCGGCGGATCCGCATGGTCCCCAGCGAGACGATGAGTCCGGTGACGCTGGTGCCGATGTTCGCACCCATGACCGCGAACACCGCGGTCTCGATCGGCATCTGGCCCGCGGCGACCATCGTGATGATCAGGGAGGTGGTGAACGACGAACTCTGGACGATCGACGTGACGAGGACCGCGCCGAAGAGTGCGAAGAGCGGATTGTCCCCCTGCGCGATGATCGTNTCGAGCCAGTCGGANTGATTCCCGATCCCCTTGAGACCCGAACCCATCACGTTGATCGCGCAGAGGAACAGGTACAGGGCGACGATCGCGAACAACGCGTTCAGGAACGGAAACGATCTTCGAGGTGGGGACAGGGCGGGGGTGGGCGTCATGGGTTCAAGCAGGAGGGAGGAGGCGCTGGAACTCGGCTGAAGAATCGACGTCGCTCGGGTCGGGAGCGTACCGGTCACGGGGATCATCCGCCAGTCCGGTGAACCGGGTGTCGGTCAGGTCGGCGGTGTGGATTTCCTGACGATTCGCGAGATCCCGACCGCAGGGTCGGCGACGTCGGGACGTCGCNGGCTCCGACGGTCTTTCGCGGGTCGTGATCGACGGCGCATGGGATGTGCGGGGTTCCGGGAAGTCTCGGCAAGGCGAACCGGATCGGAGGGCGGCGGCGGTGGCGGGCGGGTCGATCGCGGTCAGACGGCGCCGACGAGCCAGCGGACCGCGAGCGTGGCGAGTCCGATCGCAAGGCCCGCGGCGAGGCCGAAACGGACGACCTGGAATCCGTGCCGGAACACGGGCGTCCGGCCGGCGGCGAGCACGTCGAGGGGCCCGGTGATGTCCTCGATGGACTCGCCGCGGCGGGCGCGGTCCTGCATCACGGCGATGACGAGACTCGCATCGAATTCGCGGAGGCCCGCGGACCGGGCGAAACGAAGCAGTTCCTCGCGTCGTTCGGGTGGAAGCACGACGCCTTCGAGGGCGTTCGCGACCCGGCCGGCGAAGGCGAGATGAGGGGCCTTCGGATCGAGGCCGGGCGCGGTGGACGCGAGCCGGTTCTCGAGGGCGATTCGACGACGTGCCGATTCGAGCTCCCGACGCGCACGAAGCCCGACCTCGGCCCGGTCGCCGTCGGCTGGTTCCAATCGCAGGTTGGCGTGCATCGTCGACATGAATCGATCCCGGCGCGGTCGAATCGGAATCGCCGCCCCCGAACTACGGTCGGCGGGGGATGCGGGTTCGTTCGACCGTCGGGAGTCTAGATCGGGACCGCGTGGATCCAAGTCGGATCGTCGCCTCATCCACAGGGGGACCGGGGATCGCGGTCGCGGCATCGGCCTGTGACGATCGCGCGGATTCTGCGGATGGGTCCGATCACGTCGTGCGGTCGGCTTCGTTCACGCGTTGCCGTGCCGCACCACCCGACCCTCGACGAGATAGATCAGATTCCCCGCGATCGACACCGAGATGTCGCCGGTCCGTTCCAGCCGCTGCGCGATGGCGAGCAGTTCGATCGTCGCGTTGGTGGCGGTGGGGTCTCGCGGAATCTCCTCCCGCGCCCAGACCAGCATCGCCTTGTGGAGGCGATCGAGTTCGTCGTCGTCGGCGTTCACCTCCCGGGCGAGTGTGGCGTTGGTGTCCGCGATCGACCGCAACGCCTTCGCGAAGACGTCCCGCACCGCCATGCACATCTCCGCGAGGGTGTCCGGGACCCGGACCGCGGGCATCGAACTCACTCGGATCACCCGCTTGGACATCCCCTTGCAGAGATCGGCGATCCGTTCGAACTCCCCGCTGATCCGCATGATCGCGAGCAGCTCCCGGAGATCGGTCGCCACCGGCGCGGCGAGTGCGAGCAGGCGGGCGCACTCCTCCTCGATCGCGAGATCGTCCCGGTCGATCTCCTCGTCCCCCTTCTTGATCGCTCGCGCGGCATCGACGTCGGCGTCGAGGATCGCGGCGGTGATGGCGTAGACCCGCTGGTCGACCTTCGCGCCGAGGGCGAGGAGTTCGCGGCGGAGACGGGTCAGGTCGGATTCGAGGTCGACGGGCATGTTGGTTCCTGCGGTTCCCTTGATGAAGATCGGATCAACCGAACCGACCCGAGACGTAGTCCTCGGTCTCGCGGTTGGTCGGATTGGTGAAGATTCGTTCGGTGCGGTCGGTCTCGACGAGCCTCCCGTTGTAGAAGAAGGCCGTCCGGTCCGAGACCCGGGCCGCCTGCTGCATGTTGTGCGTGACGATCACGATCGTGTACTGGTCCCGGAGATGGCGGATCAGCTCTTCGATCGCCGACGTGGAACGGGGATCGAGTGCGGAGCACGGTTCGTCCATCAGCAGCACCTCCGGTCCGATCGCGATCGCGCGGGCGATGCACAGTCGTTGCTGCTGTCCACCGGAGAGCCCGAGCGCGCTCTGGCCGAGGCGATCCTTGACCTCGTCCCAGATCGCGGCTCGTCGCAGGCTCTGTTCGACCAGGGTCTCGAGGTCGCCGCGGCTGTAGCGTCGATGGAGCCGCGGCCCGAACGCCACGTTGTCGAAGATGGACTTGGGGAAGGGATTGGGCTTCTGGAAGACCATTCCCACCCGCCGGCGGAGATCGACCACGTCGCACCTGGGATCGAGCAGGTCGCGTCCGTGGAGGTGGAGTTCGCCGGTCGCCCGGGCGCTCGGGATGGTGTCGTTCATCCGGTTGAACCAGCGGAGGAGCGTGCTCTTTCCGCATCCGGAGGGGCCGATGAACGCGGTGACTCGATTCTCGGGGATGTCGAGATCGATGTCGTGCAAGGCCTGGAAGTCGCCGTACCAGCCGTCGAGTCCGCGACATCGGATGCAGGCGTGGCTGACCACGTCGTCCGCGTGCGCGCGGCCCTCGGCCGGGGATTCCTGGAACGCGGGTGGATCGACGCGATCCGGGGGTGATGAGGACGGCATGGGGTCCCTTCGACCGACGGTGGGGGAGGTGGTCATTGCTGAGGCCTCGAGAACTTCTGCCGGATCGTGACCGCGACCGCGTTGAACGCGAGGAGGACGAACAGCAGGACGATGATTCCCGAAGCCGCGAGGGTCCGGAATTCGGGCTGGAACCGAGCGGACCAGTTGTAGATCTGCATCGGAAGGACCGTGAACGGATCCATCAGGGTCTGCGGGACGTCCGTGATGAACAGCGCCACGCCGAGCACGAGGATCGGCGCCGCTTCTCCGATGGCCCGGCTCATCGCGAGGATCGCGCCGGTCATGATCATGGGGATCGAGGCCGGCAGCGTCACCCGGGTGACGGTCTGCAGTTTCGTCGCGCCCATCGCATGGGAACCGGATCGAAGCGAGCGCGGCACCGACCGGATCGCCTCCTGCGAACTGATGATGACGATGGGCAGCACGACGAGCATCAGGGTGAGCCCGCCGGCGAGGACCGTCTGGCCGAACGGGAACTGCACGTAGTACCACGGCTTCTCGATCTCGTAGTCGACGGGAAGATCCGCTTCCGACGCGGGAATGACGCCGCTGACCATCGGGGCATCCGGCGCGTCCGCGACGATGGTGAGCGGGATCGGCTCCCATTCGTCGGTGAAGATCAACTCGCCGTCCGGTCCGTCGAGGACCCGCTGCAGGTACGCGATCGTCCCGGTCTCGAGCTTCGGCGTCACCGAACGGTCCTCGACCGGCACGCGGAGTGGTTCACCGGTGACGTCGTAGTACATCGCGAAGGTCTCGCCACCGATCTCGAACGCCGGATCCTGCGCCGTGCCGGCGATCCCGAACATCCGGACGAAGAGGGTGAGACCGAGGATGCCGTAGACGATCGACGGAACCCCGGCGAGATTGGAGATGTTCAGTCGAAGCAGGTCCGTGAACCGGTTCCGGGCCGCGAACTCCTCGAGGTAGAGCGCGGTGGCGACGCCGACCGGAAGGGCGACGACGGCGCAGATCGCGCTGATCCAGATCGAGCCGGCCAGGGGGGCGAGGATGCCGGCCTTGCCCGGATCGCGGGAGGTGTAGTTCGTGATGAACGACCAGCTCAGGCCGGGAATCCCGTTGATCAGGATGCTCCCGAGCAGGGCGAGCAGCGCGATGACCGCGATCATCGTGATCGCGAGGCACATCACGGAGAAGCCCCGGTCGATGCCGACCCGCCTCGAGATCTTCCGAGGTTCACCCCGTTCGACGAGTTCCCGGAAATCGACCTGACGATCGGAAGATCGGCTCATTCGTATTCCTCCCGGAATCGAGCGAGGATGCGATAGCCCGCGAAGGTGAGCAGGAAGGTCATGAGGAAGAGCACGCCGGCCACCGCGAAGCTCGACTTGAACTCCACGCCGGTCGCGGGTGCGTCGCCGAGGAAGATCTGGACCATGTACGCGGTCATCGTCTGGACCTGTTCCCAGGGCAGGACGGTGAGCTGGGCGAGACCGCCCGCCGCGAGGGCCACGATCATCGTCTCGCCGACGGCTCGGGTGATCGCGAGCAGGTACGAAGCCATGATGCCGCTCAACGCGGCGGGAACCACGACCTTCGCCGAGGCGTCGAAACGAGTCGAGCCGAGTGCGTACGCTCCGTCCCGAAGGCCCCTGGGGACGGCGCGGATCGCGTCCTCGGAGAGGCTGGTGACGATGGGGAGGATCATGATGCCCACCGCGATCCCGGCCGCCGCGGCGCTGTAGGGACCGAAGACCGCTTCGCCGGAGACGAGGCGTCCGAGCCACTGGAGCGAGGGCGTGATCACGATCACCGCGAAGAAGCCGTAGACGACGGTCGGAATCCCCGCCAACACCTCGAGCACCGGCTTGAGGACGCTGCGGAGTCGGGCCGGCGCGTATTCACTCAGGAAGATCGCGGTGACCAGTCCGATCGGGAGGGCGAACATCGCGGCGACGAGGGTGACCAGCAGCGTTCCGGCGACCAGGGGCCAGATCCCGAAGTGCTTCTCCTCGCCGAGCAGCGGGTTCCACTCGAGCCCGGTGAGGAAGTCGACGATCGAGACCTCGCCGAGGAACCGTGCGGTCTCGTAGGCGAGGATTCCGATGATCATCGCGGTGATCAGGATGGAGAAGCACGCGCATCCCAGGAGTGCGCCGCGGGCGAGAACGTCCCAGGAGCCCTGCATCAGGCGACTCCTNGGTCTTCCACGTTCGCGGACGTCGTTCAAGTCGGTTGTCGCGTGCGGTGCGGCGTCTGCCATCGATGTCCGTTCGATTCCGTCGTGACCGTGGGAGGCGGGCCCGGCCGACGGCCGGACCCGCCGGGGTTCACCGGTAGATCTCGGTCACGGGGCCGGTCTTCTTCTCGCCGTGCTCGTCGAGGAAGAAGCTTCCCGTGCGACGTGTCTCGAACGTCTCGCGGGCGCGACCGTAGATGACCTCGGGAAGGCCGACGTAGCCGACTTCGCTCGCGGACTTCGCGGCGTTCCGGAGATAGAAGTCGACGAAGGCCCGCACGAAGGGCTTCCGGGCGGCGTTCGCCTTGACGTAGATGAAGAGCGGCCGGCTGAAGGGGTTGTAGCTGCCGTCCTCGATGGTCNTCGGGCTCGGGACGACGGCCTTGCCCGCCTTGTTCACGATGGGCATCGCCCGCAGGGTGTCCTGGTTCTCGAGGTAGTACGCGACGCCGAAGAAGCCGATGCCACCCTCGTCCCCGGAGACGCCTCGGACCAGGACGTTGTCATCCTCGGAGACGCTCATGTCGCTTCGAATGGACCCCTTCTTGCCCGCGACGACCTCCTTGAANTAGTCGAAGGTGCCGGAGTCCGTGCCGGGGGAGTAGATGTTGATCGGGCGGTCCGGCCATTCGGGCCGGACGTCCTGCCACGTCCTCGCGGCACCGCTGGCGAGGAAGACCTTCTTGAGATCGTCGACCGTCATCGACTCGGCCCAGTAGTTCCCCTTGTTCACGACGATCGTGAGGCCGTCGTACGCCACCGGGATCTCGATGAAGTCGACGCCGGCGTCCGTGCACATCCCGGCCTCCGCGGCCTTGATCGGCCGCGACGCGTTGGAGATGTCGGTCTCGTTGGCGGCGAACCGCTTGAATCCGCCTCCGGTTCCGGAGACGCCGACGGTCACCTTGACGTTCGGTGCCGCCGCCTTGAACGATTCGGCGATCGCTTCGGTGACCGGGTAGACGGTCGAGGAACCATCGATGGTGATCGAGCCGCGAAGGCGTCGGAGATCCTGCCCGGTACCCGCGCCGAGCAGGGCGGCGGTGGCGAGGGTCAGGCTCGTGATCAGGGCGATTCGGTGTCCGGACTTCATCCGTTGGTTTCCTTTTGAATGCGGGAGGACGCTCGGTGCCGACCGCCTCGCGATCGACGCCGGAAAGGGTCGCTCCCTCGCATTAAGAGGATGTGAAGGCCCGGTTAGGCGTTGACGCGTTCTTCGGAAGTCCGGGCAGCGTGATCGTGAAGGTCGATCCGGCGCCGACCCGGGACCGGGCCGCGATCCGGCCGCCGAGCGTCGTCGTGACGTGCTTCGCGATGGCGAGCCCGAGTCCCGTCCCTCCGAGTTCCCGGCTGCGGCTTTGATCCACTCGATAGAACCGCTCGAAGATCCGATCGAGGTGTTCGCTGGGGATGCCGTCGCCGAAATCCGTGACCTCGATGATCACCTCGTCGCCCTTCATGCCGGCCCGGACCTCGACCGGCCGGTCGGTTCCCCCGTACTTGACCGCGTTGGTGACGAGGTTGCCCACCGCCTGCTCCAGCAGAGGCCGGGTCCCCCGGACCTTCGGATCGCCGTCGACCCGGACGGTGATGGGGGCGTTCGCCCGCGGCCCGTCGTCACCGGGATCGTCGATTCCGATCGCCGCCTCGACCGCCGCGTCGATGACGGTGGCGATGGGCACGTCCTCGAGTTCCAGCATGGAGCGTCGTTGCGGATCCTCGATCCGCGCGAGGGTGAGGAGGTCCTCGATGATCGCGGAGAGTCGCTGGCCGTTGCGGGTGATCACGTCCCCGCACTTCCTGATCAGCGATGGATCCTCGGTCTCCTGAAGCAGTTCCGCGTAACCGTTGATGGAGGTGATGGGGGTTCGAAGCTCGTGCGAGACGTTCGCGGCGAAGTCGACGCGAATGCGTTCCAGCCGGCGGAGTCTCGTGACCTCCTCGAGCAGGATGACGGAGCCGATCGCGACGCCATGGCCGTCGGTGAGCGGTTCCGCCACCAGTTCCGCGATCCGCGTCGATCGCGAGAACGGAATCTCCGCGACGAGGCGGACGCCGGACCGGAGTGATTCGGTCACGGCCTCCTGAAGGGCCGGTTCCCGGACAACCTCCTGAAGCAGACGGCCGCGGACGTCGGTGTCGGTGAGGCCGAACATCTCCAGGGCGGCCGCGTTGAGGCGGATGATTCGTTGCGCTCGATCGAGGGCGATCACGCCGTTCGACATCGATTGCAGGATCGAGAGCATCTCGGAGGTCTGGACGCGAAGCGCCTCGATGCTCGAGTCGAGCTCCTCGGCCATCTCGTTCAGGGCGATGGTGAGGCCGGCGAATTCGGTCGGCCCGTCCTGGCGAAGGCGTCCGGTGAGATCGCCGGCGGCGAACCGGCGGGCCGCCTCGGTCGCGCGGGCGGTCTGGTGTCGGACCGCTCGAAAGAGGATCGCGAGCATGATGAACGTGCCCGCGATCGTGGCGAGGGCCGCGGCGACGAGGAACTTCGCGATCCCCGGCTCGCCGACCGCGCCGGCGATCCCGATGGCCACGAGCAACGTGACGCCCTGCACCCCGAGGAGGGTGAAGGCGCTGTTCCGGAGAAGACTTCTTCCAGACTTGATCGTCAGTCTCTCATGGTGGCGGAGCATCGGTCGGAGAATCGGTACCCGACGCCTCGGACCGTCTCGATGCAGGTCGCGAAGGTTCCCAGTTTCCGTCGCAGGGCGGTGACGTGCACGTCGACGGTCCTCGTCGACAGGACCATCGACCGNCCGTGGACGGTCGCGATGATCTGATCCCGGGAGCGGACGAATCCCGGGCGGGAGACGAGATATCGGAGGATGCCGAACTCGGTCTGCGTGAGGACGATCTCCTCGCCGTCGATCTTCACCTCGTGCCGGGCGGTGTCGACGACGAGGCGATCGTCGAGGACCGNGATCCGGTCGCCCGTGGAGTCNTCGTCTTCCGCGAGAAAGGCGCTCCGACGCCGGAGGATGCTGGTGCATCGAGCGACGAGGACCTTCGGACTGAAGGGCTTCACNACGTAGTCCTCCGCGCCGACCTCGATGCCGGACACGATGTCCGCGTCCTCGGCCTTCGCGGTCACCATGATGATGGGGATGTCCCGCGTCGCGGCGTCCGACTTGAGCTTTCGGCACACGTCCATGCCGTCGACGTCCGGCAGCATGCGGTCGAGGACGAGGAGATCGGGGGGTGATCGGCGGATCTCGACCAGCGCATCCCGTCCGGACTGGACGATCGAACAGGTCATCCCCTCCTTCGCGAGATGGAATTCGATGAGCTCCGCGATTTCGAGTTCGTCTTCGACGATCAGTACGCCGGCGGGCATGAAACGGTCTCCTGGGAAACGGATGGGCCGGGATTGTCGACGAAGACCATGGAGCCGGGCAAGCGGTTGGTTTGTAAAGCGTTCAGACTTCGTTAGGAAGAACGAGCCCGCACCATCGCCCGGCGGGGATCGCCGGTGTGCGGCGTCCGGTCGAGGCGGGGTCGGTGATCGCGACACCATCGAACGCGAGCAGACCGAGGATCGCCATCGCGGCGGCCTCGCGAGCCTGGGCTGGAACGCCCACCTCGTCGGAGGACCGGACCGGGCCGTCCGCACGTTCCTCGATCTCCCGGACCAGGCGTCGATTGAGCACGCCGCCGCCCGCGAGCACGAACGCGGTGGGGCGTGAGATGGTGCGTTCGTCGCAACGGGTCTCGATGCAGTCGATCACCGCGGTGGCCACGGCGCGGTGGAGGGTGGCGAGTCCGTCCTCCGGGGAGGCCGCGGACCGGGCGATCTCGATCGCGAACGCCCGTGTCTCATCGCCATCCCCGCCGCTTCGGCCCGCTCGAAACAGTTGCGAGATGGAACCTTGCAGCCGATCGGCCGCCGTCGAGTCGGGTCTGCCGGTCATCGCGACGGCGCCATCGACGTCGAACGGGGTTCCGAGCAGCGTCTGGGCGGCGGCGTCGAGGACATGGTTGCACGGGCAGCAGTCGAATCCCTCGATGCCGACGAAACGCTCGTCTGCGAGATCGGTGGGATTGGGGAGGAGGGTCACGTTGGCGAATCCGCCGAGATTGACGATGGCGAGCGTTCCGCCGGCCGCTCGATGATCGTGGTAGAGCACGGCGTCCGCCCGCGGGGTGATCGGTGCGCCCGCGCCACCGCCGGCAAGGTCCGCACCGCGAAGATCGTGGACGACGGGACACGTCGCTTCGCGGACGATCGGCCAGGGGTCGAGCAGTTGGAGGGAGTCGGGGGGCGCGTGGGTCACGGTCTGGCCGTGTGCGGCGACCAGGGTGAGGGGGCGGTCCACCGCGCACCGGGCGAGGACTCGGGCGTGGAGCTCGCCGAAGCGACGCGACAGCGAGGCGATGCCCGCGGCGGTCATCGCTTCGCCGCGGGCGAAGTCGAGCAGTTCCGGCCGCAGATCCCCGAGCGGTTCCTGGACGTGGTCGACGATCCTCGCCGAGAGCGAGGTCCCGTAACCGTGGGTTTCGATCACGGCGGCGTCGATGCCGTCGATGCTGGTCCCAGTCATGAAGCCGACGGCGTGTCGAGGATCGGTCATTCGGGGAATTCCCGTCAGCGAGAGCGGATCGAAGGCGAGGAACGCGGATACTCTAGCGTCGCGCACGACGCCTCAGACTCCGACCTCCGTTCCAACCTTTGGGAAGCAGACTCGATGCTCAAGCGAATCCTCGTCACCGGCGGTGCCGGATTTCTCGGTTCGCACCTCTGCGACCGGCTCGTCGAGCAGGGACATCAGGTGATCTGCCTCGACAATCTCTTCACGAGCCAGAAGTCGAACATCCAGCACCTCGTCGGTCGCCCGAACTTCGAGTTCGTGAGGCACGACGTGATCGACCCCTACAAGGTCGAGGTCGATCAGATCTACAACCTCGCGTGCCCCGCGGCACCGGGGCACTACCAGTACAACCCGATCAAGACCATCAAGACCTCGGTGATGGGGGCGATCAACATGCTCGGNCTCGCCAAGCGGNTGAACGCGNGNATCCTCCAGGCCTCGACCAGNGAGGTCTACGGCGATCCGGAGATTCANCCGCAGNCNGAGTCCTACCGGGGCAGCGTGAATCCGATCGGCATCCGGGCCTGCTANGACGAGGGGAAGCGGGCGGCCGAGACGTTGATGTTCGACTATCACCGACAGAACAAGGTGGACGTCCGGGTCGTTCGAATCTTCAACACCTACGGCCCGCGGATGCATCCCTACGACGGTCGAGTGGTCAGCAACTTCATCCGGCAGGCNCTNNCTGGNGAGCCGATCACNATNTANGGCGATGGGTCGCAGTCCCGGTCGTTCTGCTACTGCGACGACCTGCTNGATGCGATCATGGGCATGATGAACGGCCCNGAAGGCTTCCACGGCCCGGTGAACATCGGNAANCCNNGNGANTTCACCATNCGCGAGCTCGCGGAACTGGTGGTCGAGATCGCAGGTACCGGGGTCGAGATCGTGCAGGCGCGTCCGCTTCCGCAGGACGACCCNCTCCAGCGACAACCCGACATCACGCTCGCCCGGGAGAAGCTCGGGTGGGAGCCGAAGATCGCACTTCGTGAGGGACTCCAGCGGACCGTCGACTGGTTCCGCGACGCCGATCTCTCCCAGTACAAGCCGCCGACCCCGCACTATTGATTTCGAGTCGATTCGACTGCTCCACGGAGCGGCCGCAGATCCGCCTGTGATGCGTGATCGCGTTCGATGCCGTGGTCTGTGAACCGCACGGGCCTCGAGCGNTNTCGGCGCGTCNNCATGACCGAGCNNATGACAGGTGNCATGCTCGCCCACCGCATCTGATTTCGGTCGAGCCCGGGTCGATNGGCCTNCGCGATTTCAACTCAGGACGANCGNCGTTCGAACNCCNGCCCGGNNGGTGNGNTCGAANGCGTCGCTNNNGCCGCGATGGCCCGTCCGTGGCCGGTTTCCAAGATCGTGCATCTCGAGGGCCGCATCGCGAGGCAGGTGTGATCGACCCCCGGGCGTCTGGAGTCCGCATTTCGGGATCTCCGGGGAATCGGAAGCGGCATTTCGGGGCCGGAATCCNCCNGGGGGCGAAATCGCCCCTTTTCGGACCTTGACAGCGGGCCGTGGGCGATCGACACTGCTTTTCCGAACAAAGACCGAACGGATTTCGGGCCTTTTTCCGATGATGTTCGGTCAGCGTTCGGTATCCGGCGTGTGTCTCACCCGACAACGACCCATGACGATCTCCCACTCATCATCCTCCTCCGCNGATTCGAGCCGTGCCCCNATCGGCTCGAGCATCCCGANCACCCCGNTCACCCAGGGGATCGATCGNTGTCCGAGGCATCGGTCGGGAGAAACCGCCGATTGCGGAGACGGCCATGGGACGGGTTCTACGATTCGAACTCGTGTGCGATACACGCCGGTCGGAAGCCCTCGGATCACATCGATCTCCAAGCGGGGCGCAAGATCACCATGAGCCACCTGATCCAGAGGAGGTCGGGCGGATTCAGCGAGGAACCGGACGACGACGACGAGCCTGATTCCGGCCCACCGGCCCCCGACGCCAACGACCCACCATCCCGAATTTCAAATCCCCGAACACCTCGACTCGACAAGAACCCGGATCACCGACGGATCGATCCGACCATCGCAACGGAAGGCGAAGACAACATGCCCAAGGCAACCCTCGATTCCCCCGAACAGACGACCGCCGACAAGACGCCCAAGAACGGCACCGGCAAGAAGAAGAGCACCAAGGCCACGACGCAGGTCGAACAGAAGCCGGATGCCGACAAGGCCGCCATGGATCCGGGNCGCAAGCAGGCGCTCGATCGCGCCCTCGCGCAGATCGAGAAGGCGCACGGCAAGGGATCGATCATGACCCTCGACGGCGACCGGCTCGCCGGCATCAAGTGCGTGTCGACGGGGGCGCTCAGTCTCGACCTCGCCCTCGGTGGTCGCGGGCTTCCCGAAGGACGCGTGGTCGAAGTCTTCGGACCGGAGTCCTCCGGCAAGACGACGCTCGCGCTGACCGTCGCGGCGAACGTGCAGCGTGAGGGTGGTGTCGCGGCGTTCATCGACGCCGAGCACGCCCTCGACCCGACCTGGGCCAAGCGGCTCGGCGTGAACATCGACGAAATGCTGCTCAGCCAGCCCGACACCGGTGAGCAGGCGCTCGAGATCTGCGAGATGCTCGTTCGATCGAACGCGGTCAACATCATCGTGATCGACTCCGTCGCCGCCCTGATTCCGCGAGCGGAGATCGAAGGAGAGATGGGTGATTCGCACGTCGGCCTGCAGGCCCGTCTGATGAGTCAGGCCCTGCGGAAGCTCACCGGCGCGATCGCCAAGAGCGACTGCATCGTGCTCTTCATCAACCAGCTTCGCGAGAAGATCGGCGTGATGTTCGGCAGTCCCGAGACCACCACCGGCGGTCGGGCNCTCAAGTTCTACTCCTCGGTCCGCATCGACATTCGTCGAATCGGCGCGATCAAGGACGGCGAGAACAACGTCGGCAACCGGGTCCGTGCGAAGGTCGTCAAGAACAAGGTGGCCCCGCCGTTCCGGCTCGCCGAGTTCGACATCATGTTCAACGANGGCATCAGCACGTCGGGCGACCTGCTCGATCTCGCGGTCGCCGATGGAATCGCCCAGAAGGCGGGTGCCTGGTTCAGCTACGGCGAGATCAGGCTCGGGCAGGGACGTGAGAACTCGAAGCAGTTCCTCCGCGACAATCCCGACCTGTTCGTCGAGATGCGGGCGAAGGTCCTCGAGAGCCGACTCGGTCCGCTGGTACCGACGCCGGCGGCCGATCAGGCCGACTCGGGCAAGTGACGGAAGGGGCGTCCGGGCCGGTCTGGCCGACACGCCCGACCGATTTCCGGGCCGATCCGATGTCAACCGAGTTGACCCGAATCAATCTGAATCACACCCCTCCGTGCGGACGCACGGGGGGGTGTTTTCTCGGGGGCGTTCGCCGGGGCTCCGGCAGGGTGTCCGGCGGGGACGTGCGGAGCGTTTCGGCGATGTTGCCGCATCGATCCGACGGTTCGAGATGTTGACGCCTTCGGGGAATCGGATACCCTGCGACGTTCCTCGTCACCGAGGATTCCATCAAGCCCCGCGGGTGTGGCGGAATTGGCAGACGCGCTAGATTCAGGTTCTAGTGGGAGTAAAATCCCGTGGAGGTTCGAGCCCTCTCCTGGGCATCAGTATTCGGATCGACGCCCGGTGCATGCACCGGGCGTCGTCCGTCTCACCTCGAGTGTTCTTCA
>NYVS01000063.1 GCA_002684755.1 Phycisphaerae bacterium
AGTACGCTTGCACGCTTCACGATGTCGTTCGACGTCCTCGAATCGACGGCCGTGAACTTCGTTGACGGAATCTGGTACGAGTCGATCGCATTCTCCACAAGCTCGGGCTCGATCAGCCGCGGCGGATCTTCGCTGATCGATGGCAGCGGGACCGCGACCGTGAACATTGAAGGCGACGATCTTCGCGACGGCACCGGCACTTATCTGTTCTTCGGAATCGGGAGCTACACGCTCGTCGCCGAGCAGGCGTTTTCGGGAAACTGGAATCAGTGGCCGTCGGGCGGCGTGGGCTTCGACATGCAATGGTCCACCACCTCCTCCGTCCCCGGCCCGGGCGGACTCGCCGGGTTGCTGGGCCTGGCCGCGGTTCGGCGGCGGCGACGTCGCTGATCGTGACGGGGCCTGGGGCGGACGTTCGGGCGGACCGTGAAGGCAGGTCCCGGTAGGATCGGAGCCGATCCACCCATGCGCCCCCTCGCCCTCTCAGAACATCGCGTGATCCGATTGGTGGTGCTCTGCGCGTTGTACGTCGCGCAGGGCGTCCCCTTCGGGTTCCTCACCGTCACCCTCGCGGCGGCGATGGCGGCGAACGGCGCGGAGACCGAGGCAATCGCGTCGGTGTTCGCCCTCGGCACGATCCCCTGGGCGTTCAAGTGGGTGTGGGGTCCGTTCGTCGATCGCTTCGGCAATTCGCGCTGGGGTCGACGCCGCCCGTGGATCCTCGTCGCTCAGGCCGGCATGATCGGGACCCTGGTCGCGATGGCGATGATGCCCGACCCCGTCGCCGACCTTCAGACGCTCGGCACGCTGGTGGTCCTGCACAACATCTTCAACAGCCTGCAGGACGTCTGCGTCGACGCGATGGCGATCGACCTCCTTCCGCCCGAGGATCGCGGCAAGGCCAGCGGCCTGATGTACGGCGCGAAGTACGGCGGCACCGCGATCGGTGGCGGAGGCCTGTCGATTCTCGCCGGGCTGGGCGGCATGCCGATCGCCTACGTCGGCATGATCGCGGTCATCGGCGGGATCGCCCTGCTTCCGTTGCTCACGATCGAGAAGCCCGGCGACCTGCTTTTTCCGTGGTCGAAGCCGAGCGAACCGCCGGTCGCCCCGACCGCGGACCACGAGGCGGCCGCCGAACTCGAGGCCAGACCGCGATCGACGATCGCCCTCCTCAAGGACCTCGGGGGTGCGTTCACGGTGCCGGCCGCCATCGTCACCGCGGTGGTCGCCTTGCTCGCGACCGCGGCCAGCGGCCTGCTGAGTCCGATCGCCACGAACCTCTTCGTCGCCGACCTCGGCTGGTCGCAGGAGGAGTACGGCGCCGCGACCGGTGGTGCGGCGGTGTTCGCCGGACTCGCCGGTGCGGTGCTCGGTGGTTTCCTCGCCGATCTCGTCGGCCCACGGCGGATCTTCGCCACCTGCAGCCTGATTCTCGCCGCCCTCTTCGCGGTCTTCGGTCTCGGGGACGTGTTCTGGGAAAACCGGACCCTCGTCTGGACCTACCTCATCTTCGAATCGGCGCTCGCCGGCTGCCTCAACGCGGCGTTCTTCGCGATCTGCTTCGGGGTCTGTCGGCCGTCGATCGCCGCCACCCAGTTCACCGCCTACATGGCCCTGATGAACCTGGGGGTGAGCGGCGTGTACATGCTCAGTGGCCCGCTGGAGGATCGATACGGTGTCCAGGGCACCTATCTGATCGGGGCCGCGATGCAGTTCAGCGTGGTCCTTCTGGTCCCGTTCACCCTTGTTCTTCGTCGAAAAACGGCGATTTGAACCCGTAAACGAACGCTTCCGGTCCGTTCGACGTTGAAGTACTACAATAGTCCTCCCGGCTCGACGTCCCCTGAGCCGGTTCGAGGCGACCGCCACCGAGTGTCCGCATCCACGCGGATCCGTGCAAAGCCGGTCGCTGACACATTCGAGTTGCCCGCCTCCGATCCCGGAGGCCCCGATACCAGGGTGACACCACGACCCCGTGGCCGGGAGCATCGCTCCCAGACGCCACCGAGCCGAGGAGATCGCACCGCCATGATCCAGGAACAGAGAAACGACGCCACCCTCGATCTGATCGACTTCGATCAGCCCCAGCGGTTCAAGGCGATCACCAAGTCCAACGTCGCCTCCACCCCGGAATGGGAAGGCCTCGACCCCGATCTGCGGGCCGGCATCGAAGTCGTTTCCGCCGTCCTTCCCTTCCGTACCAATCAGTACGTGATGGANGAGTTGATCGACTGGAACGCGGTTCCCGACGATCCGATCTTCCGGCTCACCTTCCCCCACAAGGACATGCTCTCCAACGAGCAGTTCGAGCGAATCCGCGAGCTGCAGGCATCGGGCGAGAAGGCCGAACTCGACGCCGCCATCCGGGAGATCCAGCTGGAGCTCAACCCGCATCCCGCGGGCCAGATGACGCACAACGTGCCGACCGTCGCCGGTGANCCGGTGCCGGGAATCCAGCACAAGTACGACCAGACCACCCTGTTCTTCCCCGCTCACGGCCAGACCTGCCACGCCTACTGCACCTTCTGCTTCCGATGGGCCCAGTTCGTCGGCCTCGACGACATGAAGTTCGCGAACAAGGACGTGGATCAGCTGGCGGGCTACCTCGCCGAGCATCCCGAGATCACCGACGTGCTCTTCACCGGCGGCGACCCGATGGTGATGAAGTCGAAGATCTTCGCGCGGTACATCGACCGCATCCTCGANGATCCGAAGCTCGCNCACATCCAGACCATCCGCATCGGCACCAAGAGCGTCGCCTACTGGCCCCAGCGATACGTCACGGACGCGGACGCGGGCGAACTGCTCGACGTCTTCCGNCGGATCATCGCGAGCGGTCGGACGGTCGCGATCATGGGCCACTATTCGCATCCCGTCGAACTCTCGACGCCGATCGCCCAGGAGGCGATCCGGCGGATCCGCGAGACCGGCGCGAACATCCGCATGCAGAGCCCGCTCATCCGACACGTCAACGACGACCCGGANGTGTGGACCGAGATGTGGAACACCGGCGTCCGCCTCGGCCTGATCCCCTACTACTTCTTCGTCGAACGCGACACCGGCGCCCGCGGATACTTCGAGACCCCGCTCGCCGAATGCCACGAGATCTTCGTCGAGGCGTTCTCCAAGGTCAGCGGCATCGCCCGAACCGTCCGAGGCCCGTCGATGTCGGCGTTCCCGGGCAAGGTGCACATCCTCGGCGTCCGCGACGTCGGCGGCCAGAAGGCGTTCGTCCTCGAATACCTGCAGTGCCGTCGCGGCGAACTGGTGCGTCAGCCGTTCTTCGCGAAGTACGANCCCGAGGCGACCTGGTTCGACACCCTCGAACCGCTCACCGAAGCGGATGCCGCGTTCTTCCCGGGCAACTGGCCGGACGCCGCGGACGAGACGCCCGGAACCGTTCCGCTCACCGTCGGTTCCGCATCCTGAAGCGATGCGTCGCATGACATCCAACGCCCGGTGCCTCGCTCGGATTCCGACGAGGCACCGGGCGTTTTCACGCGCTGGATCATGACCTTCGTGTTCACGCCGACGACCACCGCTCGACGGTGACGGTGACGGTTCTTCGGCGGGCTCCGGAACCAGTCGCCCGAAGACAGATCCAGACCGATCCCGACCGATCGCTCGACGCAGGTGCCCGCGTCCAGCAGCGGCGCTCCATCGCTCGGCGACGGCGGTGAGGATTCGAAGCACGAAGGCGTCCGCCTCGTCACCCCGGGACGCGTCGCACGTCCGCCACCGACCACGTTGATGCCGGTCTCGAAGCTCGTGATCGGGCCCGGGATCTCGATTCCGGGGGGCGACGACCGCCCCGCACGACTCGTTCGGTCAGGGAGCCTTCGGCGCCAGGGTCCGTTCGTAGAACCCCTCGAGATCGCGATCGAGCTTCAATCGACTCGGATCATGCACGTACATCATGTGTCCCGCCGGGTAGTAGGCGCGTTCGATGCGATCGCGATCGTCCGGTTCGAGTTCGAGGTGGTCGAAGACCCAGTCCGCCGCGAAGGGCGGCGTGGCCATGTCGTACCAGCCGCCGGCGTGGAAGACGCGGAGTCCGGGATTCCGCACCATCGCGCTGCGAAGGTTGGACGCGACGTCGACGTATCGGTTCTCCCAGCGCGAATAGTCCCAGGGTCGGACGCGCCCGGTGAGGATCTCGTACGGAAGATCGCTCTTGAAATCCAGTTCCCGACGGACGTAGTCGTTCAGCGTCGCGGTGTAGGGCCCGCGAATCGCCTCCATGCTCGGATCGAACTCGGGCGACTGTCCCGCCGCCCGGGCGTCACGGCCGACGAATCGCGAATCGAGGCGGCCCACCGTCTTCCGCTCCGTTCGAAGCAGTTCCTTCTGGAACGGTCCGCCCCAGATGCGAAGGTCCCATTCCTCGAGGAACGCGGGCTCGAGCCCGGTGAGTCGCGAGAGTCCCGCGACCACCACCGCCCGTTCGTCCGCGGGCAGCTTGTTTCCGGCCGCGAGCGCCGGCATGTATCGCTCCATCGCGAATCCCTCCGCCGCCTCCACCACGGATTCGACGGTCGGAAAACGTTCGCGATCGACCCGGCCGTGGTACCAGCCGGTCGCGGCGTAGGTCGGGAGATAGAGCACGTCGGGCAGGATGTTCGATCGGTTGAACCGGACGGTCCCGAAGTCGAGCACGCTCGAGACGAGGACCACCCCGTTGAGGAACATGCCGTGTCGGGACTGCAGCTCGCTCGCGAGCCACGCGGCGCGGGTCGTGCCGTAGCTCTCTCCCGCGATGAACTTCGGCGAGTTCCATCGACCGTTGCGGGTGGTCCAGAGTCGGATGAACTCCGCGACCGCCCGGCCGTCGCGTTCGAGTCCGTGGTACAGCCCGTCGTCCACGCCGTCCTCCGCCCGGCTGTAGCCGGTGGTGACCGGGTCGATGAACACGAGGTCCGTCAGGTCGAGGAGCGTGGTGTCGTTGTCGACGAGGTTCCAGGGCGGCGGGGTCAGGCCGCCGGCGTCGCCCATCGCGACCCGGCGCGGGCCCCACGCCCCGAGATGCAGCCAGACCGAACTCGAACCGGGGCCTCCGTTGAAGCAGAAGGTCACGGGTCGCGTCGCGGGATCGGGCAGCGTCCACGCGTCCGCCGGGTCGGAGGACTCCGCGGCGGCCGTGCCGGGTTCGAGCCGCTCGTAGGAGACGAAGAAGATCCGCGCCCGCACTTCACCGTCGGACTCGTTGAAGAGCGGAAGCGTTCCCGCGGTCGCGCGGTACCGCAGCGACTCGCCGTCGACTTCGATCTCGTGCTCGGTGACGCTGTCGACGTCCGGAAGCAGCACGGGCGGCCCGGATTCCGGCGCCACGGGTTCCTCGATCACGACCTCGAGGTCGACGTCGGCATCCTGGGCCGCGGCGAAGGTGATTCCGGTCGAAAGCGACGCAAGCGTCGCGACGAAGATGAGCGGTGCGTTCATGGCCGGATGGTAGCAGTCCGGAACGACTCCTCGAATCAGGGACAGATTCCCCAGCCGACCAGCAGCAGACCGATGTCGATCCCACCGACCACGCCGTCACCGTCGAGGTCCTGCTGGCAGCCGCTGCAGTCGCCCCAGGCGCTGAGCAGCGAACCGAAGTCGATGCCGTCGACCACGCCGTCGCCGTTGAAGTCGGGGCAACCGCCCCCACCACCGCCACCGTCGTCGAATTCGATGATGAAGCTCTTCGCGAGCGAGTCGACCGGGACGTCGTTGAACTGGTCGCTCGGGCCGGTGGCGTTGCTGAAGTGTCGACCGACGGTGCCGTCGCCGCTCGGCTCACCCGGCGCCCAGTTGTCGTACTCGAGCGGATCGCCGGTGATCCAGGTCCACGCGCCACCGAGATTCTCGAGGCCGATGAACGGGCCGCCGTTGCCGATCGCGGTGTCGGGCTGGTCCCAGAGCGACGTGTACGTGCCGAGGTTGAGGTTGACCCAGTACGCCTCGTCCTGCGTCTCGTAGGTCACGAGGTGCCCTCCGGCCTCCTCGGCCATCGCCCGGGCGGTCGCCCAGTCGATTCGCGGCGACACGATCACCCCGCGATAGGTGTGACCGTTCCCGCCTTCGGCCGTGGTCCAGGTGACGCCGTCGTTGATGCCGGGATCGGCGTCGAACTCGACCAGCGCCATGGCGAAGTCGTCGTCGAAGCAGTCGTTCCAGTTCCCCGCCGGGTAGACCTGACCGAAGTCCTCGGGTGCCGGATTGTCGTTCGGCTCGCCGGGCGTCCAGTTGGTCCAGTCGAACGGCTCGCCGGTCACCCAGCCCCAGTCGCCGCCCGGCTCGGAACCGTCGGGATTCTGCACGAGTCCGAATGCACATCGGGTGTAGACGGCCGGGGTGCCGATGCCGACGAAACCGGTGACGAACGCGGTCTCCTCCGGTGAGGTGAGGGTGCCGAGGTGCCCGCCGAGGATTTCCGCCTCGCCGGACGCGGTCGCGAACGAACTGCCCGCCCCGAGCCACTTGACCGCGTAGAAGTTTCCGTTGCCACCGTCGTCGACCGACCATCGGGCGACGACCTCCGTCGGATATTCCGGCGGAAGCTCGCCGTTCTGCACCGAAAGCGTTCCGGTGCCACTGGCACCGTTGTAGCCGCCGACTCGGAGCAGATAGGTCTCTCCGGCGATTCCGTTGAAGGCGAGCCGGGACGTGTAGCCCGTGCAGTCGGCACCATCGTCGTTGCAGCCGATCAGCGCACCGTCGCAGGAGGCGTAGACCGCGAGTCGGGTGTCGAAGGTGGCGTTGTTGCAGGTCGACACCACGATGCCGTCGGTCTCGTCCGGGGTCAGCAGGTACCAGATGTCGGAACCGAAACCGGTGCCGAAGCCTTCGTTGCAGCTTTCCGGGAGTTCGGGGCCGTCATCGGTCGTGTCGAGCGTGGAGAACGGCGTGGTGCCGAATTCGATCACGATCGCGTCGGCACAGTCGTCGTTGGTCGGCGCGGGCGGACCGCAGACGTCGATCGCGATGGCGGCGCAGGACTCGTCCCACACCACGTCGCAGCAGAAGGGGTCCGAATCGCAGATCGTCGCACAGCACGTCGCGTCGCTGCAGCCGGGGCCGTCCGACGCCTCCTGGCAGGGCTGGGCCGCGGTGCCGCACGCGCCGGGGATCGGCGCGCCGAGCGTGACCACGACGGCACCCTGGAGAATCGTGCCCGCGACGAGATCGGTGGTGTCGTCCCAGGTCGAATACGCACCGACCGCGACTTCGCCGTCCATCGCCACGAAGGCGGTGCCCGGATCGAAGAGCGTGGAGCCGTCGATCGGTCCGAAGGTTCCGCATTCGCCGGGCTTCGCACCACCGGCGTTCTCACCGGCGAACGGCTGGCCGAGGTCGTAGAACTGCTCACCGGCGGTGCCATCCATTCGAACCGCCAGCCGAAGCTCGCTCGCCCAGTTGGTGGCGGTGGCGCCTTCGTTGTAGCACGTCTCGAGGACCAGGCCGCTCCAGTCGGCGGAGACGATTCGTCGCCCCGCTTCGGCCGCGACCTCGATCGCGTTGTAGTTCGAGCTTTCCGGATCGAGCCAGCCGTCGGCCACGACCCCGTAGGACATGCCGACCAGCTCGAAATCGAGTTGGACCGTGTCCCCCGCCTCGACGGCACCGACGAGGAGCGCGGGAATCACGACGACGGCGGCCGTCGAAACGCGAAAGCGGAACGAAGAATCGTGGGTGGGCATCTCTGGAGCTCCTGTCGCGACGGTCGGGAAAGCACGGATCGGTCCTTCAAAGGTACCGGAGACCCCGCGTATTGCCACCGAAGAACCCGGGGCGACGTCGTTTACAACCCGTTGCCCCGACGGGACCGAGAAGTTATCGGATGACGATTGAAAGGCTGTATTTCGCCCCCGATCAGACGTCCCGACGCATCCGGATCCAGACCCTCGCGAACTCTGACACGCGCTTGATACAATCGTTTGATTCTGCGTCGGCCACCACCCGGTACCCCTTCATGACCACCCGTGAGGACATTCTGAACGCCGCCGTCGAGATCTTCGCCGAGAAGGGACTCGAAGGTGCCTCCGTGCGGGAGATCTGCCAGGCCGCCGGCACCAACTCCGCGTCGGTCAACTATCACTTCGAGAGCAAGGCCGCCCTCTACCGGGATGTCGTCGAACTCGCCTACAGCTCGGCCACGGTCCATCCGATGCCGACGCTCGAGGACCACGACGGGGACCACCATCGGGCGCTCGAGGCCTGGATCGGCTGGTACCTCCACCGGATCCTCGAGCCCGGCGGCGACGCCGCCAACCGACTCCTCCTTCGTGAATCCGCCAGTCCGTCGGGGGTCCTTGACGGGTTCGTCGAGTCCGTGATCTATCCGGTCTACGCAGGGCTCGAGCGGATCGTCGAAACGATGTGCCCGACGGATCTCGACGCCCGGACGAGGCACCTTCAGTGCGTCTCGATCCTCGGACAGTGCCTCGTGCATCGCGTGTGCCGACCGATGCTCGAGAAACTCCCCGTCGAACCACCGATCCACGAGGCCGGCATCTCGGAGATCGCGGCGATCGTCACCGCCAATGCACTCGCCGCGATCGATTCGACGCGACGGTCCGAGGAGGGATCGCGATGAACCCCCGGCGAAGACTTCCGTCCGTCCTCCTCGCCATCGTCGCGTTCGCGGGCTGCAGCCCCCACGCGCTCCGCGACACCGATCTCCCCGACGTGGAGATCCCCGAGCGTTTCGAAGCGCCCGACGGCCCGAAGGTCGCGGCCCCCGACGCGTGGTGGACGAGTTTCGGCGAACCGGCGCTGGACCGAACCATGCAGACCGCGTTCGCCTCGAACCTCGGACTGCGACAGGCCTGGTCCCGGCTCGAACAGTCGAACGCCCAGGCCAGGATCGCCGGCGCCTTCCTCTACCCCGAGGTCAACCTCGACGCGTCCGCGACACGCACCCGCACCGATCCCGCCGACTTCCCCGCAAATACCTCGGACCGGTTCGCGATCGGCCTGGGTCTCACGTGGGAGCTGGATCTCTGGAGACGAATCGCCAATCGCGCGGACGCCGCGTCACTGCTCGCCCGGGCGAGCCGCGCCGACGCCGAACAGACCGCGCTCCTCCTCTCCGGCTCGATCACCGAACTCTGGTTCTCGATCCAGGAGCAGGAACAGCTCCTGATCCTCTTCCAGAGACAGATCAAGCTGAGTCGGACGCTGCTCGACCTCACCGAACTTCGTTTCGGCCAGGGCGTGGGCGACGGACTTCAGGTCCTGCAGCAGCGTTCTCAGCTCGAGTCGGTGATCGCGGCCATCCCGGAGGTCCGGTCGACCCTCGAGACCAACCGGAACCAGCTCGCGGTCCTGCTCGCCCGGACGCCCGAGTCCCTCGAGAACGATGATCCCTTCGAAGCGACGCCGACCCTCCCGGAACTCCCCGCGTTTCCGTCGCTCCCTTCGCCGCGTGATCTCCTCGAACGCCGCCCGGATCTGCGGGCCGCCCACGACCGGGTGGCCGCGGCGGATCTCGAAGTCGCGGTCGCGATCGCCGACATGCTCCCGGCGCTGCGTCTCTCCCTCGACGGTCGCTTCTCCGGCGATCAGGTCTCGAGCCTCTTCGACTCGACGATCGCCAGTCTCTCCGGCGCCGTGCTGCAACCCGTCTTCGACGCGGATCGTCGCGGCGCCGAGGCGGATCGTCGTCGGGCGATCCTGCAGGAACGCGTCGACGGGTTCACCGAACGATTCATCATCGCGCTCCGCGAGGTCGAGGACGCGATCGACCGTGAACGCAACCAGGTCGAACTCCTGAAGCAGGTCCGCATCCAGGTCGACCTCGCGAACCGGACGCTGATCGCGAGCAGGATTCGGTTCGCGAACGCCCAGATCGAATACCTCGACGTGATCACCGCGATCGGCGCCCTTCAGGATCTCCAGCGAAGGGAGATCGGCGTGCAGCGCACGGTGCTCGCCAACCGCGCCCGACTCCTGCTCGCGATCGGCGGCGACTGGACCCGCGATCTCGCACCCCCCACCGACGACGCACCCCCCGAATCGAACCAGCAGGTCGCCACCGACCTCGGCGACTCTTCCACCCGGAACTCCGAATCATGAACCAGGGCTCGACCGACCCCTCCACCCCCGCTCCGCCGCCCGCGCCGATCCGCTGGCTGGTCGCCCTGACGCGGGTGCTGATACCGCTGATCCTGCTCGCGGCCTCGATCTACGGCGCGATGCTGCTGCTCGCCGCGAAACCGGAACCCGCGCGGGCCGAGGTCGAATCGACCACGACCCTCGTCGAGACGATCGTCCCCGAAACGCGCGAGGACGTCGCCGAGATCATCGCCTACGGGACGATCGAACCGAACCGGACGCTCACCCTGCAGGCGCAGGTGGGCGGCCTGGTGATCGGTCTCAACGAGGCGCTCCAGCCCGGTGGACTGGTGAAGGCCGGTGAACGGCTTCTCGAGATCGATCCGAGGGACTACGAACTCGCGGTCCGCCAGCGGGAGGCGGACGTGGCCAATGCCACCGTCGCACTCCGGCTCGAAGGGGCCCGGGGCCTCGTCGCCCAGCGGGAGTGGGAACTCCTCGGCGACTCGGTCGAGACCTCGGACGTCGGTCGCGAGCTCGCTCGCCGCGAACCACAGCGGGTCGAGAAGGAGGTCATGCTCGAGGCCGCGGAGAGCCGGCTCGAGGGCGCGCTGCTCGCGCTCGAACGCACCACGGTCGAGGCGCCTTTCAACGGAATGGTCCGGCAGGAGGAGGCCGAGATCGGCCAGGTCATCTCGCCCCAGTCGAGAATCGCGACCATCGTCGGCACCGATCGCTTCGACGTCCTGGTCGCCGTCCCGCTCGACAAGCTGGACTGGATCCGGATCGATCCCAACGATCCCGCGAAGAACTCCTCCGCGCGGATCATCGTCGAACTCGGAGACGGCCGACGCATCGAACGAACCGGCCGCGTGGACCGGCTTCTCGGCGAGGTGGAGCGCGCCGGCCGCCTCGCGCGGGTCCGGATCCTCGTCGAGGACCCGCTCGGACTCCGGGTCGACGGCACGTCCGACGATGCCCGGGATCCGCTGCTCCTCGGGATGTACGTCCGGGTGGAGATCGCGGGCCCCCGCGTCGAAGACGTGCTCGAACTGCCGCGGGCCGTGATTCGGAACAACGAAACGATCTGGGTGATGGACGCGGACGGCAAGTTGCGATTCCGCGATCTCGCGGTGATCGTCGGTCGTCCGAAGACCGTCCTGGGCCGGGTCGCGCTCGAGCCCGGTGACGAGATCGTCAGCAGCCCGCTCCCGGTCGCCATTCCCGGCATGCTCCTCGAACGAATCGACGCCGCGGGCGGCGTCGGCGGTTCCGCGGAGACCGATGATCCCGATCCGGGAGTCGACCGATGAGGCGTCGCGCGAAGAACGGCGGCCCGGTCGCCTGGATGGCGGGACATCCCGTCGCCGCGAACCTCCTGATGGTCGCCCTCCTCATCGGCGGCGTGATGTCGGCGCTCCGCGTCCGACAGGAGGTCTTCCCCTCGTTCTCCCTCGACATCATCGGGATCTCGGTGCCGTATCCCGGGGCGAGTCCCGAAGAGGTCGAACGCGGCATCATCTCGGTCGTCGAAGACGCGGTGCGCGGCCTCGACGGCGTGAAGAAGATCACCAGCACCGCCAGCGAGAGTCGCGGCTCGGTCAGCGTCGAACTGCAGTTGAACGCCGCCCCGGACCGGGTGCTCCAGAACGTCAAGAACGCGGTGGACCGGATCACGACGCTCCCCGAGGACGCGGAACGACCGACCGTGAGCCTGCTCGAGAACCGGAACCGGGTGATGAACCTCGCGGTCGCGGGCGAATTCCCCGCGATGGTGCTTCGGGAGACGGCGGAACGGATCCGCGACGAGCTCGCGATCCGCGACGGCATCACGCTCGTCCAGCTGGGGGCCGCGAAGCCGCTCGAGATCTCGGTGGAGATCCCCGAAGCGACGCTTCGCTCCTACGAACTGACCCTCGGCCAGGTCGCGGCCGAGATTCGCCGGGCCGCGATCGACCTGCCCGCCGGAAGCCTGAAGACCGATGCCGGTGAGATCCTGTTCCGGACCACGGAGCGTCGGGATTTCGGTCGGGAGTTCGCCGACGTTCCGATCATCTCCCGCCCGGACGGTTCGACGGTGCGGCTCGGCGACATCGCGGTGATCGTCGACGGCTTCGCCGACATCGACCTGCAGCCGACGCTCGACGGACTGCCCGCCGCGACCATCGACGTGTACCGGGTCGGTGACGAGACGCCGATCTCGGTGTCGGACGAGGTGAAGGCCTACCTCGAGGAGCTTCGACCCGAACTGCCCGCCGGCATGGCCCTCGAGATCGTGCGCGACGATTCGGATTCCTACCGACAGCGGGTCGATCTGCTCGTCCGCAACGCGGCGATCGGACTCGGGCTCGTGCTCTTGATGCTCGGCCTCTTCCTCGAACCGAGACTGGCCTTCTGGGTCACCCTCGGCATCCCGATCTCGATCCTCGGCTCGTTCCTCTTCCTGTCGCAGACCGACGCGTCGATCAACATGATCTCGCTGTTCGCGTTCATCGTCACCCTCGGAATCATCGTCGACGACGCAGTGGTGGTCGGCGAGAACATCTTCGAGAAGCGGGAGGCGGGGATGCCGGCCCTGGAGGCGGCGATCGCGGGCGCCCGACAGATCTCGGGCCCCGTGACCTTCGCGGTCCTCACCAACATGGTGGCCTTCGCTCCGATGCTCTTCGTTCCCGGGGCGAGCGGAAAGCTCTTCATGCAGATCCCCGCGGTGGCGATCAGCGTGTTCGCGGTCTCCCTGATCGAGTCGCTCTTCGTCCTTCCCGCCCACCTCTCCCACACCCCGCGAGCCACGCTCTTCTGGCGGATCCTCTCGATCCCCAGCACCTACTTCGAACGCTGGCTCCATGCCTTCATCCGGGTCGCCTATCGACCGGTCGCGATGCTCGCGACCCGGAACCGGTACGGCACCATCACGATCAGCATCGCGATGCTGGTGATCGCGGTCGCGACGCTGGTGAGCGGACGCATCCCCTTCACCTTCCTTCCGAAGATCGACGCCGACTTCGTGCGGGTGAACGCGGTGCTTCCGGTCGGCGTCCCCGTGGAACGGACCATCGAGGTGCAGGACCGGCTCCTCGCGGGTCTCGCGAAGACGATCGAGGAGTCGGGCGGGGTCGGCGTCGTCGACAACGTGTACGGCGTGCTCGGCGGAAGCGTCGGCGGCTTCGGGCCGGTGCAGCAGGCGGGCTCCAACGGCTCCCACCTGCTCGGCCTCCAGGCGTCGCTGGTGACCCAGGATCTTCGAATGGTCTCGGCCGGCGACTTCTCCCGACGATGGCGGGAGAACACCGGCCGGATCGCGGGACTCGAGTCGATCTCCTTCCGAAGCGAGACCGGTCGATCCGGCGGCGCCGCGATCGACGTCCAGCTGAGCCATCGCGACACCGCGGTGCTCGACCTCGCCAGCATGGCCCTCGCCGAACGCCTCGAGGAGTTCGCGGGCGTGAACGACATCGATTCCGGCGTCTCCCTGGGCAAGGCCCAGTTCAATCTCGAGATCACCCCCGAGGCCCGCAGCCTCGGTCTCACCGCCGACGAACTCGCCCGACAGACGCGTGGCTATTTCTACGGCGTCGAAGCCCTCCGGCAGCAGCGGGGCCGGAACGAGGTCCGGGTGATGGTCCGACTCCCCGACATCGAACGAAGCACGCTCGACACCGTCGAGAAGGCGGTCCTTCGAACGCCGTCGGGTGCGGAGATTCCGTTCTCCGAGGCCGCGGTCTCGACCGAGGGTCGCGCCTACACCAGCATCAAGCGCACCGACGGACGACGCGTGAATTCGGTCACCGCCGACATCGATCCCGAAATCGCGAACGGCAACGAGATCACGACCGTTCTCGACGATTCGGTGCTTCCCCGGCTCCGGCGGGAGTTCCCGGGGCTGACCTGGACCTTCGAAGGCGAGCAGAACGCCCAGGCGGAGTCGCTGGAGAGTCTCGGCACCGGATTCGTGGCCGCGCTGTTCGTGATCTACGCCCTGATCGCCATCCCCTTCCGCAGCTGGGTGCAGCCGCTGGTGGTGATGGCCGCGATCCCGTTCGGAATCATCGGCGCGGTGATCGGCCACCTGGTGATGGGCTACGGCTTCAGCATCATCTCCATCTTCGGCATCGTCGCCCTCTCCGGCGTCGTCGTGAACGACTCGCTGGTGCTGGTGGTGACGATCAACGAGATGCGACGCGAACGTCCCGATCGCTCCCTCCGCGAGATGGTGGTGGCCGCCGGTGCCCGACGGTTCCGACCGATCCTCCTCACCAGCGTGACGACGTTCTTCGGACTGATGCCGATGGTCCTCGAGACGTCGATGCAGGCGAGGTTCCTGATTCCGATGGCGATCTCCATCGCGTTCGGAATCATCTTCGCGACNTTCATCATCCTGTTGCTGGTCCCCGCCCTCTATCTCGCGATCGAGGATGGAATCGGTCTCGGATCGTGGTTGGGACGTGAAAAACGCGGCGATGCGTCGACGCCCCCGATCGACGCCGTCGAGACGCTCGGCGCGGATCGATGAAGCCTCTGGGCCCGGGCCCTCGCGACCGGCCCGCCCGCGGGTGAATCACGGAGGCGAAGACGAAGAACGGCCCGGTCATCGAGACCGGGCCGTTTCAAGTGATTCATGCGACGCGCTTCAGGCGACGCGATTCAGGCGACGCNCATCGGCGAACAGGGACTCAGACGTGTCGCTTCCGGCGAATGCCGGCGGCACCGGCGGCAAGCCCGAAGAGGCCGAGCGCTCCCGGCGCGGGAATCGCGCCGGCCGCGATGCCGACGCCGGCGTCCGTCTCGTAGGCGAATCCATCGATCGTGAGCTCGAAGGTCGACGGGTCCCACGCCACGCCGATCCAGCCGTAGCGATACGCCTCTTCGCCAACCCCCTCCATCTCGATCGCGAAACCGAGATAACCCGAGCCACCCTCGGCGAACGGTCCCTCCACGAACACCTCGTCCTTGCCCGAGACGCCGATACCCGACTTGTTGAGGGATCCTGCCGACCCGATCAGATCGCCGGCGGCGAATCGCTGGAGCTCCAGGACCTTCGATGAGCCGCTGCTGANATNGACCATCATGCCGATCGGCCTTTCGCCGCCCTTGGAATCGCTGACCGCGACGGCTCTGAAGAGGTATTCCGGCCCGGCGGAGTTATGACCCGCCGCAAGCTGGATCGCCCCGTAGTCGCCGATGGAAAGCACGGTGTAGTCGGGTATGGCCCCGAAGCTACCGATGGTCAGCCCTTCGGTGGACTCGTAGACGATGTCGGCGACGACGGACTGCGTGGTGGCCAGCGTGGCGAGCGGGACGGACGCGGCGGCGACTGCGTAGCGATGCAGGCGTGATTCGGTTTGCATGGGTCTTTCTCCTTGAGCCTCGGGAAAGGCGTCGACGGGCATGAACAGGCATGAACAGGCAAGAGCGGTCGGAAACGGTTTCGGTCGAAGCAACGGCGTCGGCTTGCGGTGCCCGGGGAATCCCGACCGAGCCGGGCCGATACGCGCGTCCTCCGTTTGGAACAGTCTGGCCGAAGATCCTGCGAGCGGGGAGGTAATTCACCGGGTTTCGACCCGATCCCCCGCGGCAAGAGGTTATCAGGCCTCCCACCGTCCCGCGGTACCGCGAACGCCCCTTCGAGGGAATCCGGTCCGTCCGCGGACCTCTGCAGACCGCGCGACGCCTGGCGTTCGAACACGACGTGAGCACGACGAGCGACGGCCCGGTCCTGTGGACCGGGCCGTCGCGTCATTCATGCGAGTCTCGACGATCTGGTCGATCGTCCTCAGATGCTTCGCTTGCGACGGATGCCAGCGGCCCCCGCGGCGAGTCCGAAGAGTCCNAGGGCGCCCGGCGCGGGGATCGCACCGGCCTCGATCGCGACCCCGGCGTTCGTCTCGTAGGCGAACCCGCTGATCGTGAGTTCGAAGGTGGACACATTCCAGTCCACACCGACCCAGCCGTAGTTGTACTCGAATCCTCCGAGGCTCTGGGATTCGATCTGGAGCCCGAGGTAGCCGAAACCACCGTCGTCGAACGGACCGAACCCGCCCTTGCCGTCCGATCCCTTGACACCAAGGGCGACCGGGAAGGCCTTGCTGGTGGAACCGATCAGATCGCCGGCCCCGAAACGCTGGAACTCCGGAAGCTTCGAACTCTCGAGATTGACGTGGAACCCGATCGGGCCGAAGCTGGAACCACTCTTGCTCGCAAGCCCCGCGAACAGGAACTCCGGACCAGATGAGTTATGACCCGCGAGAAACCCGATGCTGCCGAAGTCGCCAACCGCGATGTTGACGTAGCCGGGTTCGGCCACGAATCCACCGATGGTGATACCGACTTCTTCGTAGACGATGTCGGCGACGGCCGATTGCGTCGTGGCAATCGTGGCGAGCGGAACGGACGCGGCCGCGAGCGCGTACCGGTGCAGGCGCAATTCTGAAGACATGTTTTTCTCCTCGGGTTGGGTATCGGGAACGGGTGCCGACGGGAAGGCGGGCCGGCCGGCCCCCTTCGGGAACTGCCGGAACGCTTTCCTGACGTGACGCGCGGGAACGCGTGAACCTGATCATGACCGATCCCGGGCCTGAAATGCGCGAGAATCCGGATTATTTGCACCGATGTCCTGAAAACAACGCGGNCTCGCACTATCAGACCTTGGTGGCNNTTTCGTCGCGATGCGGCCGCCGCATCCCCCCGGTCAGGCCTGCCGCTTTCGACGAATGCCCGCCGCCCCGGCCGCCAGCCCGAAGAGGCCCATCGCCCCCGGTGCCGGAATCGCGCCGGCCGCGATGCCGACGCCCGCCTCGGTCTCGTAGGCGAACGCCTCGATCGTGAGTTCGAAGGTCGTGACGTCCCANTCAAGGGCGATCCATCCGTAGCGGAACTCGGTTCCGTCGGCATCCTCGACCTTGATCGAGATGCCCATGTAGCCCGGCCCGCCTCCGGCGAACGGCCCGGCGGCGAAGACACCGTCCGACCCCGTCGCCCCGATCGCGGTGACCGAGCGGTCTCCAGCGCCGTCGATCAGTTCACCGGTGTCGAACCGCCGCAGATAACCGGTCGTCATGGTTCCGCCCGCGAGGTCGACCAATGGCTGGATCTGCGCCTTGCCGCTCTTGCTGCCCTTGGGGTCACCTTCGCCAAGGGCGAAGAAGTAGCCCGGCCCCTGGGAGTCATGACCCGCGATGACCCGCATCGCGCCGTATTCGGGAATGGAAAGCAGCTTCGCCTCGGGGAAGGCACCGAATCCACCGACGATCAGCCCGACGTCCGCCTGATGGTAGATGTCCGCCACCACGGAGTTGGTGACGGCGGCCGACGCGAGTGGTGCGACGCTTGCAAAGACGGCGTAACGGCCGAGGCGATTTTCGTATGGCATCCTTCAACTCCAGATTCGTCGTGGTGATCCGGCCGGGATTCGGACGGGACTCACAGTCTGCCCGATCGGAATGATCGAGCGGGTGAAAAAATCCGGGATACGAAAATATCCTCCGCCGTCGTCGAACGACGTTCGCCCGGGTGATCGACCACGCCGGGTCCGATCGGATTCGAATCACGACTCGACGACGGCCGGCATCGATCCCGCGCGTTCTCGTAGACTTCTCCGAGATGAAGGTCCGCATTCTCCATCACCAGGTCGTTCAGAAGCATGTCCGCACCCGGCTTCCCTTCAAGTTCGGCGTGCAGGTCCTTCGGGCCGTCCCGCTCGCGGAGCTTCGACTCGAGGTCGAGACGACCGACGGCCGTCGCGAGATCGGCCGCGGGTCGGACCTGCTGGTACCCAAGTGGTTCGAGAAGAATCCCGACACCACGCCGGAAGAGGACTCGACGGCCCTGGCGACCAGCATCGAGCGGGCGGTCGGAATCGCGAGCGCGGCGACCGACGCCGCCGGACCGCATCCGGTCTTCGACATCGCGGAGATCACCCGATTCGAACAGGTCGGTTCAAGGGATCACCGCGACGCGGACGTGCTGGTCCGCGGGTTCGGCGTCGCCATGGTCGAACGGGCCCTGATCGACGCCGTCTGCCGGCTCGCGTCGTGCTCGTTCCACGAGGCCGTGACCGGAGATCTTCTCGGCTTCCGATCGAACCGCCTGATCGCCGAGACCGCCGGCTGGTCCCCCGCCGCACTCCCGTCGCCTGCGACGTCGATCGCGGTGCGCCACACCGTCGGCATGCTCGACGCCCTCAGCGATGACGAGGTCCCCGCATCCGAGCGGGTGGAGGACGGGCTTCCGCAGTCGCTCGAAGCGGTCGTCGCCGCATACGGGGTGCGTCGTTTCAAGGTGAAGATCGGCGACGACCATGCGGCCAACGCGGCGCGACTCCGTGCGATCGCCACCGTGGTCGGCGATCGAGTGGAAGGCGAAGCGGTCTTCACCCTCGACGGCAACGAACAATGCGAGGATCTCGAAGGACTCGCGGGGATGCTGGAGGACCTCGGCCGGGATTCCGCGACCGCCCCCCTGATCGAACGACTCGCGCTCGTGGAACAGCCGCTTCCCCGGCGCGACACCTTCGACGAGTCCCGGCGTGCGGGCATCGCCCGCGTCGGCCGCGTCGCGCCGGTGGTGATCGACGAAGCCGACGCCGATCGCGACGCGTTCCGCCGCGCGATCGACCTCGGCTACGCGGGCGTCAGCGTGAAGGCGTGCAAGGGCGTCTTCCGCGCCCTCGCGAATCGCGGACTGGTGGAGATTCGTCGCAACGCCGGCGACGGACGCTGCTTCCAGAGCGGCGAGGACCTCACCAATCTCGGTTCGATCCCGCTTCAGCAGGATCTCGCGCTGCAGGCCACCATCGGCGTGCCCGACGTCGAACGGAACGGCCATCACTACTTCCGCGGACTCGATCATCTCTCCGAGACCGTCTCCAGCGGGCTCGCCGACCGACTTCCCGGCCTGTACGCCACGTCGGACGGCCTGACTCGTCTTCGCGTCGATGAAGGCCGACTCGATCTTCGAGGGGTCGTCGACGGGAACGGCTTCGGCGGTTTCCTCGGATCGATCGATTCCACGGACTGAGGTTCCGTTCCGGTAGAGTCTCGTGCAGCGCAGACCCCCCGATTCCCCGAGAGACACCGCATGGACTTCACCCCACCGGGACGATTCAAGACCGCCGAGGATTTTCGCGATCGATGGCGGGAACTCGATGCGGACCGCGGACTGGACTGCGATCTCGAGGTGGGTGGACCCGAGGACCCCCTCGCGGCGGCCTTCGAATTCACGACCCCCGACGGTCCGCGCCGCGTGGGCAATCGATTCGTCGTCCACCCGATGGAGGGTTGGGACGCGAACGCCGACGGGAGCCCGAGCGAGGACACCATCCGACGCTGGAGCCGATTCGGCGAGAGCGGGGCGAAGCTCATCTGGGGCGGCGAGGCGTATGCGGTGCAACCCGACGGTCGCGCCAATCCCAACCAGCTTCATCTCAATCCCGATCCGGCGGTGGACGACGCCGCCAACCTCCGAACGCTGCTCGACACGTTGAAGACCGCGCACCGCGCGGCCCACGGATCGACCGACGATCTCCTGACGGGGCTGCAACTCACGCACTCCGGCCGGTTCAGTCGCCCGTCCGGGACGACGATGTCGCCCCGCATCGCCGAACTGAATCCCGTGCTCTCGGCGAAGTACGGGCTCGACGCGAACGTGCACGTGCTCACGGACGGCGAGTTGCGGGCGATCTCCGACAACATGGTCAAGGCCGCGTGCCTCGCCGCCGACGTCGGTTTCGACTTCGTGGACGTCAAGTGCTGCCACGGGTACCTCCTGCACGAACTGCTGGGGGCCCACACCCGCGGCGGCGACTACGGCGGTTCCTTCGAGAACCGGACCCGGCTCTTCCGCGACACGGTGAACGCGATCCGCGGCGAGCGTCCCGGACTGCTCGTCGGCTGCCGGGTCTCCATCACCGACACCTACCCGCTGTTCCGACGCGACGGAGACGCGATCGGACATCCGAAGGGCGTCGAGAACCACCTGCCCTGGCGACACGGGTTCGGCGTCAACGCGATGGATCCCACCACGAGCGACTTCACCGAACCGCAGGCGTTCCTCGAGTCGTGCCGTGATCTGGGCGTGTTCGCGGCGAACCTCACGGTCGGCAGTCCCTACTACTGCCCGCACCTGCAGCGCCCGGCCGCCTACCCCCCGAGCGACGGATACCTCCCGCCGCGCGATCCGCTCTGCGAAGTCCAGCGACACCTGCACACGGTGCGAACGATCCGCGCCCTCGTGCCGGATCTGCCGCTGGTGGGCAGCGGCTGGTCGTANCTGCAGGAGTGGCTTCCGAACATCGCCCGGGTCGAGGTCCGGCTCGGGATGGTCGACTTCGTCGGCCTCGGCCGATCGATGCTCTCCTACCCGACCCTGCCCGCCGACGTGGTCGCGGGTCGNCCGCTCGATCGCAAACAGCTCTGCCGGACCTTCAGCGACTGCACGACCGCGCCGCGAAACGGCATGATCTCCGGCTGTTATCCACTCGACGAACACTACAAGTCGATGCCCCAGGCCGTCGAACTCAAGGTGCTTCGCAAGGAGGCCTCGAAGGCATGACTGCATCGAATGATCAGAACGTCGCGCGTTTCACCGAGCTCGACGCCCGCCCGATGCCCGGCCGGATCGTCGGCTACCTGCGATACATGGGGCCGGGATATCTCCAGTCCGCGATGACCCTCGGTGGCGGCAGTGCGTTCGCCGCCCTCTTCAGCGGTGCCGCCTTCGGCTACCAGCTGCTCTGGGTCGCCCCCGCCGCGATGCTTCTCGGGGTGATCGTGATGAGCGCGATCGCCTGGCAGACCCTGTCGACCGGCGCGGATCCCTACGACGCCCTGAAGAAGCACGTCCACCCGGTGTTCGCCTGGGCGTTCGCGTGGGGCGGGCTGCTGAGCTCCATCATCTGGCAGTTCGCGCAGTACGCGCTGGCGGCGGCGATGCTCTCCCTCCTGTTCGGCGTGGAGGCATGGGTGGGCGGACTCATCGCACTCGCCTGGTGCGTCGCGATCGGTCTTCTGCACGGACGCGCGCGATCGTTCATCCGGACCTACGAGGTGATCCTCACCGGGATGGTGTGGTTCATCGTGGTCGCGATGGCGGTGGTGGTCTTCCAGTCCGGCGTCCCCGATCCCGCCGCGGTCGCGAAGGGGTTCATCCCGTCGATCCCGAGCGACTGGACGGGCACGAACGCCGACGGCGTCGAGACCTCGATCTCCGCGATGACCCTCGTGGTCTCGGGCCTCGCCGCGGCGGTCGGGGCGAACATGCTCTTCGTCTACCCCTACACGCTCCGCAAGAACGGCTGGGGACGGGCCCATCGACGACTCGCCCGATACGACCTGGTCTTCGGCATGTTCATCCCCTTCACCATCGCGGTGAGCCTGATGGTGATCGCCAGCGCCTCGGTGTTCCACTTCGGCGAAGGTGGATTCGCCGGTTCGAAGATCCATCCCGCGAAGGCGGCGGCGATCTTCGCGTCCCCCGACCGACTCGGCCCCGTGGTCGGCCTGTGGATCTTCGGACTCGGGATCCTCGCGATGGCCCTGTCCTCGATCACCATGCAGATGCTGGCCTCGGGTTTCGCGGGCGTGAAGCTCTTCGGCGTCCGGGAGGATTCCGTCGGCCACAAGTTCTTCATTCTCCTGCCCGCGATCGGCGTGTTCGGAGCCGTGGTCTGGGCGGACATCGCCCCCTGGGTGGCGGTCCCGACCAACGTGATCTGCGGCCTCTTCCTGCCGGCGTCCTACCTCGGCTTCACCCTGCTGCTGCGACGTCGGTCCTTCCTCGGCGAGGACACGCCGAAGAATCCGCTCGCGATCTGGTGGATCGGCGGCATGCTTCTCGGCACGATCGTGCTCACGGTGTTCCTCGCCACCGTCGTCATCGAACAGGGGCCGGGCTTCATCGAACGATTCGTGGGGAGCGGCGGATGAGGATCGAGCTCGAGCTTCCCGGCGGACCACTGACGCTCGACGACGATCCGTGGCGGGAACGCGCCGACGGAGTCGACTCCGCGTCTCCGCTTCCACGACTCTGCTACGCGGCGGCGCATGTCGTGATGCGACCGGCGTACGCCGGTGTCGATCATTCCGTGACGACGCCGGGCACCGCGGAGGCGATCGCGGCCCACGTCGACTGGGACGCGACGATGAACNTCCGGACGCGGATCGGCGCGACGGGCATGGGAATCGCCGAGGCGATGGACACCGCCCAGCGCTTCGACCTCGGCTGGAACGCGGCGCGTGAACTGATCGAACGCACCGGACGCCTCGGTCTCCCCGGCGGCTTCTGCGCGGGTGCGAGCACCGACCATCTCCCGAGCGCGGACACCACCACCCGGATCGTCGACGGCGTCGTCGAACAGATCGACGTGATCCGGNAGGCCGGCGGCGTTCCGGTGATCCTGCCCATGCCGAGGCTGTGCGAACTCGGCGTCGACGAGGACGGCTTCGTCGAGATCTACGGCGACATCGCCCGGGCCGCGGGCGACGGCCCGTTGATCGTCCACTGGCTCGGACCGATGTTCCTGTCCGCCCTCGAGGGGTACTTCCCCGGCGAGTCCTTCCTGCGGATCATGCGCAACGACCCGGATCGATATCGCGCCGCCAAGTTGTCGATGCTCGATCACGAACTCGAGGTCCGACTGCGACGCGATCTCCTGCAACGCGATCAGATCATGCTGACCGGCGACGACTTCCACTTCGGCCGGCTGATCGCCGGCGAGGTCGAAGGGATCATGCCCGAGGAACGGATGCTCGAGTTCGACGGGCGGCTGGTGCCCATCGGCGACTTCAGTCACGCNCTCCTCGGGATCTTCGATGCGATCGCGGTCCCCGCCGCNCTCGCCCTGCGTCGCCTCGCCGGCGGGGATCGCATCGATTACGACGCGATCATGGAGCCCTGCGAACGCCTGGGACAGCGGATCTTCGAAGCGCCCACCCACCAGTACAAGGTCGGGCTCGCGTTCCTCGCGTGGCTGAACGGCCGACAGGCGAACCCGATGCTGGTCAACCACCTCGANNACGCGCGAGACGCGGCGCACCTCGAAGACGTGGTGCGACTGGCCGCGGAAAGCGGCGCGATCGAGGACGCCGAGGTCGCCGCGATCCGCCTCGCCGCGTGGACCACCGCGGTCCGCGACGGACGCACCGACGCCCTCACCCGGATGTGACCCCTTCCGCATCCCCTTTCCCNTCCGGGTCCGTACGCGACCTCCCATGGGGCGGTACCCTCGGACGCATGAACGAGTCCTTCGAGGATGGTCCGGNTGGGCCCGCCGACACGAACGGGATCGAACGACTGCTGGTCCGGGTCGCCGAAGCACTGCATGANTCCGGGGCCCCGAGCTATCGCATCGAAGCCTCGGTCGCGGCGGTCGGCCGTCGCTTCGACATGGTGACCGCGGTCTTCGCCGTGCCGACCGGTCTCACCCTCGGCCTCGGTCCGGTCGACCGTCAGAAGATCCGGATGATCCGCACCCGNCCTCGCAGTCCGGCGCTGCAACGAATGCGACTGGTCGACGTCGTGATCCGNGATCTGGTGTCCGGCGAATGCGATGCCGGAACCGGGGTCCGCCGGCTCGACGAGATCACCGCGAGCCCCTCGCCCTGGGGACACCTGGCCACGCTGCTCGCCTTCATGCTCACCGGCGCCGGCGTCGCGATCCTCTCCGGCGGAACGATGTGGAGCGCCCTCGCGGCCTCCATCGCCGCCGGGGGCGTCGCGTTGATCCTCCGGATCTTCGGAAGCTCGCCGCACCGCGCGCCGCTCGCCGACTTCGTCGCGGCGTTCGTCGCGGCCCTGATCGCCAACCTNCTCGCGACCTGGCTCGGCTCCGACCCGCGACTCACGCTGGTCGCCGCGATCATCGTCCTGGTTCCCGGATTGATGCTCACGATCGCGATGCGGGAACTCGCGATGGGCGAGCTGACCGCGGGNTCNGCGCGGTTGATGGGCGCCTTGACCACGTTCGTCGCCCTCGGCTTCGGGGCCGGACTCGGCGAAGGCGTCGGCGAACTCCTGTCGACCGTTCCGCTTCCCGAGGTGGCCACGGTCTCCCCNTCGATCTGGACCCTCCTTCCCGCGGTGGGCGCGGCTTCCATCGGCCTGATGATCCTGCTCGGCGAGGATCCGCGGATGACCCACTGGTTCCTCGCCGCCGTCCTGCTGGGCTGGGGTTCGATCCAGGTCGCGGCACCGCTCGCCAGCCCCGAAGTGACCGCGGCGATCGCCGCCCTCGCGGTCGGGCTCGGCGGCAACCTCGCCAATCGTTTCCGAGGCGTCCCGACGGCCCTCGTCGCGGTCCCCGGGCTCATCGTGCTCGTGCCGGGCGCCCTCGGCCTCACGGGATTTCGAAGCCTGATGTCCGACGACCCCATCACCGGCCTCAACACNATCATCGACGCGATGCTGATCGGCGGCGGCCTCGTCGCCGGACTGCTGGTCGCGGCGATGCTGCTTCCGCCGCGGACGGCGCTGTGACGAGGCCGCGCTTCGCCACGTCGTCCCGCGTGTTCGTCGCCGTCCTGCTCCTCCACCCGNTCGTCGCCTGCACCACGACCCCGCCGCGGGAGATNGCCGGCACCTCGCCCGCGAACACGCGGATCGACGAGGCGATCTCGATCGCGGTCCCGGTGCTGGAGAAGACCGATCCGGACGCCGCCGCCCGCTGGCGGGACTGGCTCGCCGGCCCGCCCGCGAACCGATCGATTCGAGGCAGCGACGACCGGCCGATGTCGCTTCGATCGATGCCGGGCACCTTCGAGGCCACCGCCTACGCCGCCCCGATCCTCGACGCNCGTCGAACCCGCGACCCGATCCATCGCCACCCGATCCTCGGCGATCCGACGCAACTCACCGATCCTCGTTCGCTCCCGATCCGCCGGTCGATTCCCNAGGTGGCGGGAACCACGGTCCCCGTGCTGGGCTGGGTCGCCGACGGTCTCGACGCCTACCTCGCGGAGGTGAACGGNTCGACGGCGCTTCGGTTCCCCGACGGGACGATCGACTGCCTCGCGTGGTCGCGGACCAACGAACGCGAGTACACGAGCCTCGGCCGTCGAATGGTCGACACCGGTCTCGCCGACGCTGATTCGATCGACCTCGACGTGATCCGGGATCGACACGCCGAGGATCCGGAGACGATCGAGCGACTGATGCTCGACAACGACCGCGTGGTGTTCTTCGAGATCGTCCCCGCCTCCACCTGGCCCCGGGCNTCGACCGGCGTCCGCCTCGTGCCCCGCCACACGGTGGCCGTCGATCCGAAGGTGATCCCNCTGGGAAGCGTGCTNGTGATCGAAGGTGACGATCTGCCGCCCACCGTGGTGGTCGCGGTCGACATCGGCGGTGCGATCCGCGGNCGTCGGCTCGATCTCTATCTCGGCGCGGGGACCGACGCCCTGCGGGAGGCCGGGCGTCTGCGGGCGGACCTTCGCGTGTCGATTCTCGAACCCGCACTCCGGGATCGGTGATCCCGCCCGACGCCGCCAGATGTGCGGGGAATCACCCGAACCGGTTTGGCCCNNGTGGAAGCGGTCCTATGCTTGAAGCATGACCAAGCCGAGCCTGTCGTCACCCGTCTCGAGCCTCCCGCGTCCCGTCGCCGCCACGGTGATCGCGGTCGCGTCGATGATCATCGTCGGATCACCGTGCGTCGCGGAGGATGCGATCGACTTCGGATGGGGCGAGGTGCTGGCCGCCGATGCGTCCACCGTTCGTCGCCACGTCGAGATCGCCTCCGGCCTCGAGCTCGGAGACCTGCTCGACGAGACCTCCATCGGCTGCCCGGGAGACCTCGACGGCGACGGCCGTGTCGCGGGCGCGGATCTCGGCCTCCTGCTCGCCGGCTGGGGCGACGTCGCCGGCGACTCGTCCGCGGACCTCGACGGCGACGGTCGCGTCGCGGGCGGCGACCTCGGACTTCTGCTCGCCGCATGGGGCGACTGTCCCCCGTCCGGCGAGGGATTCACCTTCGCGACGCCCGATGGCGGCCGACTCCGGGCGCTGGTGACCGCTGATTCCCGGTTCGACGTCGACGGCNTCGAGGTGCGGGCGATCGACCTGGTCGGTGCGACCTGGGACGAGACGTTCGGGCGCATCCACGTCACCCGNCCGTCCGACACGTCGATGGACATCGGCGTCCATCGCGCNGTCCTCGCCGAGCTCGGNCGGCCGGAGCCCGGCCTCGGAAAGTTCGGCGTCGCCTACGGAATCTCCCGGACCGACATCCCGACCGGATCCACCACGACCTCCACCGGGACCGTCGACTTCATCGCCGGTCCCGAAGCCCACTCGAACCACCGGACGCTGGTCCGACTGGAACTCGACGGCGTGAATCGCGACTACGTCGAAGACACCCTCTGGCCCGCCGACGAACCCGGCGTCGGCGTCGCGGTCTTCGAAACCGACGAATACGACGTTCCGGGCATCGACTTCGACCGCGACGTGATGCAGCTCACCTGGAACGCCGCGATCAACGGCTACCCCTGGGTCGGCTTCGTCGCGCGACTCGCGGAGGACTTCAGCCCCGTCGATCTCTCCGGTCCCGAGACCATGCTCTCGTTCACGGTGGCGGGCGGNGTGCAGGGTCCGGACGACGCACCGTACCTCTACGTCGTGCTGGAGGACGTCCACGACGACGGCGACGGCCTCGGCAACGAAGCCCACCTTCCGATCGACATCGGCGAGATCAACGGACGCGAGCAGCGGGNGACCATTCCACTCGCCCGGTTCCAGGCCGCCAATCCGGCCCTCGACCTCTCGAACCTGATCCACCTCAAGTTCGCCGCGCGTGACGACAACATCGAGGGCGCCCCCTACTGCCAGTCCGGCTCGGTCGCGATCATCGACGTCGAGTTCTTCCGCAACGCGCCCGAACGGTTGACCGCACCGAACTGCTTCTGGACCAACGACGTCCACCGAAGCGATCCCGCGGCGTGGAATCCGCTCTCGGTCCGATTTCTCGACCAGCCCGTGTCCGCCTTCAAGTACTTCCACGGCATCTTCGGAACCAACCCCGACGAAGCCTGGAACGTGATCGGCAACTGCGGCGTGATCCGGGGGAACGGCCTGACGCCGCACGTCACGATGGAGTTCTGGCCGGACGGCGGCGGCAATCCCCTCGACACCATGCTCGCAGGCGGCTACGACGTCTTCCTCGACCGACTCTTCACGGGCCTCCGCGACCTCGGCGGCCGCGTGGAGATCACGCCTTTCCACGAGTCGAACGGCTTCTGGTATCCGTGGTCGAGCAACGGCGAACCCTGGAAGGTCGCGGCCGGCTTCGAACGGATGGCGTCGATCCGCGACGGCGTCGGTGCCCACAACGTCGCCCTCGGCTACTGCCTGATCTCCATGCCCGGAAACGCCGCCTCCCTTCGCGAGGGAATCGCCTCGATCTCCAGATCAGCCACCGACTTCATCGGCCTTCAGGGATTCGAGCAGGGCTACGGCTGGGACACCATCACCTTCAACGAACTCTTCGCGATCCCCGCGGATCTCCTTCCCCGGGCGACCGCCCGGCCGTTGATGATCAGCGAGTTCGGATACAACATCGCCGATCCGGCCCAGTACGCCAAGGGCGAGCTGACGACCTGGTCCCTCGCCGACATGCTCACCCAGCGGATGCCGCATCCCCTTTCGACCTTCCACTACTTCAACGTGGCGAAGGAGGAGGAAGGCGTCTGGAAGGACTTCCGGATCATCGACGAGGCGAGCGGCGAATTCCTCGCCGAGGTCGGCCCCTGGATCGATGGGATCCGGGATCTCGCCGCCGCGGACGGAATCCGAACCGAGGAGCTCGGCCAGAACGCCTACGAAACGGGGCTGCGACGTCACGCCCGAACCGGTTACCGGGTCGGTGGCGTCGAAGGCCTGACGATGCGGACCCCGGTCACCCGAGAATCAACCGTTCCGCGCCCGAGAGCATCGGCACCACCAGCCCCCCGGCGATGAACGCGAGCATCGCGGCGATCGCGAGGACCAGCAGGACCTCGGTCACGAGGATCAACGGAACCCGCCCGGGGCCGCAACCGATCAGGTGCATGGTCTCGATCTCGAGGCTTCGCATGCGGATCGAGAGTGCGACGACCACGCCCACGAGCAGCAAGGTCGCGAACCCGACCACCGCCAGCACCCCCATCAGGATCCGCCGGACCCGGAAGACCTCGACCAGCAGGCGATCGACGATCGTCGCGGCGTCGACGAGTTGAAGCGGAAGCCGCCCGACGTCCGCCCGGCCGAGCAGGATCGTCCCGGCCTTCGCGTCGTTCGGAATCACGATCGCCGCGGTGACGGGAAGCTCGCCCGGCGGCGCGTGGAAGTGGAAGCTCGCTCGGTTGTCGTCGGTGATCTCCACGAACTCGCGGACCTTGGCGCTCGCGATGATGGCGTCGTCCTCGGTCCGGCCCATCACCAGCTCGGCGTCGTCGGCCGCTTCGAGATCATCGTGGCCGTGGGCGAGCCCACGCACGATCCACGCGGTCGCGAGCCCGGTGAACACCGCGTCATCGTCGGGCCCGTCGCTTTCGCCCAGCACCCCGACCACCTCCATGCGGAGCGGATACGCCCCCGCGAGATCGAAGAACTCCCGGGGTTCGGTGGTGATGCGGTCGCCGACCTCGACACCCTCGCGGGCGGCGACCGCCGCCCCGACCACGCACTCGCCGGCCGCGGCATGCGACCGACCCGTGACGCACTCGAGCCCGCGGAAGTCGAGGTAACCGGGGTCCGATCCGACCAGCGGCACGTCCAGCACCCGGTCCCCGAGAACCAGTGGAAGCACTCGGGCGAGTTCGCCTTCGACCAGGGTCTCGATCTCGTCGGTTCGAAGTTCACGATCCGGCGGCGACCGGAAGTAGAGCGCCGAGAGCACCAGATCGATCGGTGCGCCGGGGGCGCCGGCGACCAGCGGCGTCGCCTCGCCGCGGGCTCGCAGCGCGCGTTCCCCCGCCTGCACGAGGTTCTCCACCCCGATTGGCAGGAACCCGACGATGAACAACGCCGCGATCAGCAGGGCCGATCGCTGACGGTGATGCAGCAGGTGGCGACGGGCGAGGAACATCGAGTGCCGGATCGCGTTCACGAGGGCACCTCCGTCCCGAGATCGATCACGCGGTCGAAGGCGTCGAGCAGGTCGTGATCGTGGGTCACGGCGAGCAGGGCCGCGTCCCGATCCCGCGCGGCGCCGAGCAGGGCCTCCAGGATGACCCGCTTGTTCGAGGGATCGAGGTTGCCGGTGGGTTCGTCGGCGAGGACCAGTCCGGGATCGGTGGCGAGGGCCCGGGCGATCGCGGTCCGCTGACGTTCACCATGACTGAGTCGACCGATCGGCCGGCGTCGAAGGTGCCCGATCCCGAGACGCTCCAGCAGGTCGACGACCCGCGATCGCGCCGCGGCATCCGCGCGAAGGCCGCCGAGCCGGAACGGAAGCATCGCGTTCTCCTCGACGTCGAGGTGGTCGAGCAGGCGGAAGTCCTGGAATACGAATCCGATCGAGCGGAGTCGAAGCGCCCGCATCGCCGCCTCGCCGAGCCCGGCCACGTCCACGCCGTCGAGTCGGACGGTGCCGGTCCGAGGCCGAAGCGTCCCCGCGGCGAGTCGCAGCAGCGTCGACTTGCCACAGCCGCTGGGCCCGATCACCGCGACGGTCTCGCCGCGATCGACCGAGAGTCCTCCGAGGCGGAAGGAGAATCCTTCACCTTCCCCCCGGGCGGCGGGATAGTCGAACTGGACGTCGTCGATGGCAAGCACGCGAGTAGGATACCCCGTCACAACGGAGCACCAGATGCATCGATTTCAATTTCGCCCGACGATCCTCCAGCATCGCCTCACCCGATCGATCGCCACGATCCTGCTCGCGACCGGCCTCGGTCTCGCCGGCTGCGACGCGGGCGGGGACGAAACGGACACCCGCGCCCCCGATGATCCGAGATCGGTCGCCGTCTCGAACCATCCACTCGCGTTCTTCGCCGCCCGGATCGGTGGCGACCGCGTGGACGTCCGATGGCTGGTGCCCGACGGCGTGGACCCCGCCGCGTGGTCGCCGAACGGAAGCGACCTCGCCGCGATGCAGTCCGCCGACCTGATCCTGCTCAACGGCGCGACCTACGAACCCTGGCGGTCGACCGCGAGCCTTCCCCGAGAACGGGTGGTCGACACCACCGCGGCGATCCGGAACGTGCTCATCGAGACCGAGGAGGGCCCGGTCCACGCCCACGGACCCGACGGCGAGCACACGCATCGGGGCACCGCCTCCACGACCTGGCTCGACCCGGAGCTCGCCATCGCCCAGTCGGCCGCGATCGAAAAGGCCCTGGCCGAACTCATGCCCGCCCATCAGGATCTGTTCCGCTCGAACCGAGGCGTCCTGATCCGCGAACTGCAGGAACGAGCCGCCGCGATCGAGCAGGCGGTCAACACCGAACCCGACCGACCCGTGATCTTCAGCCGCCCGGTCTACCAGTACCTCGCCCGGCGTTTCCGGATGAACGGCGAGACCCTCGACTGGGACGGTCTGACGCCGCCGGATGCCGACGCCCTCGCGTTGCTCGATGAGACGCTCGAACGCCATCCGGCCGCCTGGATGATCTGGCCCGAAGCACCGGCGGAACCGATCGTCGAAGCCCTCGAGGAACGCGGCGTGACGTGCGTGGTCGTTCCGATCGCGGGCGGGCCGCCCGCCGACGGCGATCTCCTGACCGCGATGGACGAGAGCGCGATCGCGTTGCGTCGGGTCTACGACTTCGACTGACCGATCGGACGCCCGATCACCGCGACGGTCCGTCGCCCCAGGCGGAGTCCGTGGACCTCGACGATGCCCGTGCCCGCCGGGCCCGCCAGCACCGCGAGACGTCGCGTCCAGTCGTCGGCGTCGACCGCCCCGCCACGCGTCCGAACCACCACCTGCTTCGGCGTCGGCATCGACGTCCGGATCGCGTCGGCGACGGTCTCCGGCCGCGGTGCGACGACCGCGTCGATCGAGATCGCCCGGAACCAGTCGTCCCGACCGTCCGCGACCGCCTGTTCGACCCGCGCCAGGTCGACCACCGCGAGCCCCAGCCCCACCGCGGGTTCCACGTCGACGCCCTCGAGTCCGAGATGCTCGTGAAGCACGTGCGATCCGAGCCCGACGCGTTCGACCGCGGGATGGAATTCCAACAAGGCGCCGTCGAGTTCGATCGCCCCCGACCGGAGCACCGCCGGCTCGCCTTCGATGGTCCGACCGGACGGCAGATCGACGGCCTCCACCGATGCCGACCGGGCGAGCCGGCCGGTCCACACGATCGCCTGCACCAGTCGCCCCGACTCCGCGACGACCGACACCGACTGACGGTCGTGGAGCATGGGGGGTGGCATCGGCAGGCCCGGCCCCAGCTTGATCGCGGCCCCCTCGGCTTCGGCGACGATCCGGCGGATCGCGTCGATGCCGGGCACCAGATCCTCGAGCCGCCACGACCGACGACCGCTCGACTCGTCTCGACGCGCCGGATCCAGATGGACCAGCGGACGATCGATCGACACCGCTTCGACGTCGTCCACGGCCGTCTCGATGCCTGCGTTGTACGACGCCATGAACGCCCGGACCGGATCGCGATCGACCCCGAGGCACGGCCCGCGCCTTGCCAGCGCCATCGCATCGCCGCCGATGCCACAGCAGAGGTCGAGCACCGGCTCGGATCCGAATCGCGTCGCCTTCCACGATGCCACCGTGCCGCTGGTCGCCTGTTCGACGCCACCTCGATCGAGCAGCAGTCGCGTCGAGTCCTCGAACTTCGCCACCCCTCGGCGGCGGGCTCCAGCGAGTTCGAGCGCCTCGGGGATCGGACCGTCGGGATGATCCCGACGAAGCCTCGTCACCGCGGACGGCGTCACGCCCGCCGCCTCGACCTCCGCGGCGGCGGCGAGCAGCGGACCCGCCGCCGGATCCGCAAGCGTCCGCCAGGCGTCGAGACGGTGATCGGTCATTCGCGGATGCTACCAGTCCCGGGTCCGTCGATTTCAAGGCCGCGTGGAACCAGCGAGGATACGGACGTCCTGCAACGGCGTTAGCATCTCGCTCCAACCCAGACGGCTCGCGACGACCGCGATCCCCCGAACCCCACGATTCCGACGACCTCGCCAATTCCTGGAGCGCCCCCACCATGCCCGACCTTCGATCCGCCGACGTGATGCGTGCGTCCGGAACCTTCGCCATCGCCGAGGGCGTCTTCCTCGTGCTCGGCGGTGCGATGCTGATCATCGCCCCGTTCGCCTCGGTGGTGCTGCTCACCCAGTTCACCGGCGCGTTCCTGCTGCTGGCCGGCATCGTCGGAACCATCCGGGCCGCCGGAAGCCCCTCGGGACAGCATGGCAGCGGCGCCGGAATCTTCGGACCGATCATCGCCGCGCTCGCGGGCTTCATCCTGCTTCTCGATCCGACGCTCTCCGCCGCCTTCCTCGCCAAGGTCCTCGGCGCGATCCTCCTGATCACCGGCGCAATGCAGATCGCGGCGGCGTGCGGAATGCGGGGACGCGACCAGTGGACACTCATGCTCGGGGGCGGGATCCTCACCCTGGTGCTCGGACTCCTGGTCTTCATGATGCCCGGCGTGGCGATCCTCGTCTTCGCGGTGTTCACCGGCGTGCAGCTGCTCTTCCTCGGCGTCATGATGATTCGAGGCGGCAGCGAGATCCGGCGGGTCACCCCCCGCGCCTGACCCGCGACGAACTCCGGAGTCATCATGTCCGTCCGTGATTTCCTGCGACATCACTACCGGCACTTCAACGCCGCGACGCTCGTCGACGCCGCGGAGGGCTACTGCGACCACCTCGCCTCCGACGGCCGCATGATGGTGACGCTCGCCGGTGCGATGAGCACCGCCGAACTCGGCGTGTCCCTCGCCCGCATGATCCGCGAGGACAAGGTGCATGCGATCTGCTGCACCGGGGCGAACCTCGAAGAGGACNTCTTCAACCTCATCGCCCACGACNACTACGAGCGGATTCCCGACTGGCGGGCGCTGACCGCGGCCGACGAAAAGGCCCTCCTCGACCGGCACCTCAACCGCGTGACCGACACCTGCATCCCCGAAGAGGAGGCCTTCCGGAGGATCGAAGGCCTGCTGGTCGAGGAATGGCGNCGACTCNNNGCGAGCGGGGAACGCGACTTTCCGCATCGGATCCTCTACCGGCTGATCCGCGAGGGACGACTCGACGAGTTCCACCAGATCGATCCGAACGACTCCTGGATGGTGGCCGCGGCGGAGAAGGANCTTCCGATGTTCGTTCCGGGCTGGGAGGACTCCACCACCGGCAACGTGTTCGCCGCCCACTGCATCGCGGGCGACGTGGCCGATCCCACCCTGATCAAGGGCGGGATCGAATACATGATCGAACTGGCGGCGTGGTACACCGAATTCACCCGGGAGCGGTCGCTCGGTTTCTTCCAGNTCGGTGGCGGCATCGCCGGCGACTTCCCGATCTGCGTGGTTCCGATGCTGCATCAGGANCTCGGTCGGGGGAACGTGCCGCTCTGGGGCTACTTCTGCCAGATCGGCGATTCGACGACCAGCTACGGGAGCTACTCCGGTGCGGTCCCCAACGAGAAGATCACCTGGGGCAAGCTCGCCGCGGACACCCCGAAGTTCATGATCGAATCCGACGCGACCATCGTCGCCCCGCTCGTCTTCCAGTACGTCCTCGAATCCTGATCACGCGGACGGACGACGGAAGACCGCACGGAACCGACGATTCGGCGGGTCCTCGTCGTCGATGAAGTCCTCCCACGATTCAAGCACCAGGCCGGCGGCCTCGAAGGCGGCGCATTCAACGCGACTGATCGGCCAGGGCGGACCCTCGAGATCGACGTCGACCTCGTCGTCGCGGCCCCGCATCACCGCGAGGAGCACACCCCCCGGGGCGACGCAGTCGGCGACCGGCCGGAAACCCGCCGCCCGGTCCGGCAGCGGGATCGCCTGCAGGGTGTACACCTCCAGCACCAGGTCGAACCGGTCGCGGTGATAGTGCGTCGGCAGNCGGAAGAGATCCCGGACCTCGTAGCGGACCGGGGAGTCCGGGTGCTTCCGCCGGCATCCGTCGATCGCCGACGTCGACACGTCGAACGCGGTCACGTCGAAGCCGAGCGCGGCGAGGGCTTCGGCGTCGTCCCCGAAACCGCACCCGAGCACCAGGGCGCGACCACCGGTCGGAATCCCGGGAAGCTNCATCCCCNCCANGAAGTGCCGGTTCGGTTCGTCGTCCGCCCAGGGAACGAGCTCGGTCCGCCCGTCCGCGTCGCGGTACAGCGNNTCGAACCAGTCGCACGGNGCGCCGCGGGCCCGGGCGNCGCGCACGAGNCCGTCGATCTTCGTTCGCAACGCGTCTTGATTCATGGTTCGATCGTATCCGACGACCCGTTCAGGTTCCGCGGGCCGCGAGAATCTCCGCGAGCACCCGGTGCACCAGTTTGGCGGCGAGGAAGTCGCAGGCCCAGTGGGCCGGATGCGGCAGCAGCTCGACGACGTCGAAACCGATCACGTTGCGTCGGGCCGCGAGACGCGCGACGAAGGCGTTCACGGTGCGCCAGTCGAGTCCACCGGGCTCGGGCGTTCCGGTGGCCGGCATGATCCCCGGATCGAAGGCGTCGAGGTCGATCGTCAGGTACACGTCCTCGGGAACGAGATCGATCGCCCGGTCCATCCAGACGTCATCGGCCGCTTCGAGGATCTCATGGGCCGGGAACACCCGGCCGAGGTCCATGGTGTCGTGTTCGCTTCGGTCGATCGCGCGGATCCCGACCTGGACGATGTCCGCGACCTCGCGGGCCCGGGCCATGACGCAGGCGTGATTGAACGGCGACCCGTGGTAGGACTCGCGGGTGTCGCCGTGGGCGTCGATCTGCACGACCCCCAGTCGGTCGCCCCCCGATCGAACCGCCGCCGCGGCCGCGCGAATCGCGCCGATCGAGACCGAATGCTCCCCGCCGATCACGATCGGAACGGCCCCCTGCCCGATCACGGTCGCCACCACCTCCTCCACGACGTCGGCGAGATCGGCGGGATCCCCCTCGTGAAGCACCGGCGGTCCGGTGAGGATGCCCGATCGACACGGCTCGCTCGAGGTCTCGAGATCGAAGAGTTCGACCTCCGCGCTGGCGGCGAGGAGCGCCGCCGGCCCACGATCGGCGCCCTTCTGCCAGGTGCTGGTCGCGTCGTAGGGCACCGGAACGATCACCGCCGCGGGCCGGCTCGTCGGAGGATCGAGTCCGAGGAACGTCGGTTCTCCATCAGCATCCGGTCGAAGTTCGTTGGGTTCGTTCTCCACCGTGGACGGTCCTCGTGGCTCGAAGAATGGTGTTTCCCGGACGGGACACCATGGTACTTCCGCCGGCCCGGCCGGGATCCTCGCGCGGAACGCCCGGGGCTCGACGCGGCCCGGTCGGGTAGATTCCGTCGATGGACGCACCACATCCGAGACCGACCGTGAGCCAGGCGACCTGGGCCATCATCGCCACGAGCATCGCGGCGACGCTGGCGGGCCTCGCCGCGCTCTACTTCGTGTACGCCGATCGGGCGGGCGAGACGATGGTCGCGTGGCTCAGCGGAAGGACCACCTGGCTCGGAGTGACCTTCGAAGGACCGTGGACCGTCATCCTTCCCGCGGCGGGCGTCGCGGTCACCATGCCGGTGATCGTGTGGACGCAGCGGCGGTTCTTCCCCGGCACCGAGGGGACCGGAATCCCGCAGGCGATCGCCGCCATCGAGCTCGGTGACCGACCGGAACGAAGACTCATGCTCTCCTTTCGCATCGCGATCGGAAAGATGCTGCTCCTCACCCTCGCCCTCGTGTCCGGAATCACCGTGGGCCGCGAAGGTCCCTCCGTGCACGTCGCCGCGTGCTGCATGCACCTGAGCGCCCGATTCTGCAAGGTCGAACGCTGGCTCATCCAACGCGGACTCATCCTCGCGGGCTCGGCCGCCGGGATCGCCGCCGCGTTCAACACCCCCGTCGCCGGCGTCGTGTTCTGTTTCGAGGAGGTGGGCCGGACGTTCGACAAGAAGAGCGTGCCCGCGATCATCAGGACCGTCGCGATCGCCTGTGCGATCGGGGTCGCGGTGCTCGGCGACTATCGTTTCTACGGCTCGAGCAACGCGGACGCCGCGCTGCCGCTCGCGATCGAGACCGACCTGCGGACCTGGCTGCTCGAGATGCGGCAGTGGTTCGCGATCCCGGTGGCCGGCGTGATCGGCGGATTCCTCGGAGGCTGGTTCGGACGCGGCGTGGTCGCGGGGAGTCGACGCATCGCGCCGTCGCTGGTCAGCCGCCCCTGGCGCACCGGCATCGCACTCGGTCTCGCCCTCGCGGTGATCGGCCTTCTCTCGAACGGCTCGAGCTACGGCGGCGGTCACTCGCAGGCGGAGCGGATGCTGGTGACCGCGGCGGAGACCGGCGTCCCGATCGCGGGATGGGGCGACCCGCTCGCGAAGGCGGCGGCGAGTTTCGTGAGCCTGATCAGCGCCATCCCCGGAGGCCTCTTCGATCCCAGCCTGGCGGTCGGCGCCGGCCTCGGCCAGGTGACTCACGGATTCCTCGAGGCCACGATCGCCCCCGGCATCGGGCTGCCCGAACTCATGCTCATCTTCATGGCCGCCTACTTCGCAGGCGTCGTCCAGAGCCCGATCACCGTGTTCACGATCCTCTTCGAGATGACCGGGGCGTACGGCATGCTCCTGCCGCTGATGTTCGCCGCCATGATCGGCGCGATCATCGCGGGTCGGATCTGCGAACCATCGATCTACGAGGCGCTGGCGAAATCGTTCCTCGAAGCGAAGGGGATCACCCCGTCCGGGACGAAGCCCGCCGCGGATCCCTGATCACCGCCCCGGCTCACTCCGAGGATTCCTCGAGGTAGGTGTACCCATCGAGGCCCGCCTCGAAGGCGCCGACCATCTCCCGGCTCTCCCGCGTGGTCATCGAGCCTCGATGCACCGAACGTTCGCATTCCATGCGAATCGACCTGGTCAGCGCGGTCGCGTCGTACTGCATGTAACCCAGCACCTCGCGGACGGTGTCCCCCTCCACGATCTCCTCGATCCACCATCTGCCCGAGTCGTCGACCCGGACGTGGGCGACGTGGGTGTCGCCGAAGAGGTTGTGGAGATCACCGAGCGTCTCCTGGTAGGCGCCGACCAGGAACGCGCCGAGGAGATATCGCGTTCCTTCCTGCAGCTCGTGCAACGGAAGCCATCGCTTCACGTCCTCGCGATCGATGAAGCGATCGACCTTGCCGTCGGAATCGCAGGTGAGATCGGCGAGCGTGCCTCGTCGCGTCGGCGTCTCGTCGAGGCGGTGGATCGGCATGATCGGGAACACCTGCTCGATCGCCCAGCAGTCCGGAAGCGACTGGAACACCGAGAGGTTGCAGAAGTAGACGTCGGTGAGCAGGTCGTCGAGTTCGGCGAGTTCCTCGGGAACGGGATCCAGCGAGCTCGTGAGTTCGCGGGCCCGGAGCGCGAGGGTCCAGAAGATCCGTTCGACCTCGGCCCGATGCTCGAGCGACATGTACCCGAGGGTGAACAGCGTGAGGGCCTCGGCCCGGGCGCTCTCCGCGTCGTGCCAGCACTCCAGCAGGTTCTCCGCGTCGATCCGCCGCCACGCGTCGAAGAGATCGACGAGCGGGCGGGCGGGTTCCTCGCCGTCCCGCCCTCGAAGCCCCTCGAGGTCCTCGGGGATTCGATGCGGTTCGAAGCGATTCGCACCAAGCACGTCGAAGATCAGGACGCTCTGCTGCGCGACCATCGCCCGACCGCTCTCGGTCACGATGGTCGGATGCGGCACGTCCCGGTCGTCGCAGATCGACTGGATCCGGTGGACCACCGTCGAGGCGTACTCCTCCAGCGAGTAGTTCCGGCTGAACGCGGAGTTGGACTGGCTGCCGTCGTAGTCGACGCCGAGTCCGCCCCCGACGTCGATGAATTCCACGGCGGCGCCGAGTCGGTGGAGCTCGGTGTGGATCCGGGTCAGTTCGCCCACCCCCGCCGCGACCTGCCGGATGTCGTGCATCTGGCTTCCCATGTGGCAGTGGAGCAGCTGCAGACAGTCGAGCATGTCGTGATCCCGGAGAAGATCGACCGCCCGCAGCACCTCGGCGAGGGTCAGGCCGAACTTGGCCTTGACGCCGCTCGAACTCGCCCATCGACCCGCCCCCTCGACGTTGAGATTCACGCGGATGCCGATGCGGGGACGCACGTCGAGCCGCGTTGCGTGTCGAAGCACGAGTTCCAGTTCACCGAGGTTCTCGATCACCGGGACGATCGTCCGCCCGAGCTTCGCCGCGAGCATCGCGAACTCGACGTAGCGATCCTCCTTGAAGCCGTTGCAGACCACCAGCCGATCCGGCTGCTCGACGGTCATCGCGAGCACCGCGAGGAGTTCGGGCTTCGAGCCCACCTCGAATCCGAATCCCATCTCGCCGCTGATCCGACCGACGTCCTCCACCACGCTTCGCTGCTGGTTCACCTTGACCGGGTACACGCCGCGATACGCCCCGCCGTAGCCGTGCTGTTCGATCGCGCCGTCGAAGGCGCGACGCAGGTCCCCGAGGACCGTCTCGAGCACGTCACCGAAGTGAAGCAGCACCGGGGTGGAGAACCCCCGCTCTCGAACGCCGTCGACGATCTCGAGCAGATCGACCTCGCGCCCGGATCGGCGGTCCGGTCGCACCGCCACGGTTCCGTTCGAATTGATCGAGAAGAACCCGTCCGCCCACGAGTCGACGGCGAACCGCGCCGCGTTCTCCGCCACCGTCGCGGGAATCGCGGCGGCGGCGGTCGGCTCCGAAGTGTTGATCGACGACGACTTGGACACCTTCGTTCTCCAGTGCCTCGGATCGAGGCGGCGAAGTCTACCGCCCGGGACGACCGTTCAGCCGTCCGGGGACCCCTCGTCCCGGAGACTGCGGGAGATGGAGGCCTCGTGGACGGGCATGCTCGTCCGGTCGAGGTGGTCCTTCGCCGCGTGGAACGCATCGGCATCCACGGATCGGGGATCCGCCCGGGCCTGCGTGATCAGGTCCCGGACCGCGACCAGGCCGGACTCGACCGACGCCACCACGTCGGGCTCGACCTCCTCGCGCACGCGATCGAGGGCCTCGGTGATCCACTTCACGTCGAGGGCCGCGTTCACCGCGAGGTCGACGATCCGGTGGACCCGCATGTCGTCGCGGGCGTGCGTCACGGAGTCGGCTTCGATCCGGTCCACCTCCTCGCGGGTGAGACCGTTGCTGGGGACGACCTGCACCCGGGCTCGCCGACCGCTTCGCCGCTCGACCGCGTCGACGCCGAGCACGCCGTTGGCGTCGACGTTGAATGCGACCTCGATCTGTGGAATGCCGGCGGGCATCGGCGGCAGTCCACGAAGTTCGAATCGGGCGAGGCTCCGGCAGTCCGCGACCATCTCCCGCTCGCCCTGCAGGACGTGCAGGCCGACGTTCAGCTGCCCGTCCACGCTCGTGGAGAACATCTCGACCGACCGGGTCGGGACCATGGTGTTCCGCGACACCAGTTTCGCGACCGCGCCACCCGCGGTCTCGAGTCCGAGACTCAGCGGAATCACGTCGAGCAGCAGCGCATCGCGCCGGGTGCCGGCGAGGATCGAACCCTGCACCGCGGCGCCGAGCGCGATCACGCGATCCGGATCGAGGGCCACGTAGGCGGGCCGGTCGAACCAGACCTCGACGGCTTCCCGGATCATCGGCATCCGCGTGGATCCGCCGACCAGCACCACCCGGTCGATCGATGCCCGCTCGAGCCCCGCGTCCTTGAGGGCCCGCCCGCAGGCCTCCAGCGTGCGATCGACCAGCGGCTTCGCCGCCGCCTCGAAGTCGGCCCGCTCGATCGTCCGATCGAGATCGGGCACCACGCCGCCGCCGTCGAGCCGGATCCGCGTCGCCGCCGCGTCGCTCAATGCGACCTTGGCTCGCGCGCCGACCGCTCGGAGCACCGCGAGCCGGCGGGCCCGACGGTCGGGGTCGGACTCGGCCATCGCTTCCTCGTGAAGATCCCCGAGCAGGACGCGATCGAAGTCGTCGCCGCCGAGATGGGTGTCGCCCGCGGTGGCGAGGACCCGGAAGATCGCTTCTCCCTCGGGCGAGGACGGGTCCGCGGGCATGACCTCGAGCACCGTGACGTCGAAGGTTCCGCCGCCGAGGTCGTAGACGACGATCGTCTCGGCATCGCCACGTCCACCGATTCCGTAGGCGAGCGCCGCGGCGGTCGGTTCGTTCAGGATTCGCACCACGTCGATGCCGGCGATCCGTCCGGCATCACGGGTCGCCTGTCGCTGGGCGTCGTCGAAGTACGCGGGGACCGTGACCACCGCCCGGCGTACCGGAACGCCGAGGGCTTCGGACGCGAGATCACGCAGATGGGCCAGCAGATCCGCGGAGATCTCCTCGGGGCTTCGGACGCGCCCGTCGATCTCCACACCCGCGAGCCCGCGGGCGTTCGCGACCACCCGGTACGGCGACGCCTCCGCATCGGCACGGCGGTCATCGAATCGACGGCCCATGTACCGCTTGACGCTGAAGACCGTTCGCGTCGCATGATCCTCGAGCCCGGCCGCGGCCTCCCGGCCGACCGCTTCCACGACGTCGCCCCGGTACCGAAGCACCGAGGGCACGAGACCGGCCTCGGACCGAGTCGGGCCCGCGGCCGATCCCCGATAGATACCAGTATCGAGCTCGAGAATCCTCGGGCCGGCCGCGTCGGCGAAGGCGACGAGTGAATTGGTGGTGCCGAGATCGATCCCGACGATCGGATCGTCCGGAACGCTGGCCTGGTCGGCCTCGGGCGAGACCGTTGATTTCGAGGATGGGGATTCGCCGGACATTCCGGGCAGTGTACGAATCCGGCGGAGGCCGGGCTCGTCTTTCACCCCCGACGGACTCCGGTTTTCGGTCGATCTCGAACCAGAACGAGCACGCCGGCGGTTCAGCCGGTCTCGATCCGCCGCCGGCTCCCGCCCGAGGCGATGCGACTCGAACGGACTCCACCGGGAATTCGCGAGGCTGCGATCCGGCCCACCCGGTCCGACCCGATCTTCATCAGGTCGCGGGAGGCTGGATCGCAGCCTGGCGGTTGCGTTCGTTCAGTCGCCGTCGATCAGCGATTGGACGTTCGCATCGATCGCATCGATCGCATCGATCTCATCCAACGCGCCCGAATCGACGACGCCCGTGAGCATGGTCGGTCCGGCCAGCCGGTTCGCGAGCGTTGCGAGTCGATTCCGGATTCGCGTCCGGCTCGCCTCGATTTCTGCGATGAGACTCGGGTCGGGTGGACATTCTGGGGTTGTTTCCCCGATTCGATCGACAGCAGGGATCGAGGTCGGGACTGCAGAGTTGCTGGAGTTTCTTGACACCGCGATACTTCCAATTGTTGATGGTGGTTACGGTCACACCGAGCGCTACTGCTGCCTGCTCGTAGCTCAACCCTCGGCACACGATCATTCGAACTGCCGCCTGCTCATTGTCCGTCAGGTTCCGCAGGGCTGTCGCGAGCATCCCTGCGTGGACCCGGGCCATGCCCGAGCTCCCAACCCCCGCTTCCGCGCGTCGACCGGCCCGTCCGCCAAGCCGATCTCCATCGTCCGCGGCGAGCCGACGTACATCCTGCCGGCCGGCCGCCTCGAGCGTTCGTCGCGAACGCTGCTCCTGGTGATACCCCTTGCGGACGAGGTTCTCACCGATCCGGAAGAGATAACTCACGGAGATCTCGCGCGTTTCGAGATTTTCGAGACGGAGAAGCCGAAAAAACACCTCCTGCACCACGTCCTCGCCACGCTCGGGCCCCACCAGGCGGCGAATGAACGCTTGAAGCGGCCTGTGATGCTGTTGATAAAGTGAACGGACCATCGCCCTTCGAGCCTCCGGAACCCCGGAAGACCTTGCTGGACCGGTCCTGGCTGGTCTGGCAGGCGTGGCGTCGGCCGACCTCAGGCGTGCTCGTGGCCCGTTCAGAGACGCTTCACAGTTCAAGACGAGTGGTTCGCTGTTCATGTCGGACGTGGTCCTTCCCGAATCATCGGTGACGACCTGAGTCGCCTTGCTGGCCCCTCGAGCGAGAAGGCTCTACCGACACCGGATCCGTGGCGGCGACTGTACGCCTGCATTCAACGAGGTCTCGTTGAACCTGCCCTTTTTCGGGTGAATCGATGCACGGGGCCGCCCACCTGATCCATACAACCCGCACAGACGGCCTTCCAAGCTCCCAGATGTGCCCTCCAGGCGTTAGAAAAGGGGTTTCTGGGCGATTCTGCCGCCTTGAGCCAGACGTGCGAAGTCTCCACGAGCAGGCCTCGGAGCCTCGCCGCAGGGGCATGACGGCACCACACGGCAGCCCGCCGCCCGACCGCCATCGGTCATCCCGCGGNCTTGTCGGCCTGCGGAAGGCCGTCGAGCACGCCTTGGAACCGCTGGGCGGCGATCGCCTCCAGGGCCTCCAACAGTTCGGTCGCTTCCTTTCCGAAGGTCCGACCATCCGCCTTGACCTCGAAGGTCCGGTGGACCCCCTTCAGCCGGAGGTCGACCTCGAGCAATCGAGGCCCGTCCGAAGATGCCGGTGGCNTGAAATCCGCGTCNAGCCAGCCGATGTCCTCGATCACCTTGGTGAGCGTGTGTCGGACATCCTNGGGGAACGCCAGTTCGATNGGGGTCTCGCCTTCGTGGGCCTGCCGGCCGCCNCCGAAGAAGAAACGACCGTCCGCTCGCCACTTGTAGAGGGCGTACCGTTGGTCATCACCATCGGCATCGAGCACGATGAGCTTGATCGCCTGCTGATTGGTCTCGCTGGGTGCGAAGGCGGCGCTTCCGGGACCGGCNCAGCCGACGAGGATCATTCCCGCGAGGAGCAGCATGCCTCGTNCCCAAAGCATGGCCACCCGTGCGGAGTGGAACCTGATGACGTTCGTGGTTCGAATCACGTGTCTCCCTTCACGGGATCTCGNTATCGANCCCAGGGGTCCGGGCCGAAGTCGTAGCGTTCGGGAAAATCGATGGAGTCGTCNGGCGGATCGTCGAACGCCCAGGCGAGGGCGGCGAGGCGACGAATCGCCGATCGCATCCGGGCGTCCTCGAGTGCGGCGGCCTCGGCCGGCGTGGTGTCCGCNGGAATCTCGAACCGGCGGACGATCGCCCAGTCGCGTCCGCCGCGTTGCAGCGCGAGGATCTGGATCACCTCGTCGTCNTCNGGNGCGAGCAGTCCGAGGTTGCCGTCGNAGTCACCGACCGTCGGATCACCGAATCCGAGATCATCGAGTCCCCGCCAGAGGTCCTCGAGCTGGGATCGGTAGAGGTGCCGGGCCACCCCGGGTCGGTCATCGACCTCGAGGTTCGCCCCGACGTCGGCTCGAAGCACGCCGTCCGGCAGGATGATCGCCCGCGCGGGCCGGAACTGGACGGGCCAGTCGCCCGGGTCCCGGCGGATCCGCCGACCGAGATCGTCCCCCACCAGCACCGTGGCATCGATCACCGCGTCCGCTGGAACCGCCCCCTCGGTCGGGGACGGTGGCGAACTGCACGCCGCCGCCACGAGGAACGGAAGGCATGCGGCGACCAGACGAGGAAGAAACGTCGATCGAGATCTCGAACCGGAAAGCGACATGCACGGAAAGTAGCAGGCCCGTTCNAGGCCCGCCGGGATCCTCGACGGGGTACCCTCCTCGGATCATGCGAACGAGCATCAACTGGCTGAACGACTATCTCGACCCCCCGCTGGACGCGGCCACCCAGGCCGACCTCCTCACCGCGGCCGGATTCCCCTTCGACGGGGAGGACATCGCCGAGAACGGCGAGCCGTGGCAGGAGATCGAAACCACGAGCAACCGGGGCGACTGCCTCTGCCACCTCGGCCTCGCCCGGGAGGCGGCGCTGCTCGGTGGCTCGAGCCTGAAGGCACCTCGGTCGGACCTTCCATCCGGCGGCCCGCCGGTCGCCGACGTCGTCGAGATCCGGAATCTCGATCCCGACCGCTGTCCGCTCTACACCGCGCGGGTGATCCGCGGGGTGAAGGTCGGCCCGAGTCCCGACTGGCTGCAGCGACGCCTCGTGGCGATCGGACTCGTCCCGCGGAACAATCTCGTCGACGCCACGAACTTCGTGCTCTTCGAATACGGCCAGCCCACCCACGTCTTCGACCTCTCGACCGTGCGCGGCGATCGGATCGAGATCCGGCCGGCCCGCGACGCCGAGCCCTTCCTGCCGATCGGCGAGGACGCGAAACCGCTCGAACTCACGAGCGACGACCTGGTGATCGCGGACGCGGAACGAGCGATCGCGATGGCGGGCGTGAAGGGCGGCGCGGAGACCGCGGTCTCCGAATCGACCACCGACATCCTCGTCGAGGCGGCGACCTTCGATCCCGTCTCCGTCCGGAACACGGCCCGCCGCCATCGCACCGCCAGTGATTCCTCCTATCGCTTCGAACGCGGCGTGCATCCCGCCGAGATCGCCGCGGCCTCCGATCGCCTCGTGGCGCTGATCCTCGAACTCGCGGGCGGCGAACTCTGCGACGGCGTCGTCGCCGACGGCCGCCCGATCCCCGAACCCCGGGTGGTCGCCATGCGACCCGCCCGGTGTCGCGCGGTGCTCGGGATCGAGATCTCCGACGAGGAGATCCACCGACTCTTCGTGGGCCTCGGATTCGACCCGCGAGTCGACGGCGACCGTATCGAATGCACGGTTCCGCCCCGGCGGATCGACCTCGAGCGCGAGGCGGATCTCGTCGAGGAGATCGCCCGCACCCACGGTCTCGACGCCCTGCCGGTCGCGGAGACGATCCGCATCCGGGCGGTTCCGCCGCGGCCCACGGACGAGGGGCTCGGCGCGATCCGCGACACCCTCGTNGGTCTCGGCTTCCATGAGACGGTCACCCACACCCTGATCGCCGCCGANGCGGCGAACGCGTTCCTCGCCACCGACCGCGGCGTGCTCGAGGTCGAGGACGACCGCGCGGGCGGCGAGCCCGTGCTTCGTCCGAGCCTCGTCCCCAGCCTGCTCCGGGTCGCGGCGCACAACCACGACCTCGGCACCACCGAAGTGCGACTGTTCGAGACCGCCTCGGTCTTCGATCAGCACGAAGGCGTGCACCGGGAACGCCGGCTCCTCGGACTGGTCGTCGACCCGCCCGCCGGCGTCGACGCCCGGGACACCACCGCGGAAGGACAGGCGGCGTTCGCGTTTCTCCGCACCGTGGTGGATCGCATCGCGCGAATCGTCGGCACCGACCGGGTCCACGTCGATCCCGAGACCGCCTTCGCGGGCTGCGAAGCCTCCGCCGCCATCCACTTCGACGGACGACTCGTCGGTTCGATCGGCGTGGTGGACGCGAAGACCGCCGCCCGCTTCGGCCACGACCGGGCCGTGGTCGCCGCGGAGATCGAACTGGCCCCCGGAGGGATCGCCGAGTCACTCGCGGCCTGGCCGCCCGAAAGCGTGGCGGAGACGCTGCCCGCGTTCCCCGCCATCGACCGCGACCTCACCGTCCTGGTCGAGGAGCGCGTGCGGTGGGCCGACCTCGAGGCGGCGATCGACACGAACCGTCCCGCATCGCTCGAAGCGATCGAATTCGTCACCGTGTTCCGCGGGCGCAATCTCCCGACCGGCCGGAAGGCGGTCACCCTGCGACTGCGATTCCGCGTGACGGATCGAACGCTCCGACACGATGAGATCGATCCGGAGATCGCGACGATCACCGCCGCCCTCGCCACCGGGGTCGGGGGCGAGATCCGCCAATGACCGAATCGCCCGCCCACTTCGCCGATGCGACCCTTGGAGCGTTCACCGAGGCGCTGGCCTCGCGCCGATCCGTTCCCGGCGGCGGCGCCGCGGCGGGCTCGATGCTCGCCCATGCCGCCGGCCTCGCGGAGATGGTGATCGCGTTCAGCCACGGCAAGAAGAAGTTCGCGGCGTTCGAGTCGACCCTCGCCGAAGCGGCGGGACGCCTTCAAAGGATCCGCGAGACCGCCCTCGAACTCGCCGACGAGGACGCCCGCGCCTTTGAAACGCTCGCGAGTCTCTGGCCGCTCGCGGCCGACGACCCTCGACGGATCGAGGCATGGCCGACGGCGGTCGAGGGTGCGATCGAGGCGCCGCACCGACTGGTCATGAACGCGGCGGAGACCGTCGACCTCGCGGCTCGACTGGTCGGTCGCTCCAGCCGACTGCTTCGAAGCGATCTCGCGATCGCCGGTCGCCTCGCGGCGGTCGCGGCCGAGGCGGGCTGCTGGAACGTCGAGATGAATCTCGATTCGCTTCGCGGGCTCGACCAGGGCGCCGCCCGCGCTCTGACGATCGAGAACGAGGTCCGTGCGGCCATCGACCGCGCCGTGGCCACCGCCGGTCGAATCGACGAAGCGTGTCGCCTCGGTGGCGACCAGCCGATCACCGAGTGAAGCACGCCTCCGAGGACGACGCCATGGCGGATTCCCGAGACCGGATCGAGATCGACGGCCTGCATCAGACCGGCGCCGCCCCGCGAAAGGCGACGCCCGCTTCCGGCAGCCGGTTCATCATGGTCTGGTTCAAGTGCTGCCACCGGTACGGACGCCTGACCCGGAACGCCGCCGAAACCCGATACGAGGGCCGGTGCCCTCGATGCGGCGGACGCGTCTCGGCCGGCATCGGAACCGAGGGCACCAACCGCAGGATGTTCGAAGCCCGCTGAACTTCGATCTCGTGGATCTCGTGGATCTCGTGGATCTCGTGGGTCGACCGTCGCATCACCACCTCGGATAGGGTGTCCGCCGATGGAACTCCTCGTCCTCTTCGGCGTCGCCGCCCTCATCACGATCACGCTCATGGTCATGGCGACCATGCGGGAGGCCCTTCGTCCGCGTCGACGAACCACCGGCTGGGCGCTGGCCCGCGGCATGCCCTCCGATCCCGGCGAGGTCGACGCCCCCTTCTCCGAATGGACGCTCGATCGCCCGGGCGATGTCCGGCTTCCGGTGTGGGACGTCCCCGGCCTTCGGACCGACGGGCCGGTGCTGGTCCTCGTCCACGGATGGGGCCGCTCCCGGTTGACCTGGCTCCCCCACCTCGACGACTGGCGCCGACGCGGTTCCCGCATCGTGATGATCGACCTTCGCGGTCACGGCGACGCCGAACCCGACGGCGCCGGCCTCGGCGACGTCGACGTCGACGACCTGACCGCACTCCTTTCNCGCCTCGACGCCCCGNCGGAGANCCCCCTGGTGGTGGTGGGCCGGAGTCTCGGCGCAACCGTCTCGATCCTCGCCGCCGCCGAGTCCGACCGAATCGACGGCGTCGTCGCGGTCGCCCCCTACGAGACGCTGCGGGTGCCGCTCCGGCAACGACTCTGGTTGCGTGGGCTTCCCGCCACGCCGATCGCCTGGCTCGCGGTGCAGGGCCTCCGGCTGATCGGGCGACGCCCACGCTCCACGCGGGCCGCCGCGGTGCGGACCACGGTTCCGACGCTGGTCGTCCTCGGTGATCAGGATCCCATCAGTCCCGTCGCCGACGGCGTCGCGATCGGCGACGCGGCCCCGGGCGGACGNGTCGAGGTCGTCCGNGGTGCGGGTCATGGAAACCACTGGGCCCTCGAACCCGCCCGACTCGACGCCGCCGTCGATGCACTGATCGAGTCGTGCGAACGCACANCGGTCACCGCCCCCGCGCCATCATGAAAACGACGCCCCGCCGGGAGGCGGAGCGCCGATGTTCGTTCATCCTGACGCGTCTCGANCGGCGAATCAGCCGCCGACGTTGACCGGCGGAAGGAACCACTGCCGGTAGACCCAGCCCGCGTCGTCCGCGGAGAAGCTCCAGACCGTGGGNCCGACGTATCGAGAAAGCTCGCGGGGCGTCATGGNCTCCGCGAGGTCGGCGAGGCCGTCCATCATCTCGCCGCCGTCGAAGGGCATCTCCGGGGCGAACTCGTCCTGCTNGCCCAGCATGTCCATCATGCCATCGAGGTTCTCGCGGGTCGCGGCGTACTGCTCGACGGTGTCGACGTAGCCCCAGCCGACCACGTCGCCCTTGGGCATGCGGGCGATCGCGTCGTTGAATCGGCCGAAGTCCGCGATCGGCTGGTCGGCGGCATCGGCGTTGAGGCCACGAACGACCTGCTTCACGCCGTCCGCCTCGCCGAGCAGGAGCCAGTTGCCCGCGATGCAGGCACTGGGGCCGTCGTCCGGACCGGCCCAGAGCGTCTCGCCGAGGAAGTCCCGAGGCTCCATCTCCATGCCGGGTCCGAACATCGCCAGCATGTTCTGGACCTTGCCGGGCGCGGAGGTCGGGATGAGGANCGTGTTCCCGGTCTTCAAGGTCATGACGTGCATCGCGGGTCCGAGCGACTCGAACGCCGGCGACAGCATCGGCCCGAACTGCTCGAGCATCATGTCCGCTTCCTCGCCGCCCATCGGGATGGCGGCGGAGATCTGGTTCGCNAGCGGCATGAGGCCGGCGAAGTCGACGTTCATCCGACCGTAGCCGATCGCGTCTTCGCCGATGACCTTCGGCGGCCGCGATCCGAGGCCGTCCTGATTCCGCATCAGTCCGAGCAGGCCGGTCTTGTCGCCGGGCATGAGGATGGAAGCGGTCAACACCATCGAAGCGGTGCTCGAATCCTCGGGAATCTCGACGCCGAAGCCATAGCCGCGGACGTCACCGAACATCTCGCCGATCATGGGCTGGACCATGCCGAGGGGGCCCATGAACATCGGTGCGAGGAGGTCCTGNAGCGGACCGGTCCGCAGCAGGACGTAGGCCTCGGGNTCACCGAGCTGTCGCATCGAGGTCCGCCAGTCGTCGGTGCCCGCGAGCACCTTCGCGTCGTCNCCGTCGAAGATCGCGAGGGCGTCGTCGATCGCGAGAAGATCGTTCGCCATCAGCATCCGGCCGCCGTCCTTGACCACGTACATCGTGTCGAGGTCGGGCGCCATCTCGGAGGGATCCCCGAACATCATCATCATGTCGTCCATNTCGCCGAAGTCGTCGGCCGGGTCGTCGTCCTCCGAGATCTGCTCGAGGATCATGACCTCGCGGCCACGNATCTCCTTGGAGTCGAGATCGATCGTGTCGGACTTCCGCCAGCTCTCCATCAGCGATTCCATCATCCGGCCGTTGGCGTCGACCTCATCGCCCCAGTCCCCGTATCCGAGAACGAACGCGCGGGACTGGCCGGTCTCCTCGTCGAGGTCGGTGTAGACCGCGAAGCCGAGGTTCGTGGGCCACTTCATGCCGTCGAGATCCATTCCGTCGGCCGCGAGTCCGGAGGACGCGTCCTCGAGGATCTCACCGAAGGCCTCCGCGATCGAGTCCTGGACCGCATCGGTCCGCCAGAGCGCCCCGAGCGGGTTGTTCTCGAATCGGGAGCACATCTCGCCGGTTCCGTCGCCGCCGATGACGAAGATCGTGCCTTCGGGCGCGAGGTCGGCGATCGTGAAGTCGTCCGCGGCGTGGGCGAGCGACGCCCCCGCGGGGATCAACATGGTGGCGAGGAGCAGGCTGGTGGGACGTCGACGGTTCATGGCTGGCTTCCGGTGTGGATGGCGAAGGGGTCGATGGTGGTGATCCGCCCGATGCTTCTGGTTGGGCGGGCGAGGGTGGCTGTTTCGGTGCGATCAGGATCCGGCGGTGTCGTCGTCGAGGATCGCGGGCCCCCCCGGGAGTCGNCGCGTGGGGGGCTCNTGGTAGATGTGACCGCTGTTCGGGTTGGAGCGATCNTANGTGAACGCTTCGCGATTCCGGACGAAGTCCTTCACGTAGCGGGCCGGGATCGCGAATCCGAGGGCCTCGCCGCCGACGATCCCCATGTTGGTGATGCCGATGACCTCGCCGCGGGTGTTGAAGAGCGGCCCCCCGCTGTTTCCGGGATTGATCGGGGTGTCGGTCTGCACGTAGGTGAGGCCGCTGAAGTTCCGCTGGGTCGTGGAGATGACGCCCTGGGTCAGGGTTCGTTCGAGACCGAGCGGATTGCCGATCGCGAACACCGGCTGNCCGATGTCGAGTTTCTCCGCGCCCTGGACCGGCGCGAACAGGAACGGCTCGTCCTTGGGGTTGGTGATGCGGATCAGCGCGAGGTCGAGNTGATTGTTGACCGCGACGAGTTCGACGTCGTCGATGTCGGTGCGCTTCAGCGTCCCGTCCGTTTGCAGGAACCAGACCGTCGCCCGCAACGCCGTCTCCTTCTGGACGACGTGGGCGTTGGTGATGGCGTAGCCGTCGGGCGAGATGATCACGCCGGATCCGAGACCGCTCGGCGTCGACACCTTGATCACCGCGGGCCCGAGNATCTTCGCGTGCTCCTTGGGACTCAGTTCGATCGGGTCGACCGCGACGGAGAACANCGTGCCGGAGTCCACCGAACGGATCTCCTTGCCGCCACCCGAGACGATCTCCTCGACCTGGTCGAGGTCGAAACTGACCACGGTCGGCCCCACGTCGATCCACACCGAGCGGTCGTCTCGTTTGACGATCGAACCCCGGACCTCGCCGCCGTCCTTGAGACGCACGACGTCGGCGCGGTCCGTGACCGGGATCGCCGTGGCGGGCCGGGCGGACGCGATGGGTCCGAGGCACGCGAGCGTGAGGACCAGAAACATGGACGAAACGATCTTGCTGGGCATCCGAGGACTCCTTGGTCTGGACGGGTACTATAAACGGCCTGAGGGCGACCATCCGGAATTTCCAGTGTTCCGGCGACGCCCTCGGGTGTCGACCTCCGTGCTCCCCTCCCTCCCGAGGCCCTTGATCCATGATTCGGATGATCCGCATGACTCGCTCGATTCGCTCGACTCGAACCCCCTCCCTCGCCGTGCTCGCGATCCTCGCGGCAACGCCGATCCAGATCACCGCGACGGCCCAGGACGCGGAGACCGCCGCCCACTTCGGCTTCGACGCCCTCGAAGTCGTCCCGGTNGGCCCGAACGCCGGCCCGCTCCTCTCGACCGACCTCGANGCGGACGGACTCGAAGACCTCCTCGTCGTGAACAATCACAAGAGCCGGATCGAGTTCCTACGCCAGCGTGCGGACGCCGTGCCCGGTGAACCCGAGGCGCCGCGGCGGGCGAACGAGCTCCCCGAGCACTGGCGGTTCGAGCGCATCGAGATCCCCGTCAACTTCGAGGTCGGGGCGATCCGGACCGTCGACGTCGATGGTGACGGCATGCTCGACATCGTGGCGGGCGGCCGCCCCAATTCGATCCACGTCTACCGGCAGACCTCNCCGGGCGAATTCGAACTGCTCCGCAAGAACCGGGTCCGCGGGCTCGGCGTCTCGCGGGACGGCCTGCTGGTCGAAGACCTCGTCGGAACCGACGGTCCGCTGGAGGTCGTCGGCCTCGTGGGTGGTCAGATCAAGATCTGGCCGCTCGAACGGAACGGCCGACTGGCCCCGCCGAAGGATCTCAATGCCGGCGACGACCGGATCATCGCGATCTTCGCGGAGGACTTCGACGGCAACGGGCTGCTCGATCTCGCCGGCATCGCCGCCGACGACGAGGCCCCGGTCNGGATCTGGCTCGCGTCCCGCGTCGACGCGGAGAAGGACTTCGGTCCGCAGCTCCGATTCGAGATGCCGCCGATCGCGGAAGCCGAGGGCGTGATGCTGCCCGGCAAGGACGCCGCCCGACTCGCGGTGATCGAACGACCGACCAAGCGACTCGTGGTGCACGAGTTCCGGATGGACGATGAAGAGGGCGGCGAGCCGTCCTTCGAGGTCCACGGGTTCACCGACCCGGGCGAACGCAAGCGCGACGTCGTCGTCGCCGACCTCGACGGCGACGACCTGCTCGACGTCCTCGCCACCGACCGGGCGGAGAACGCGATCGCGACCTGGATGCAGATCCCCGGACGGGGGCTCGGCGGCAGCCGGACCTCCCCGAGCTTCGCCGCGCCGGACGCGGTCGAAGCCGGCGACATCGACGGTGACGGCACCGCCGAGGTCTTCGTGCTGAGCGAGGAGGAGGGCGTGGTGGGCNNGGCNTCGGTCGGCCCCGACGGCATCGGCTTCCCCGAGGCCCTTCGTCTGCCCNCGGGCGACGTTCCCGTGGCGATGAANCTGGTCGAACTCGAGGACGGCCCCGCCCTCGCGGTGATCGCCTCGAAGGACAAGCGTTTCTCGCTCGACCTGCTCGCCCTCGACGGCGGGGAGACCGAGGTCATCGAACTCGGCCGCGCCACCCGGGGNCCGGACACGGTGCTCGACGTCGACGCCGATCAGGACGGACGAACCGACCTGCTGGTCTTCACCGCCGACAAGCCGATGATGATGCTTCGCGCCGGCGACGACGGGTTCACCCTCGTCGAGAAGGACGACATGCCGCAGTTCGGACTGGTCAGCGCCGCGGGCGCCGGGAACACCGGCCGCTTCGACATCGACGGCGACGGCACCGAAGAGCTCCTCGTCGCGGACCGCAACTTCATCCGCGGCCTGCGCTACGACGACGACAAGGGCTGGACGGTGGTGTCGCAGCTGAACGCCGATCGAGACGCCAAGCTGGTGTCGGTGGCGATCCTCGGCGACCGGATCGTCGCCGCCGACCGCGAAGGCCGACGCCTGCTGGTCTTCGAGCGGGCCGGTACCGGCTGGGCGGTCACCGACGAGATCGCGATCCGCGGCATCGATCCGGTGCGGATCGAACGCGGCGGCTTCGGTGGTTCCAGCGAGGACGACGATCTGCTGCTGGTCGGAAACGACGCGTTCGCGGTGGTGCGACTCGACGGTGATCGACCGCGTCTGGTCGAAACCGGCTCGTGGCGTCCGGACGACAACCGCAAGGTCCCCCACGAAGTCGGACTCGGCGACCTCAACGACGACGGCCGGCTCGACCTCGTCTCCCTCGACGCCGGGACCCAGATGGCCGACATCCTGAGCTTCAGTGATCGAGGCCGACTCCATCCGATGACCGGCTTCACGATCTTCGAGACCAAGATGTTCAGTGGCGGCGAACCGCGGGAGTTCGAGCCGCGGCAGGTGCTCGTGGCCGACGTGACCGGAGACGGTGCCGACGACATGGTGCTCGTCGCCCACGACCGGATCCTGGTGTATCCGCAGTCGGTCGTCGAACCATGAACGCACCGACGTCATCGAGCCCGACGCCGGGGCCGCGCGGCGAAACAAACGTGATCTTCGCCCCTTTCGCCTTGATTCGGCGACGCGGCGCGGGAATGCTCAGAGCATGACTTCGATCGATCGCAGGTCCTTTCTTCGGATGGCAGCCGCCACGACCGGTGGTTTCGTGGGACTCCGGGATGCGGTGGCGGCGAACCTGCTCGGGTTCGCGGACGCGGCCCGCGGCTACGGCGACCTCGTCGAGGATCCCGCCGGCATCCTCGACCTCCCGGCCGGGTTCTCGTATCGCACCATCTCTCGATGGGGCGAGGAGATGGACGACGGCCTGCTGGTCCCCCACGAACACGACGGCATGGCGGCCTTCGACGGCGGTCCGGGCCGGACGATCCTCGTCCGCAACCACGAGATCGGGGTCGACGCCGATCTCGGGTGGGGCGCCTTCGGCCCGAACCTCGAGCGCCTCGGCCTGGTCGATCGATCGAAGTTCTTCGACCCCGGCAGCGGCGATCGCCCGGTCCTCGGCGGAACGACCACGATCGTCTACGACCAGAAGTCCGGCACCGTCGAAAAGCACTTCCTGAGCCTTGCCGGAACCGGACGGAACTGTGCGGGCGGACCGACNCCGTGGAAGAGCTGGATCACCTGCGAGGAGTGGACGCAGAAGGCGGACGTCGCCTGCGCGGAGGACCATGGCTGGTGCTTCGAGGTCCCCGCCACCGATCAGGTCGGACTCGCCGAGCCACGGCCGCTTCGCGGACTGGGGCGATTCCATCACGAGGCGATCGCGGTGGCACCGGACGGCCGATGCGTCTATCTCACCGAGGATCGGAACGACGGCCTGCTCTACCGATTCGTCCCGGATCATCCGGGTCGACTCGCGGAAGGCGGACGCCTCCAGGCCCTCGCGGTCCGGGGTCGCCCTTCGGTCGACCTTCGAAACTGGATCGATCCCGCGACCGAGGTTCCCACCGCCGTCGCCGATCAGCGGCTTCCGGTCGAGTGGATCGATCTCGATCGGCCCGAGAGTCCCGACGACGACCTGCGGTTCCGCGGCTTCGACGCCGGCGCCGCCCGGTTCGCCCGAGGCGAGGGCATGTGGACCGGTCGCGACGAGATCCTCTTCGCCTGCACCACCGGCGGCGTCGCCCGCATCGGTCAGATCTGGAAGTACCGGCCTTCACCCGCCGAGGGTCTTGCGGGCGAACGAGACGCCCCGGGAACGCTCGAGTTGTCGATCGAGGCGACCGAAGGCGGCGTCATCGAGAACGCGGACAACCTCACCATCGCTCCCTGGGGGGATGTCATCGTCTGCGAGGACGGGCCGTCGGGGAACGGACTCGTCCGGGTGACGCCGAGTGGCGAGGTCGACCGATTCGCCATGAACCGGATCAGCGGAAGCGAACTGGCCGGTGCGTGTTTCAG
>NYVS01000064.1 GCA_002684755.1 Phycisphaerae bacterium
GAGCCGACCAGTCGTTGACCAGCACCAGCCCGAAGACGTGCTGCAGCGCCTGCTCGATCGGGATCGGCGTCCCGAGTTCGCTTCGCTGACCGAGGAAGAACCCGACCTCCAGCTCGTAGTCGAGCAGTCGGACCGGACCGTGCTTCGGCGGCGGACCGTCGGGGCCGACGGTCTGCCCGTTGGGACGACGGATCGGTCGACCGCTCTCGACGATCGAACTGGCCCGTCCGTGATATCCGACCGGAAGATGCTTCCAGTTCGGCAGCAGCGGATCACCGTCGGGCCGGAACATGCGGCCGACGTTGCTCGCGTGATGCTTGCTCGCGTAGAAGTCGGTGTAGTCGCCGATCGAGAACGGCAGCCCGAGTTCGACCTCGCTGGCGGGAATCAGGATGCGGTCCTGTTCGGCGGAATCCCGAAGCATGCTCTCGTCGGCCGCGAACAGACGCTGCAGCGCCGTCCGCACCATGCCCGAGCCCGGACGACCGAGGCCGGCGAAGGCGTTGAGCGTCGTCGCTTCGAGGGTTCGTCCGACTTCGCCGCTGACGTCCGGCAGCATGCCGTGCACGATCGCCTCGCGGACGTCGAGCACGCGATCGCCGATCGCGACGCCGATGCGCGGCGCCTCGGATTCCTCGCGTTCGAACACGCCGAACGGCAGGTTCTCGATCGGGAAGTCGCCGTCGGGATCCGTCGCGGATTCGACCCAGGTTCGCATTCGTTCAGTCACTTCGAGCCATCTCCGTCATCAGTGGATTCGAGCGTGGACGTTCCAGCCGCGTCGAGCAGGCCGAGCGTCACGAGGTCGTCGAGGGGTTCGGTGAAGCTGCAGGAACCGAACGCGTGGGCGAACCGACTTCGGATCTCGAGGATCTCCGGCACCCCCACCCGGCTCATCCGCCAGCCCATGGTGTTGTTGTCCGCGATGAACGCGGCGGGATCCTCCTCCGCGAGCACGTCCCGAAGGCCGGCACCGTCGATCCGCCCGGCGTGGAAGAGCAGGGCGCCGAGGAACACGTTGAGAAATCCGAACTGCTTCGCACCGACCGAGGCCTGTTCCGCCCTGACCGGATGGTGCAGACCCGCGGTCGCCTTGAACGGCACCTCGGCGTTCCGGCACGCTTCGATGAAGGCGGCGAGCGGTTCCACGCCCGGGTGGGCGTCGGCGGTCACGCCACCGGTCCGGATCTTCGCGGCGGCGTCGAGACCGGCGATCGCGGCGATCGAGCCCCGGACGTCGTTCCGCCAGTCGAGTTCGAAGTACGGGTAGATGTCGTCGTCGAGCAGATCGAGCACGGCATCGATCGAATCCCCGTCCGGCGCGGGGAGTTCGATGGTGTCGACGATCGCGGCGCCGCCGCCCTCGCTCGCGTGACGGTCGTTGAAGGCATCGATCGCCTCGAGGTCGCGTTCGACGGCCTCGACGTCCGCCGCGGAGGACACCAGGGCGGAGATCACCCAGGGATCGGGATCCTCATCCGCGGATTCCGCGTCCGGGACGGGCGGCAGCAGGTCGGCGGCGGCCCGGTCGAATTCCTCGAAACGCGACACCGGGACGATCAGTCGCCCGAGCATCGGTGCGGCGTGGGATTCCCGGTAGCCGGCGTAGTTCCGGACCGTCGGTTCCATCTCGAGCGACGCCGGAGGGAAGAGTCCCGCGTAGTCGACGAGTTCGTTCATCAGGGCTTGGATCGCGTGCATGACGGTCATCATCTCCGGTTCCCCGCGGACGTGCTCGGCGGGGGGACGGAGAGTATGACGTCATCGACGCCGCTGCCGGGGACTTCGAGTCACCAGTCGACGAGAAACAGGCCGAGATCGAGCCCGTCGACCAGGCCGTCTCCGTTGAGATCCGCGCTCCCGGGCCCTCCGAACTGCTTCAGCAGGATTCCGAGGTCCGCACCATCGACCCGGCCGTCGCGATTCAGGTCCGCCGCGACGCCGATCCGGAACGAGACGATCTCGGTCGACCACCCGTCCGGGGTCTGGATCTCACCCACCGCCCAGAAGGTCCGTCCATCGACGGGGTCGATGACGCAGTCGAAGTAGTCCCCCCACCGTTGCAGATCGTCGCCGTCGGCCGGGCTCGTCTCCCCCGCCACCACGCTTCGGCCGATCGCCATCGTCCCCTCGGGATCCGAGGGGATCCGCCCCGCGATTCCGACCGATGGATGCGACGTGGCGCTGGTCCGGCCGTAGACCGCGCCGATCGCGCCCGCCGCGTCGATCGCCACCGCCGGGAAGATCGTGTCCTCACCGGGTTCGAATCGAAGCTCGCCGCTCATGACGAGTTCGGGGGTTCCCGCGAGATCGATCTCGTACCACCGCGCCGCGATGTCCTCCGAGTCGCCCGAGGCGATCGCATGCGAGGCGGCGAGCCGGTCACCGCGTCGATACGCCTGCCAGATCCGCGGATCGACGACCCAGAGCCCGGGCCCGATGGGCGTTCGCGCGCGATTCGCGAAGGCGAATTCGGGGACCGCGACCGAATCGGTCTCCCATGGTCCGCTTCCGAAGGGATCATCGAGGCGGCCGAGGGTGAGCTGGGTGTCGCCCGAACTCCGGACGAAACGGACCTCGTCGCCGGCTTCGGGTGCATGCGAGACCTGATAGCTCCCACCACCCACGACCCGATCCGTCCAGGTCACCGGTTCACCGGTCAGCGGACCGGTCTTGTCGATCGAGCGGACGATCGATCCCAGGAAGCCGGGACCGTCACCGCCTTCGAGCGCGAAGAGATTGCCGGTGACGTACCACCCGCGTTCGTCGTAACCGAAGCCGGGAAAGTCCACCCAGTAGTCGCGATCACCGGAGGCGACCAGCGCCCAGGTCCGGTACTTGTACCAGAGGCCGTTGGGGTCACCGTCGTCGGAGACCGCGATGGTGATCCACGCCTCGCGGTCGTCCCGGTAGACCTCGAGCGCGACCATCACGTAGCGATCGATGTAGGGATCGTGGAAGCACTTCGGATCGAAGGTGAAGCCACCGGCGCCGATGTCCTCGAGGAAGCCGGGATCACCGGACGCGTCGAGCCGCTGCTGGAACTGCGGGGTGCCGTCCTTCGCGTACCACGCGATCTCCATGTTCACGGTCTGGACCACGTGATCGGTGCCCACCGCGATCGAGGGATCGGGCGGTCGCCACGGCGTCTGGACGATGCCCGGGAACGCCGCCATCGGCGTGGCGCGGGCGCGATCGGTGATCCCACCGGCGACCAGATCGTTCCGGGGGGTCCTCGCGAGCGTCTTGTCGCGGGTGTGCTTGGGCAGGACACTCGCCGGCCGGATCAGCGGCCCGCGGAACGGCGGCCGAGCCTCGATCTGCGGATCGAAGCGACGGCTGTCGACGATGAAGGCCTCGGTGGAACCGGACGTGGTCGTCCGCCCCTCCATGAATCGAATCGGGGGCGGCAGCGTCGCGGGATCACGACCGGACCGCGGTGCCACGAAGTCGTCGCCGCGCTGGAACGGATGCATCGCGGCGGGATCGGTGCCGCCCGCGACTTCCGAGGTCTGGATGGCCGCAGGTGGGTTCGAGACGCAGGCGGTCAGCAGGACGGTCGCGAGCGTCGCGGCGACGTTGGACGGGCGGATTCGGACGAAGCGATGACTCATGAAGACGGTCTCCTCGACTCCGATCCGGAGTCGTTCCCATGGTAAGGCGTTCGAAGCCGAATTCCTGTGGATCGACTCGATCCGGATCGAATCGACTCAGTCGATCACGGTCACGCCGCTTCTTTCCGGGCGTCGCGCTCCATGTCGTTCAGGCGGGTCTTGAGCAGGCCTCCCGCCGCCCACGCGAGCACCGCGTTCACGATGATCGCGATGCACAACGCCCAGACACCATCTTCGCCCTTGACGGGAACGAGCTCGCTGCCCTCGAGCAGGAACAGGGCGATCGCGAGTCCGAAGACGTCGATCATCGCCCATTGCGTCGCGATCCTCGTACGGAGCATCGCGACCCGGAATCGTGCCGGCGAGCGCCCGATCGACCACGTCGCCGCAAGCACCAGTAGCCGGACCACGGGCATGACCACCAGCCCGCCGGCGACGACGATGGCGAACAGATGTTCATCCGTCTGCCAGAGCGTCGCGATCGCGGCGAGGATGCTGTAGGAGGCGTCGTTGAGATACCAGGCGGTGATCTTCAGGAACGGGAGCTCGACGGCGGTCAGGAGACTGAAGAACGAACCGAGGAGAAGGATCGGGACCACGACTCGGCGCCATCCAGACCCGATCGACGGAGCGGGGCGACGATCGGTCGGCAGGTCCGGCGGTGACTCCGCCTGTTCGTGCAGATACGACATCACCTCTCCCGTCCCCATCGAGACCATGATCGCCCCCATGAAGAGATAGAGCCCGAGTTTCACGTCGGTGACGAACAGGCTTCCCTGCTTGTGTGCGAGCACGATGAGGACCAGCGCGACGAAGACGTCGAGGAGCGACCACCGGCCGAGGGACCCGAGAATCCTCAGGCCTCGTCCTCGGACGCTCGCCCGAAGCGGATAGAACCAGAGCATGAACAGGGAAAGGAGCTTCACGAAGGGGAAGACCAGGGAGAACCCCGTGATCAGAATCGCGACCCAGTACAGCTTCAGCGTGGTCCACATCAGGCTGATGGTGTGCGGAATGCTGTAGGCCTCGGTCGGATCCGGGAAGATCTTGACGTTCATGAAGGGCAACTGCAGCGCCACCACGTTCATGGTGAAGGATGCCACCAGGCACGCGGGGATCGCCCAGACCGCGATGGACCGATCGAACTTGAACGCGAGGGGCGAATGAGGCTCGGCGGCCCGGGCCGCCCGAATCGCCGACTTGTCCTTGATTTCGAGGTTCATGCCCGCAGTATCGACGCTCCGGCCGATTGGTGCGGAAAAAAGACCGCCCGTCCGGTGGCGGCCATCCTGCGGAGCATGCCCAAAATCACACATGCCCCGCCGTTGAAGGCGAGGCATGTGCATTCCCTTTGCCCGATCTTCGCCGCGAGGCGAGCACGGGCTCCCTTTTCCCAGATTCTCCAGTCACCGGACACAGACCCGGCTGACCGAAGAGGCAGCGTTCGTACCGAAGTGCGAACGTCCCTCTGCCCCATCTGGATACGCACCAGAATACGAAAATGTTCCTGCTCCTGATTCAGTAATGACTGAAATCAGCCTGAATCTCTGCGTGGAGCCGATTCAGCGTCCGAAAACAATGATTTCGTCGATGCATGTCGGATCAGAACGGGACGCCCTCATCGATCGGGGGCGGCCCGCCATGCGAGCTCCATCAACACGGCACCGTGATCGGACGGGAACACCCGGTCGACGACGGGAATCGCATCCTCCTCCCACACCAGTGGATACACGATTCCACCGATCGGTTGGAGCGACCATTCCCGCGCCGGTCGGCCCTCCGCCGCGATCGCTTCGGGGTCGGACGCGCCCTCGCCGTCCGGCTCATGGATGTAGAGCCGATCGATCCGCTCGAAACCCTGGGCCATGCCGCCGCTGGTCCGGAACATGGGCGACCAGGTGATCCCGGGACGTTGCACTGGATTGGGGTGGACGGTCCGGAAGCCGTCGATGAACCCCGCCTCCGACATCGCCACGCTCACCGGGAGGTCGAGATCCCGCCGTCGTTTGTAGACCCGGGTCGTGTCGAGGGTCCAGTCGAGGTGCGAAGGCGTGTTGAAGTCGCCACCGACCAGGACCGGAATCGACGCCTCGAGATGCCCGAGGCCGTCGAGCCGCGTCACGATCCGCTCCGCCTGGGGAAGTCGGCTCGATCGGACGAATTCCGATTCGAGGAGATCCGCGTCGCTCAGGTCGGGTTCATCGCGAAGGCGTTGCGTGATGTAGTCGCGATAGTCGAGCCAGATGCTCCAGGCGATGAACTCTCGTGACCGGTCGTCGATGAGCCTCGCTCCGACCGCGTGCCATGGCTCGTGCGTGAATCGCTCCGCGATCTCGAAGCGGGTCAGCACGCAGAGATGCGGACTGTCGCCCTGCCACTGGTTCCACCCGAGTTCCTCGGCGAGCCAGGTGCCGAGCAGCGGCCGATCACCGTCGATGTCGTAACTCTCCTGCATCAGGACGACGTCGGCCCCCGACTCCCGGATGACCGCCAGCGCTTTTTCGGGCCCGTCGGTCACGTCGTTCGAGCCATGCAGCACGTTCCAGACCAGAACCCGCATCACGTCGGGTGTGGCCGCCGACGCGTCAGATCCCGCAGTCGCTCGTTCCGGCGATGCGCAGCCCGTCGCCAACACGCCGACGAGAACGCTCACGAGCGGGCCGACGAAGCGCCATGACGTCGAAGATCGGTACGGTCGTTTGATGATGGACATCTCGGTACTCCATGGAGCTCACGTGGGTGGACGTTCGCGTCGCCGTTCGAGCCACGACCTTGGGCGACCTTGGGCGACGAGGGATATGGCATTCCACGGCGTGGGACGAGCCTTTGATCGCCACGGTACCGCTTCCCCGCCGGCCATGACCCTTCGGCGGGACCACGAGGGAATCGCCCTCTGAAAACGGGTACATTCGAGTCGTGATGCCTGGGCGTCACAGCGCCCGGATCGATCGCCACGTCCGACCCAGATCCTGATCAGACCACCCGCCGGAGTCACCCGCCATGCCAGACATGCCAGTCATGCCAGTAATGCCCCGACCTCTCCTCACCAACGGGCTCTTCGCCGTCCTGCTGACGACGTGCCTTCTCGCGCTCGGCGGGTGCAGCAACGAGAAGGCCCCGCGGGCGACGACGCCGGACCCCCGGGCCGACGGCGCGATGACCTTCTACCGCCTCGACGGCGACCGGTACCCCGGCGACCCCGTACCACCCGGTACGACGCTCCTGCACGGCTACTCGGTGATCAAGGCGTGCGGGATCGCCGATCGCGAAACTCGCGAGGAGATTCTCAACGCGTTCGAGGCTGGTATCGCCGGCCATCAGGGCGGTATCCCCGTCGACTGCTTCCGACCACGACACGCGATTCGCATCGTGCAGGACGGCGTCACCACCGACCATCTGATCTGCTTCGAATGCTCGAACTGGATGAGTTGGACGAATGACGAACAGTCCGGCGGCGGTGACACGTCCGACGCGCCTCGTCGAACCTTCGACCGCATCCTCGACGAGTGCACGAGCTCGAACTGATCATCGAATCGCCTCAAGGCTTTCCGTGGAGACGCATCCCGCCATGCCCCTTTCACCCGAAGACAAGAAACGGATCGAAGAGGAGGAGTACCGCCGCGCGGTCCGAGCGGAGATGGAGCGACGGGTGTCCGCGGAGGTCGACCTGCGGTCGACGACCCGCGTCGAGACCCATGGCGTGGCCCGCGAGATCTATCGAGACTGGAAGACCGGCATGCGTGGATGCGTCGGGCTCGTGGCGGCGATCTTCTTCACGATCGTGGNGGTGGTCGTGATCTACGGCGTCCTCAACGAAGGCTGGTTCGCCACCACGCCNTGACCANGCTCCGGTGCCCGACGCGTNCCTGAGNNNGCATCGCGGCCGACGCNTNTNANAGGTNGATGTCGCGCTTCGAGGCGATCGAACGCCGGGTGACCTCGCCGCTGGTCGCTACCCGCCCTCGACGTCGCGGGCCACCGGCAGCTGCACCTCGCCGTACCGCCAGAACCACGGGACGAACGGGCTGTTGTAGCCGAGGTATCGAGGCGGTCCGTCGGCACGCCAGTCCCCGTGTTCGTCAAGCCAGGCGCGGACCCGCGCCAGCCCGTCGGCGAATTGTTGGTCGCTGTAGGAGCCACGCACGCCCGTGCTCGCGTACGCCTGCGGCGCGATGTCCTCGACCTCGACGACGCCGTCGGTCCCGAGCGGACCGAGGTCCGGTGTGCGATAGAGGAACGCCATCGCGGTCATGCGGTCGTCCGCCGCCGTGTCGCCGGTGGACTCGTAGGTCATGTCGACCGGCGCGGTCATCGGGATGTCGTTCGAACTGATGTGCCGGAAGAGCGGACCGAACATCTGGCTTTGGCCGGCCGAGGTGCGGTCGTCGGTCACCACCGCCGCCCGGTAGGTCGGGTATTCACGGATCTCGACCGAGTCGACGGGCGTGAGTTCCGGCCAGGCCTCGGGGAGCGGCGCCTCGTCGAAGTACCAGGTTCCGCCCGAGGTCCGGACGCAGCCGACCAGCGTGAGAACCCCCACCGCGGCAGCCCCGATTCCCAGTCCCCCAACCACCTTCTTGAATCGCGATCGACGAGCCATGCGCACCTCCATTGATATCGCTCACGGATTCGGCCCCCAGCCGGCGCCCGAGTCAGCAATCTGGAAGACCCCTCGCGAAACCCGATCACGCTCGGTGGTCATCCGCTCAGCCTTTCACCGTAAACGAAGGAATGAACGATCGTTACGGAATAACGGGGGGTAGACTCGAGTCCCCTGTCCAGCCAACATCCCGAGCGAGAAAGACATGACCCGCCCCCTTGCCATCGTCGCCCTGATCTTCGCCACGTGCTCCACCGCATCCGCGAGCGTCGTCGACGGCGTCAAATTCACGGTGTGCCCCTCCGGCTGCGACTACACGTCGATCCAGGACGCGATCGACAACTCGTTCGCGCCCTCCACGATCGTGGTGAAGGCCGGCACCTACAACGAGAACGAGATCAACACCTCGGGACTGCCGTACACGATCACCGGCGAGGTCGCCTCCGACGGCACGCTGCTCACCACGATCTCGGGGGCCAACCTCGATGTCGATGAGAACAGCAGCGTGTTCTACTTCAACAGCGGAGAGACCTCGACGACGGTGATCCAGAACCTGATCATCGCCGACGGCAACGCCCACGGATACAGCGGTGGAATCCAGGTCTTCAACTGCAGTCCGACGATCAAGTCGTGCACCATCACCGGTAATTCCGCCCTCTACCGCAACGATGGATCAGCGGAGAACAACCCCTCCGGCGGCGGGATCTACCTGTCGGGAAGCGACTCGCTGATCGAGGATTGCACGATCACCGACAACTCCGTCCAGTGGGAGGGAACGAAAGACGCCGCGGGCGGGGGCATCTACTGCAACGAAGGGAGCCCGACGCTCTCGGGGTGCCAGATCACCGACAACTCCATCTTCCACACCGGGGGGGATCCCTGCGGAGACTGCGCGGGGCCGGAATGCGGCCAGGCCGAGGGCATGGGCATCGCCGGCTACAAGACCACGCTCACGATCACGAACTGCGTGATCGAGGGAAACACCGTGGCGGATCAGTACACGACGGTCTGCGACAGCAACTCGAGCCAGACCGCCAGTAGTGGCGGTGGCTTGTGGTGCAAGGAAAGCACGGTGTCGATCACCGACACCGTCATCTCCAACAACTGGGCGAGACTGTACGGGGGGATCTACGCCTACGAATCCACCATCGACCTCCTCCGGTGCGAGATCCGCGGAAACAACGACACCGGCATCTACCTGGACGAGGGTGATGATGGGACGATCTCCGAGTGCCTCATCGATTCGAACACCAATGCCGGCATCAGCATCTACGAGGCCAATCTCGAGCTCACCGACAGCTTCATCACCGGTAATTCGATCGGGATCGACGCTGGCGAATCAGCCTCGGCCTTCGTCCTGCGCACCGTCATCAAGGACAATTCGTACGGGGGCGGCCAGGGAGGCATCTCGCTCTCCTCCGCCAACGGATCCACCCTGCTGACCCTCGCCCAGAGCCACCTTTGCGGGAATCCCGTGGGGTCCGCGGGCGCCCTCACCAGCAATCAGGTCAATACCGGCTTCCCGTCGAGCGGGGTCAGCATCGGCGAGGGCACCGTGGTGTCGGGCTCCTGCCAGCTCACGATCTCCGTCGAGCAGGATGGCACGGGCGACTTCACGAACATCCAGGACGCCATCGACGCCGCCCCGATCGGCGCGACCGTCCGGATCGGCGCCGGAACCTGGCCCGGCGGCTGGACGACCCGCGAGCGCGCGGTCAACATCCAGGGCACGCCCGACATCGGGAACCCACCGTTGACGATCATCAACGGCGGCGGCAGCGAGACGGGGATCAGCGTCGTGGATAACGGTGGCGGGCAGACCACGATCAGCGATCTCCAGGTGATCGACTGCTTCTCCAAGGACGGCGGGGGCGGAATGACGGTGGGGACCGCCAACCTGAAACTGACCGGGTGCATCTTCCAGGGGAACCAGACCACCACCGGTTCTGCCGCCGGCATCCTCTTCACGGGAAGCATCGCCACCCTCAATTCATGCAAGTTCATCCAGAACAACGCGGCCGCGTCCCCCGGAGGCGGGCTGCTCATCAGCGACAACGCCTCGGTGACGATTTCCGGTTGCACCTTCAATGAGAACTCCGCCCCGAACGGGGGCGGCGCGATCTGCGTCGCCGACGGCGGCG
>NYVS01000065.1 GCA_002684755.1 Phycisphaerae bacterium
GGCCCAAAGGGGGTTACACTGCAATTTCACAAAGATAAATTCGCATCGCCCGAAGGGCTTGTTGATTTCATACAGGCCCAACGGGGATTGGCTAAAGTAAAAGATAATAAAATTGTCGTGCGCCGCGATTGGTCCAAGGAAAGCGATAAAATAAAGGGTGCCTTTAAAATTGCGCGAGATCTTGCTGGACAGATCGACGCTCGGGGCGAGGTTGAAGTTCGCACCGCCACCGGTGATGTCGAAGCTGAAGGTGTCGAGCGTGTTGCCACCGTTGTTGGCGTCGAGGGTGATCTCGACGTCGAAGCCGGCGCTGGAGACGCGGGCGGTCAGGCCGTCCGTAGTGGCCTGGCTGCCGTTGATCAGGACGACCGCATCGCTGCCGTAGTCCTTGTAGTCGGCGTTGGCACTGAAGACGCCCGAGGTGCTGGCTTCGTTGCCGATGAAGGTGCCGCCGCTGCCGTCGGTGGTGCCGTCGTTGAGTTCCTTCACCCGGACGAACGAGTCGCCACCGAAGGCCTGGGAGTTGATGACCACGTCGTCGGCGTTCGCACTCAGGCTGGCGCTGACGCCGAGCTGGTCGGCGAACGAGTTGATCGCGTTGCTGACTTCGGTCATCGCGGTGCCGTCGGCGAAGGTGAACTGCTGGCTGCCCTTCGCACCGGTCACTTCGATGGTGTAGCTGCCCACGTCGTCGCCGTTGCCGTCGGTGCCGGCGTCGAAGTTGCCGGTTCCGGTGCCACCGACGATCGCGGCGGTACCGGTGGTGGCCACGGTGTCGACCGTGACGTCGACCGACAGGGCGGTGCCGTCATCCGCGAGCTTGGCGGAATTGATCTTGACGTCGGAAAGCTCGGTGGCGTCCGCCGAGGCGGTGTCCTGGTAGTCGAAGTTGCCGTTGAGCAGCTTTTCGCCCTGGAAGGACGTCGCGTTGGCGATCCGGTCGATGGTCTGCAGGATCGAGTCGATCTGCAGCTGGTTCGCGGCCTTCTCCTCGGAGGAGACGCCGGCTTCATTGGCGGTCGAGGAGACGAGCGACTGCAGTTCGACCAGCAGGTTCGAGACCTCCTGGAGGCCGCCTTCGGCGACGTTCACGACCTGCTCGGCCCGCTCGGCGTTGTTGATCGCCGAGTTGATGGCGGCCTTCTCGCTGCGAAGGTTCTCACTGGCGATGAGGCCGGCCGGATCGTCCGCACCGCGGTTGATCCGAAGACCGGTCGAGAGCCGCTGAAGGCTCTTGTTGAGGCCCGAGTTCTGCGAACCGAGGGTTCGCTGGGCGACCATGCTGGAAATGTTCTGATTGATGCGACTCATGGGAAGAGATCCTCCGTGAACAGGTTCGAGCGAGTGTCCCGTTGCTCGAACCACCCGAGATTCGACCGGCCCCAAAGCGTCCTTGGCCGATCCAGTGACGCCCCCCGCAACACGCGGGGGGACCGGTCATCGGGGCGGATCCTCCGCAACCGACTGAATTGAATGCCCGGCGGCCTCCGGCCTCCGCTTCAGTCGATCGGGTCCGATGTTTCGGCCCGACCGCGGAGTTTTCATCGAACCGACGAAAGCGCGAATTCACTTCGACCGGGAAATTCCGCGTCATATCTGCCGCCCGCCGCGCAATCCAGGACCGTTTCGGCGTTCAAGGCATCAGCAAGGGGGTCGCGACGTCGATGCTTCCCTCCGTCGGATTCGGCATGCGCAGAAAACGACCCCCTCCTGGGAGGGGGTCGTCGAGAGAGATGCGATCGTCGCCGGTCCTCGAGGACTACTGGAGGAGCGCGAGCACGTTCTGAGCCGAGGCGTTGGCGGTGGCGAGCACCGAAGTACCGGCCTGGGTCAGGATCTGGGCCCGGGTCAGCTGCGCGGTCTCGTCCGCGAAGTCCGTGTCACGGATCTTGGATTCCGCGGCGGTGATGTTCTCCAGACCGATCTGGAGACTTCGAACGTTGGTCTGAAGCGTGTTCCGCTCGAACGCGCCGAGCCGACCACGAAGGACCGAGACCTCGGTGATGGCGGTCTCGAGGATGTCGCTGGCATCGCTGAAGTTGCCCGAGAGGAGGGAGTTGTCCTTCCCGCCCACCAGACTGTCGAGGAAGAAGCGACTGCCTTCGACCGTGGTCCCGCCGATCCGGGTGGCCGCGATCGACTGCACCCCGACCCCGATGTTCTGGGTCGCCGAGATCGTCGGTCCCAGCTGGAACTGCGCCCCACCGCCGGTGATCGAGAAGACGCTCGCGGTTCCGGACACCGTGGTCGCGAAGTTCTGCGAGAGATCGAGCTGGACGCTGAGCGCCGGCGAGTTGAGCGAGACCTCGAGGCCGTCGCCGACCGCCACCGCACCGTTCACCACCGCGGTGACGTCCACGCCCTCGTCACGCTGGGTGGCGGTGCCGCCCTGGGCGTCGAGGGTGTCGAAGTCCGTGCCGCCCGGTCCGACCTTGGTCACCGAGACGAATTCGTCGGAACCGTAGCCCGTCGAACTGAAGACCAGGCCACTGCTCTGGTCGGATGCGGAGACGAGCTCCGCGGTGACGCCGGTGGTGTCCGAAAGGGTGTTCACCGCCGCGACGATCGCCGACATGGTGGTGCCGGAGGCGAAGGTCACCGACTGCACGCCGAGCGAACCCGCGATCTCGACCGTGACGCTGTCGTCGAGTTCCCCCGACGTCGCGCCGGCATCCCCGGAGAGGAAGAGCGACGCGGTCTCGGCCGCGTTCACCACCTCGACGCTGACGTCGAGATCCCCGTTGGAGCCGAACTGGGCGCCGTCGATCTGGATTCCCTCGATGTTCGAGGAATCCACGCCGCTGGTGGTGTAGTCGAGATTGCCGTTCAGCAGCTGCAGCCCCGCGAAACTCGCGGTGTTGGAGATCCTGGTGATCGACGCGATGGCCGAATCGATCTCGAGCTGGTTGGCTTCGACCTCCTCGTCGCTGACGCCGCCGGTGTTGGCGGCCTCGACGACCAGGCTCTTGATCGAGTTGAGCAGGTCCGCGACCTCCGCGAGGTAACCCTCGGTGGTGGCGATGACCGAACTCGCTCGCTCGGAGTTGTCGATCGCCTGGTCGATGCCGCGCATCTCCGAGCGAAGACGTTCCGAAACGATCAGCCCCGCCGGATCGTCGGCACCTCGGTTGATCCGAAGTCCCGTCGAGAGCCGTTGCAGTCTGACCGAGAGATTCTCATTCGTTCGCCCGAGGTTGTTTCGAGCGATCATCGAAGAGACGTTGGTATTGATCCGAGCCATGGAGATCCTCCGTGATTTCGGCTGGAATCCATCCGGAAACGGTGCGGAAACGATCCTCGTCCGCCGTCGAACCGGTCGAGCTTCAGGCGGTCACCCGCCGAATGTCGGTCCCCGCGACGAGTCGCGCTGCCGACGGCGGGATTGTCCCGCCCTGATTCACTCGCGGGAACGCCCCGGAGTGAAATGCGTTCAACCCGCCGCTGATCGCGGCGGCCTGCTCGTTCTCCGTACGAATCGCCTCGTAGACCTCCTTGCGGTGTACCGAGACGCTGGAGGGCGCGGAGATGCCGATTCGCACCTTGTCCCCCCGGATGTCGACGATCGTCAGTTCGACGTCGTCTCCGATCATGATCGTTTCATCACGCTGTCGAGAGAGCACCAGCATGTGCCGGCTCCTTCCATGGATACCCGTGTCGTCCCAACTCCGTGGGACNGGGTCTCGAGCTCGCGGGTCCGCCCCCGGGATTCGCCCGGCGGCTCACGTCCGAACCGTCGCGATCAGGCCGACGCGGCCTTCGCGGGTTCCGTGACCCGGAGCAGCTCGTGTCGCGTGCTCCACTTCTTGTCGGCGAGGACGAGCTGCATGCCGGCCTTGCCGTCGACGTTCACCACCAGGGGTCCCTGGAGGTTCGCGCTGAGCAGATCGTCGCGCTTGTTCACGACCACCAGCACCTGGGCGTCGGCGATCTCGTTCATGCCGAGATCCTCCATCTGCTCGCGGCGGATGTTGGCCTTGTAGTCGGGCACCCACAGCGCCGGATCGGTCACCACGAAGGCGAGGTCCGGCGTCTCGGTGGACTGCAGCCAGAAGAAGACCCCCTGCTCGTCGGGCTGCAGCAGCACGAAGTNCGTGTAGCTGGAGAACCCGAGCAGGCCGGAGGGGAAGNTGATCACGCGATCCTCGTCGATTTCGACGTTTCCGAANCGAGTGGTCTCGAGTTGCATGTCGAGCTCCTGGTCNACCGACCACCAATCCTTGGTGCCCGCCGGATCCGTCCGGCGTGGACTTCCTGTCCTCGAACCCATCCGGTCGGTGGAGGTGGGCTCGATGTTGGCGCCGCTCGGCGCCGATTTCTTGATCGCTACCGGAGATAGTCCAGCAGCGTGAGGCTCGTGATCCGGCCGGCGGTACTGAGCCCGGCCTGCAACTGCTGCTGCAGNTGCGAGAAGCGGATGGCCGCATCGGTGAAGTCGAGGTCCTGCAGGGTCGACTTCAGGCTGAGGTCCTGCACCTGCAGGTCCTCTTCCCGAATGGTCGCGTCCTCGACACGCCGGGCCCGCACGCCCACTTCGGCCCTTGCCTCNGTGGAACGAGCGATGTCCGCTTCCAATCGTTGAACTGCAAAGGCGATGCCAGACTCGTCATCCGCGTACANGGCATCGCGAAGGGCCTTCAGATGCCCGAACACGCCGTCGACCGCCACGGTTGCGCGGTCGGTTCCGGCAAGAGTTGCGCCGGCGGTCGAACCCTGGATGCCGAGGTCCGCCGCGGCGGTGCTGTTGTTCCGACGTTCGATCGAGAGATCGTCGCCTCCGACCGTGAGGTCGGTGAAGGCGATTCCATTGCCATCCGAGGCGAGTCCGGCGTCGAATTCGCCCGGCACGACGAGCCCGATCCCGCCCGCGGCGCCCTTGATCGCGTCNAGCACGTCCTGCACGGTCTCGGCACCCGCGAGATCGACGTCGAAGGATCGGCCGTCGTGGAGGGACACGGTGAAATCGACGTCCGCGTCGGGATCGAGGTTTCCGGAGATCGGGTCCACCGATCCGCTTCGGATCGCCACCCCACGACCGTCGTTGAAGTCCGAGAGAAGCGTGTCGGCCGAGAAGTTTCGAATGCCGAGCTCCGTCGCGGTGACCCCGCCACCGACTTCGGAGATCGACATCGCGCCGCCCGAGAGTTCGTTCTTCACGGCGATCCGGTCGCCCGACGCCCCGAGTTCGATCCGCACCCCGATGTCGAGCAGCTCCACGGTGTCCCGCAGGTCTCCGATCGTGGTGACCCCGGCGAGATCGACCACCCGGACCTGGCCGGCATTCTCGATCCGCAGGCTTCCCAGCGGCGTGGTCACGCCGTCCAGGGCGTCCATCCGCGTGTTCCAGGTCAATCGCGGCGCGAGATCGGCGCCCGAGGTCGATGAACCTCCGGCGTAGGTGCCGGTGAGTCCGAGATCCGCGGCGGTCGTACCCTCGATCGAGTCGGCGATGTTGACGTCGACGCCCACGCTCGGCGTGATCCGGAATCGATCGCCGCTGCCGGGATCGATGTCGACGGTCGCGCCGGGATCGACGGTCTGGATCGCGTTCTCGAGCGAGGTCCGCACATCCTCCACGGTGATCGCATCACTCAGATCGAGGTCGACCTGGATCGCGTTCACGGTCAGGATCATCGGGCCCGCGGCGATGCCGAGACCGCGTCCCCCGTTCAGGTTCGCCAGCAGCGTGTCGCCGGTGACGCCGGGATCGAGGTCGCGATCACCTTCGATGCGGGCGCTCAGGGCCCCGAAGGCCCGATCCCCCGCGAGGGTCACCGGCGTCGAGGATCCCAGTCCGAGATCGGTGATCATGCCGTCGCCCGAACCCGCGTACTGGACACCGCCGAGGAGTCCGTCGAAGGGCCTGGTNCCCACTTCGGATCCACCGAAGAGGTACATGCCGCGGTATTCGCGATTCCCGAGCGACTGCATCCCCTCGAGAATCGAGTCGATGACCAGCGCCTGGTTCCGTCGGGTCTGGGTGTCGCTTCCAAGACCGATCTGCGAAAGCCCCACGCTCTTGGCCTCCAGCAGGAGATCGCCCATCTCCGAGAGCGCGGAGTCGATGGTTCCGAGCAGCGACCCGGCCTCCGAGAGGTTNCGGACCCGTTGTTCCCGTCGTTCGACGAGGTCGTCGAGCACGGTGATCGTCCCCGACGCGACGGGATCCTCGCTCGCGCGGTTGACGGCGCGACCGGAGGCGAGCTGCATCTGCAACTGGAGCAGCTGGCTGTTGCTCCGNTTGATCGAACCCACCATCATCTGCGAGGAGAGCAGGTTGGGCACGCGACCGATGACTGATGAGATGCTGCTCATGGGAAGTACGCTCCGTCGGTTCAGGCGATGCTCAAGAGNACCTGCATGGCCTCGTCGATGACGGTGATGAAACGCGCCGCGGCCTGGAACTGCCGCTGAAGCGTCATGAGATCGATGGCTTCCTCGTCGATGCTCACGCCGCTCACCGCCTGGTTCTGGGCTTCGAGACTCTCGCGGACGAGCACGCTCGATTCGTAACGCGTGCGGGCGGCACCGGTCGCGACCGCGAGGGTGTTGACCTCCGACTGCCACTTCTCCCGCAGACTGCGGCCGCCGAACGCGTCGATCGCCCGATTCTCGAGTTCGACGATGGCGAGCGCACTGTCGTTTCCGCCGGAGGTGAAGTCCTTCGAAGTCGCGAGCAGCGAGGGATCGTCGAGCAGCGCGGCATCGACCGTGATCTCCCGGGCGTTGCTGCCGGTGAACAGGCCGTTGACGCCCAGTCCCGCGAGCACGCCCGAGGAATCGTCGGAGAACGCGATCTCGTGTCCGGGGCCCGCGGTGATCCGGAATTCGCCGGACGGNCCGATCGACGCCGTCGCGTCCGAGACGCCGAGATCCACGTTGATNCGATCGACGAGATCCTGCAGCGACATCTCGTCCGGATCCACCGCGACCTGATAGGTCGCCCGGAGCCCNGTCGAGGCGTTCACCACGTGGAGTTCGAAGACGCCGTTGCGAATCTCCCACGGGACCCCCGAGCCGGTCGCGTTGAGATTCTCGTCCGCATCGATTCCGACCACGGAACCGCTCACCTCGGTCCGGTTGGCGAGCCCCTGCCCCTGGGCGTGGATGTCGTTCACCTGGAAGACGAGTTGCGAGGCGAAGTCGTCCAGCGTCGCCATCGCGGGCAGGATCGTCTCCTCCCGCTGTCGCTGGAGCGCGCCGATGGAACCCGACTTCGCGTCGAGGATCGTGCCGTCCTCTTCGACGCGGATCGANACTTCGAGGCCGTTCGGCCCGCTCTGGGTCCGCATCGTGANGCCCCGGCTCTCGCCCGCGAGCACCACCGGAATCGAACCCACGAGGATGTCGACCGAGCCGTTCTCCTGGGGAACGGTGTCGATGTCGATGAANCCCGAGACCTCGTCGATCAACTGATCGCGTCGATCNCGGAGGCTGTTGGCGCCACCGCCNCCGCCGCCGCCCTCGGCCATCGCGATCTGGCCGTTGAGCACCGCGATCTCGCCGAGCAGGCCGTCGACCCGTTCGACCGAGGCGCCGATCGCGCGATCGGACTCGGTCCGGAGCATCGTGTACTGGTCCTGGAGCAGATTCACGTGATCGGTGAGNCTCACCGCCTGCTGGACCACCACCGACCGGACCGCGTTGTCGATCGGATTGTTGGCGAGCTCGCTGAACGCGTTGAAGAACGCGGAGAGCTTCGAGGACAGGTCGTTGTCCGAGAGTTCGTTCTGGATCGCCTCGACCGAGGACAGGAANCGCTCGTCGATCGCGGCCGCGTTCTCGTCGCTGATCGCGTCACGCAGTCGCGACTGCAGCGCCGAATCGATCGCACGATTGATCGTGGTGAGGGCGACGCCCGTCCCCACGAACTGGTTCCGGCCGATCGGGCTCGAACCGTTCGGCGTGAGGCCCGCGATCTGCCGGTGGTATCCGGGCGTCGCGGCGTTCGCCAGGTTGTTGCCGGTCACGCTGATCGCGGCCTGGCTGGAGAGCATGGCCGAGCGGCCGATCTGGAGTGCTCCGTTCAATCCCATGGCTGCCTCCTCAGGTGGTCAGGTCGAGGCCGGTCGCGAGCGANGATCCGTCGCGCAGCCTTCCCTGCCNTCCNTAGACTCCGGTGCCGGAGAGCGCCCCCGTGACGCTCTGCACGATGCCCGCCATGTGACGGGCCAGCGAATCCGCGGCGGCTCGAACCACGGAGTGCTCCCGCTTCGCCCGTTCGACGAGTTCGCGAAGCTGGGTGGCGAGCACCGCGAGCTTCGAACCATCCGCCTCGTCGAGCGTCGCGANGACCTCGGAGACGGTCGCTTCGGGATCGATCCCGAGCGTCTCCGCGAGCCGGCGGGCCTCGGTGGTCCGGCGGCGATCCAGTCGTTCCAGTCGATCCACGATCTGTTCCTCGATCGCGGCGATCTCCGGCACCCGGTCGAGCTCCGCGTTCTTGATCGCGTCACGCTTCCGACCGATGGTCTCGAGAAACCGGCGATAGCCTTCGATCTGGGTCGAGAGCGTCGACTCCAGTCCGCGCACCAGGCTGGGAACGGTCTCGATCCTCGTTTCGGTCGGGGGGATGTTCGGGTCGGTGCTCATGCGAAGATCTCCGAGTCGAGCCCGCGCGCCTCGGCGGGCGCGGCGAGTCCGGTCACCTGACGCTGCAGGCTTCGTTCNAGGGCGTCGACGAGTCCGAACCGGTGTCCATCGACGATCCGGTCGGCCATCGCCCGATCGACGAGATGCGAGAAGCGCTTCTCGCCGGCGCCGGGCGCGAAGATGCCGGTGGGCTGCGCCGCTTCCCGGGCCTCGCGGAGCATGGGTTCGACGAAGGCGTCCGCGACCAGCCGCCGCGCGGCCACCGAGACGATTCCCTCGCGGGTGGTGGCCTCGGCCGAATCGGGATCGCCGCCGAGTTCACGGACCATCCCCCGAAGGAACGCGGCCTGGTCGGGCGGTGCCTCGCCACGGTCGGTGCGACCGGCGGGCGATGCGCCGAACGNCGCGGGCAACGGACCGGTCCACTGCTCGCCGATCGCCGGCGGGGCCGTCATGCTGGTGTCGATGCCGCTCATCCGTTCAGGTCCTCGTCGATGAACCGACCGTTGATGCGGCCCATCACGCACATCTGCTGCAGGACCGCGGCCTGATCCGCGAGCGGCATGCCGAGGCGATCGAGCTGCGACTTGAAGGCGACGAGGGACCGCCGCGGAACGNCGGTGCCGGTGAGGGCGATGAATCGCTCGGTGACCACCTTCGGATTCCGGATGGTCGGCTCGGGCTCCGGCGCGATGGTCTGGATCGTCAGGCCGTTCACCGTGATCAGCGTGTCGAGCAGTTCGGTGTTCCCGGAGACCGTGAGACTCTGCTTGATCTTCGAGTACCTGATCTCCGCCGGCGTCTCGATCTGGCCGAAGTCGAAGTAGAACGCGAGGATCTCGGCCCCGAGNGTGAGCGGGTCGTAGTCGGAGTCGTCCGGGATGCGAACCCGGATCATGCCGTCGCCNAGCAACGCCGCGATCTCGGAGTAACCACGGCCGGATCGAAATCCCTGCTCGGACATCTTGTCGTTGATCAGGTCGACGATCTGCTTCGTGATCACCACGGTCCGGAAGGCCTGCTTGGTGACGCTCAGGGTGAATTCACGTCGAGCGGCGTAGTACTCCCGAAGTCCTTCGGGCATGCCGAGGCTCCGGGCACCGTCGCCGATCCGACCCGCGGTCGGATTGCCGTCNGGGTCGCGAACCTCGATCTGACCGCCGGCGAACGCCACCACGTCGAAATCGAGCGCGTTTCCATTGGCGTCGCGGAAGATGCCGGACATCGCCCGCTTGAGCGGCGTGGTCCAGAGTCGCCCGCCGACGAGCGACGTCGCGCCGCCCCCGGCGATGCCGACCTCGCAGTCGAACTCCATGCCCTCGCTCCACACCTGCGGGAGCTGGGCGGTGACGAGCACCAGGGCGACGCCTTCGCCGCGACTGATCGCTTCGAGCGGTTCGTCCCCGAATCCGGCGTCGGCGAGTCGCTGGGCATAGAGGCTCGCNGCGGCGAGGTTGCCCTTCGAATCACCGGTTCCGAGCAGGCCGGTGACCAGTCCGATGCCGGACAGTTCCTCCTGACGCTCGAAATCGGCGGTCAGCAGGGTCTGAAGCTGGGTCTGNGCCGCGGCTGGTTCCACCAGCTCGATGCNGGNCAGCGCAGACAACGCGCCAACGAACAGCGGNATGAGACTNCGAATGCGCAAATGGTGCGTCTTCATGCGGATCCTCCGTGAGAGACCCCAAGCAGAGGCACATCCCGTGCCAATCCGCCTCGAATCCCGACGGAAGGNGGCCCCAGGGCCGCTTGAACGGCATCGACGACCCGCCTGCCATCCCCTACCCTTCGTCCGTGCCTCGACCGTCCACCTCCACCCTCGAATCCAGCCCCGGCTCCAGCNACGACCGACGAGGCTCGTTGGGGATGCTGGCCGGCCTGGCGATCGTCATCGTGACGATGCTGCTGCTCGGGGCCGGCGACGACCGAGGCCTCATCGGGCCGGTGGGCGTGCTCGTGGCGATCGAATCAGGCTGGCCCGCGGTCCTGTGGATGCTCGCCGCCGCGGGACTGGGACACGCCCTCGGCCGGCTGATCGGCCCCGGTCCGGACGATTCGAGCGGGCGTCGGATCCGCGACGGAGCGATCGGCGTCGCGGCCCTGCTCGCCGTCGATCTGACGCTCGGCTGGTCCGGAATCGGGACGAATCGCCTGCTCATGTTCCCCATCACGATCGGACTCGCTGCAGTGGGCGTCTGGTCGCTTCGCGGCTGGCGGCCCGGCGTGCCGGGCGTCGCCCTCGCCGCCGCGATTCCGATCGGAACCATGACGCTCGCCGCGGTCAGCGTTCCCGGCTGGTTGTGGGAGACCGAGTTCGGTGGGTACGACGCACTCTCCTACCACCTTCAACTTCCTCGGGAATGGTGGCTCGCCGGCGCGATCGTCGAGACGCCGCACAATGCGTACGGATACCTGCCCAACGGCGTCGAAGCGGCCTTCCTCCACCTGAACACCCTCGTGGGTGATCCGAACGCGGCCGCCCGATCGTGCCAGATGCTCGCCATGCTGCTCGTGCTCGCCGCGGCGTTCGCCACCGGGGAACTCGCGACCACCATGCTCGGCGACGACCGCGACACGGATCGGAATGCTCGACGACTCGCCTTCGTCGCATTGCTCGCCACGCCGTGGGTCGTCGTCGTCGGTTCACTCGCGTACGACGAACCAGCGGTGCTCCTGCTCGGCGCCGCCGCCTTCACCGCGATCTTCACCGGTCGAACGGAGACGCCGGGATCGAGGCTGGGGATCACCCTCGGCCTGCTGCTCGGGGGCGCGGTGCTTGCGAAGGCGTCCTCGGGACTGCTGCTGGTGCCACCCGTCGCACTCGCGGCGGCGATCCTTCTTCCGAGTCGCCGATGGCCGGTGGTCGTCGTCTGGACCGCGATCCTCGGCGTCGCGATCTGCCTCCCCTGGCTTCTTCGAAACTGGGCCTGGACGGGGAACCCCGTGTTCCCCTTCGTCACCGGGCTCCTCGGCGGCGGCGACTGGACGTCGACCCAGATCGATCGGTTCAACCTCGGTCACCAGACGGGAATCACCGAGGGGATCCGCGCGATCGCGACCGAGTTCCTCGTCGAGGACTGGTGGCGACCGTCGGGCGTCGATCCGTGGCGGCCGCAATGGGTCTGGCTTCCGATCGCCGGGCTCGTCTCGATGGTCGTGATCGCCTGCGGAACCGCTTCGAGTCGACGCGGCGTCGCGATGTTCGCGGCGACCGTCGCCATGGTCCTGCTCTGGGCCTTCCTGTCCCATGCGAAGGCTCGTTTCCTGCTGCCGATCGCCCCACTCCTCGCCGCGGCGATCGCGGCGATCGCCAGCCGGTGGCTCGGTGATCCGCGCCCGCCGGTTCGATTCGGCCTCGTCGTCGCGGCGTGGACGTTGTCCTTGATCCCCGCGATCGTGCTGGGTACCGAACGCGCCGGCAATCCGACCGCGGCGATCGAGAATCCAGGACTCTTCGACGGCGGACTCGAATCGAATCTGATGGAGGTGGTCGATCCCGCCCGCCGACGCGAACTGATCGACGCGGCGAGCCCCGCCTGGGTCCTGAACCACGGGCTCGACGAGAACGCACGCGTGCTCCTCGTCGGTCGCGCCGATCCTTTCCACCTCCGATTCCGCGACGAGACCGGAGGCCACGACCGCCTCTCGTACCAGACCGTCTGGACCCGTGGTCCGCTCGAGCGGATCCTCGAGGGGATCGACCCGGACGCCCCCGAGCCGGTGCGGGCCGAGGCGGCCCTCGACGCCCTCGCCGAAGCGGGATTCACCCACGTCTACGTGGACCGCGCGATGCTTGATCGGTGGCGGGTGGCTGGCTGGTCGGATCCGCTGCTCACGGCCGAACTCATCGAGGCGATCGCGACGAGCCGATCACCCGTGGCGGTGTTCGGAACCCGTGGATTCGTCATTCGTCCGTGAGCCCGCGATGTCGTGGTCAATCCTCGCTGCCGTCCGGATCCCAGGGCAGCGGGCGGATGTCCGGAAGCCCGAGGTGATTTCGATCGAGCCACGCGCCGAACCGGACCCCGCACGCCGGACACGACGCGAGATGCGGCTCGATCTTCGCCCGGCAGGCATGACAGTCGCCGAGATGGTGCGCCACGCACGGCACGCACTTCGCGACCGTCCACAACTGTCCCGTCGTGGGCCCGCGCAGCACCGTGTATCGCGTGACCCGCGACTCGTCGATCATCGCGAGGAGACGCTCGTAGGCGACCCCCGGTCGAAAAGGCCGGGATTCATCGCGGATGAACCAGGGCCCCATCTCGTTCTGGGTCGCCTGGCGGCTGAGCGGCGAGAATTCACCGTTGCAGGCCACGCAGGTGCCGGACGCCGGCTGACCCTTCCCGCAATACGGACACACCACGACCTTTCCGGACTTCGACTCGGACATTCCCGGAGCGTACGTCACCTCGACGCGCTTGACGAATGGAGGCCCCCCGTGGGAGCCTCGACGCATGCCGATCCTCCCCGCACGGTTCCAACCTCGCCTGGCCTCGGTTCGCCGCATCCAGGTCCGCCGCATCCAGGCCCTCCGCCTTCCTGCGGTACTCCTGCTCCCCGTGCTGGGACTCGGCGGATGCGACGCCCCTCCGTCGAACGGCACGGCCCGGTACGACGTCCCGGCCGCCCCGCCGCCCCGCCCGATCGCCATCGTCGATCGCGAACGCGTCACCATCAAGGAGATCGAACCCCGGTTGCTCGAGGCCGTCGGGGGGCGGATCGTTCGCGAGCAGGTGCTCGACGCCCGACTCGCCCGCGCCGCCGCCCGGGAGGGGATCGTGATCGATGCCGATGACCTCCAGCGTGAACGGGATCTTCTCACCGCGACCCTCGCGGACGATCCGGATCGCGCCGAACGCCTGCTCGATGAACTCCGGCGGAGTCGCGGTCTCGGACCGATTCGCTTCGAAGCCCTGCTCCGCCGCACCGCGCTGCTGAGGCGACTGGTCGCCGACGAGGTCGAGATCACCGACGCGGCGCTCGAGGGCGCCCACGATCTCGCCCATGGTCCGCGACGAGTTGCGCGGATCGTGGTGGTCGAGGATCTCCGCACCGCGTCGGACGCTCGTCGCCGACTGGATGCCGGGACGCCGTTCGCGACCGTCGCGGTCGAACGAAGTCTGGACGCCAGCGCGGATCGAGGCGGCCTGCTCGCGCCCGTGAGTCGACTCGATCCCTCCTGGCCGGTCGCATTCCGCAAGGCGGTGTTCGACGCCGAGATCGGACGAGTCTCCGACCCGGTCCGAATCGACGGCCGGACGCTGCTGATCCTGGTGGAGGCGGAGCGGCCCGGAACCGGCGTGCCCCTCGATGCCGGAAGGGCCGAGGCCGAGGCGGCGGCGCGACTCGCGATCGAGCGACTTCTGATGGATCGACTCGCGCGGCGAATGGTCCCGGCGGATGCGATCGATCCGATCGATCCCTCGCTTCGCTGGAGCATGCCCCCCGGGGAATGACGCGATTGGGGTTCGGTGGCTCAGCTTCGAAGGTACGCGAGCCGACCGAAGGCGACCGGGAGGAGGATCGCGACCGGCAGAAACGCCCCCACGCCGGGCGGGAGGTCGCCGATCGCCACGGTGGTCGCCGCCAGCGTGCCGACGAGAATCCCGATCGCGGCCACCGCCGCCTTCATCGACTGCCCGAGCATGTTCACCGCCGCGGTTCGTTCGAGGAAGAACGGCACCACGATCGCCATCACCAGCAGGTTCACCAGCGCGCCGCTGAACCGTCCGAAGATCACCCGGTCGAGGCCACCGTCGGACGCCCCGCCGTCTCCCCGCATCGATCGAAGCTGACTGACCGAGAGCATCTGGGCGAAGTTCTTGCTGCGTCGCGCGAGCAGTTTCCGGGGCGAGAGATCGGTCTCCCAGACGTCGATCTCGCTTCGCATCGCGACACGTCCGTCGTCCCCGGTGCGGGTCCCCACCACGCGGCCGCCCTCGAGCCGCCATCCCTCGATCTCGTCGTCCCAGGTCGCGGAGGGCGCCGTGATCCGTTCCTCGGCGACGCCCGTCTCGCCCCGTCGCAGGACCAGCATCGACCGCGCGGTTCCGGCATTGGGATCGACCGAGGACGCGAAGAGCAGCGCGCCCTGCGCATCCCGGGCGAGTGGTACTTCGAAGGTCTCCACCCCGGGCTGGAGCACGCGATCGTGGACGCGATTCAGTTTCGTGGCCAGCCTCGGAAGGATGATCTCCTGATCCACCAGCTGCAACAGCACCAGGCCGACCTGGGCCGCGATGATCGCGGCGGCGACCCGGTGCAACGGGATGCCCGCGGCCATGATCGCGACCAGTTCACGGCTCCGGTGCATCTGCACCAGCGTGAACCCCGCCGCCGCCACGCCGACCAGGCCCACCATGAACGCATAGAACTGGAAGATCCGCGGGCCGTGGAAATCCAGCACGGCCTCGGCGAAGACGACCGGGACCCATCGACCATCTCGTTCCGCCACGAACTCCGCCGCCTCGATGAACTCGTCGAACTGGACGACCACGTCGATCGAGATCGCGAACACGAACAACAGCGTGAACAGGAGGGCGAAGTTCCCGAGGAATCGAAGGATGATGTGACGGTCGAGAAGCAGCATGAACTTCGATTCAGTTGCGGCGAAGGCGGGACCACGCGAAGAGGCAGGTTCCGCCGAGGATGAGATTGCCCGACCAGATGAGCACGTATCCCCAGGGGTCGGGCTCGCGGCGGAGCGCCTGCTCGCCACCCGAGATGAGGACGATGTCGAGAATCGCGGGGATGAACGCGAAGACGTACACGGTCAGCGGCGGCGAGGTGCGCATCCGGACCGCGAGGATCGATCCGAGGATCAGGAGCAGCGGCCCCATGCAGGCCTGCGCCAGCCGTTGCTGATGCCGACCGTCGATGTCCCAGATCAGATCCTGAACCGCACGCTCGTGGGCCGCGAGCGTCGATTCGAATTTCGAGCCGAGTGACGCCGAGGCGATCGAGGCCACGTCCATGCCGCGGGCGCTGGCGACGATCTCCGCCGGCGCCGCCTCCTCGTCGAAGTCGNCGCGGCCCGCGGGCACGACCAGGTTCCGGATCTTCGCGGGGACGACCCGTCCTCCGGCCGAACCTGCGTCGACCNCGACGGGCTCCANNAGTTCGGCGTCGAACACCACTTCNCCGTCNCGCCATGCCTCCTCGAGCCGGAGACCGGAACCCCTCGCCCGNGCCGTTCNGCCGTCGGGAAAGACCAGNTCNACCGTCGGCGCTTCGATCTCGAAGATTCCNTCCTCGNACGTCANGCCTTCCTGCGAGACGATCCGCCANGTCGCATCCCGGGTGACGTCGCGGAGTCCGATGGATTCACCGGCNNNGAGCGNNTCCGCGAGCAGGCGGTGCGTCGCNTCGCGACGCAGGAGATCCTCGAGTCGACCGACGCTGTCNGCGAGCCCGGGAAACCGGGTCGGTTCCGCCTTGACNCGNTACATNTCCGGNAGGGTGAGCATCTTGACGCCGAGCCGGAAGCCGCGGCCGAGGTCGATNGCCCGGGGCTCGGCCGTCGGAAGGCGGACCAGGGTTGAATCGCCCGCTCGGAAGAGCGTCGCATCACCCAGCACGAGCTTCAGCACCGATCGCCCATCGAGGCGATAGAGATCCATGGTGGCGTAGTCGGCGGTGAATTCCGTTTCCGGTTTCCCGGAGGAATCGAGCTGCAACGCGGCCACGCCGACCAGGACCAGCCGGGTGTCCGCGGTCGAGCCCTCGGGGGCCTCCTGGACGACGACATCGTCGGCGTAGATCCGGGTGTCCCCCATCGAGAATGCCTCGCCGCGTTCCACCGCGGAGGCCAGCAGGCGGGTCACATCGTGGGCGAGGAGCGATTCCATCCTCGACCAGAACATCGGGATGAGAAACTCCACGAGGGCGAGCATCACCAGCAGCAGCACCGCCGCCAGCACGAAGATCGGTCGGAAGATGCGGCTCGGCGACAGCCCGCTCGCCCCCATCGCGAGGATCTCGTTGTCGGTCGCGAGGCGGTGCATCACCAGCGTCGCGCCGAATCCGGCCGCGAACGGCAGGGCGTACTCCAGCATCGGTACCGCGGCGAAGAAGACGTACTTCAGGATGTCCGCCCCCCCCAGCAGATTCCGGGAAAGGGGCTTGATGGCGGTGCCGAATGCGATCACCGCCACGAGAATGAGGGTGGTGAGCAGGATCGTCTTGAGGAGTTCTCCCGCCAGATAGCGGGTGAGCAGACGGAGCATCCCGGCATCGTCGCGACCGGACGCCGAAGTCGCAAGCCGTGCAGGCCCGCGCCGGTCGCTCTCGGACGTCCGGTCGTCCCGGTCATGCGGGATTCCCCGGCGGCGAGGACCCGAGAACCCGCCGCAGGCCGACGACCGGCCGGGCCGTCACGGGCACCGGCCGGATCGAGCCGATTCCAGAAAGGCCGGCTCGAGACCGCTCGAGATCCGACCTGAGGAGGAGAACATGCGTGGAACACGTCCCGGAGCCGCACCTCGCGGCCTGACGCTCGTCGAATCGATCGTCGCCTCGGCGATTCTCGCGGTCGCGATCACCGCGGTCTTCTCGGCGGTCGCGTCGGGTCGAGCCCACGCGGAGGTCGCCGCCGACGAACTCGCGGCCACGGTGGCGGCGGAGGATCTGCTCGCCCGCGTGCTCGGCTCCGATTCCGATCGCATCGACGACTGGAACGGCCACGAGGAGGCCCCCGGCGAACTGGTGGATGCCGAAGGCGTCTTCCTCGCCCCCGCGATGCAGCGCGTCGGACGTCGTGTGCGAATCGAACGACGGGGGCGGACCGTCTTCGAGTCGATCGAGATCGCCGGCCGCCTGGTCGTCGTGGAGATCTTCGACCGGGAGGAACGGACCACCGGATCGATCTCCCGCTGGATTCCCGACCCGGAACAGGATTCATGAGACGACGCGGATTCACCATGCTCGAGCTGGTCCTCTCGCTCGCGATCACCGTCCTGGTGGCTGCGGGCGTCGCGGCGATGCTCGGCGGCATCGCGACCGGAATCGCGCTTGGTTCCGACACCAGGACCGGACTCCTCGCCACCGCGGCCACTCACGGCCGGCTGACCGAGGATCTCTCGGGCATCGCATCGGTTCTCGAACGCAGCGACGACGGTCGGGCGATGGTGCTCTGGAACGGCGATCTCGTTCCCGGTGGTCGGGTCGAGCCGAGCGAACTTCGCTGGCTCGAATTCGATCCCATCCGCGGCGAACTCCTGCGTTCCGAGATCCGGTTCCCCGACGACTGGACCCCGCTCGAACGCGCCGAACACGACCGTCCCATCTCCGGCGCGATCGAACTGGACGAGGCCTTCAGACACGCCGACGACGCGGGAATCCTGCACCGGGACGTGCTCGTCGACGGACTTCTCGACACCGTGATCGGATCCACGATCTCGAATCCACGGTCCCGGGAGATTCGCGTCGACCTCACGTTCGATCTCGCGACCGGTCCGCTGGAGGCGACCGCGATCGTCTCCTGCCACGACCTTCACCCCGAGGCATGGCGACCATGAGGAGCATGACGATGCATCCGACCGACCATCGACTTCATCGACGGACGCCACGTGGCGCAGCGCTCGTGCTGGTCCTCGTCGCCCTCGCGATCGGCCTCATGATGGTCGCGACCTTCCTCGACGGACGACGGGAATCCGTGCCGGTCTCGGCCCGGATCAGCGACGCCGCCCAGGCGAGGCGGACCGCGGACAGCGGACTCGAACTGGTCCTGTCGTCGATCCTGGCCTCCGACGACTGGATCGAGGACGTCGCCTCGGGCTCGCTTGACGCGCCCTTCAGGATCGCCGACGGCCTCTGCACCGCACGCGTGCTCGATGCGACGACGAATCTGCCGCCCACCGGCGAAACGCTGCAGATCCGGATCGCCTGCACCGC